>DATECS010000465.1:0-5863 GCA_035286785.1 Thermoguttaceae bacterium | reverse complement strand
ACTCGACGAGATACCAGACGCCGATCGCCCAACGCACCGTCGGCGTCCCTTGATGCGGCGCGAGCGCCCAGAAACGTCCCTTCCGAGCCGCGCACGCATAGGCGAACATGCCGGGCTGCTTCTGAATGTTATTCCACGCTTCGGCATACGCGCGGCGATCGGCGGCCAGCTCGGCGGCCGGGCTGTCGTGCGACGCCTTGCCGCCCCAGACCGGGCCGAGTTCTCGCGCGTCCCAGATCGCGCCGCGCCCGCCGTGGCGCAGATAGTCGTAGAACGACGGATTGTTGGCCAGCAAGAGCGTGTACCCGCCGTGCGTGGTCGCGATGATCGGCCGGCCGAATTGAATCTGATTGCGCGCGACCCAAGGCGCAAGCACAGCGAGAAGCAATACGAAAAACCGAGCCGCGTTAGAAGAAAACCGAGCCGCGACCGTGAGGGAGCGGTTGCACCCGTCCGACGCTTCCACCGCTCCCTCACGGTCGCGGCTCGGTTTTGATTTGGCATCTCGTAGAAAAAGTACGCTGCCCGCACAAGCACCGCCCCAAAGCAGCAACTCCGGGCGGCACAATCCACACAGACCCAGCGCCGCGCCGGCCGCCGCCAGACGGCAATAGGACGGCCACTGCGCGGCTCGGACCAATGCCCACAGCGCAAGCGTCACGAAGAACGTAGCGGCCGTCTCGGTCATCACGAGCGCCGATTGGCCGAGCAAAATCGGATCGCACGCCACGAGCGCCCCGGCCAGCCAAGCCCAGCGTCCCCACCCGCACCGCCGGGCAATTCGCCAGACAAGCCAGACCGTACCGACGCCCAACAGCACGTGCAACCCGCCGATCGCCGCCGTCGCCGCCTCGCTGCCCAATGCCGCGCACGGCGCGAGCAACAACGGATACAACGGCGGCCGATAGGCGGTAGGCCGCAACCCTTCGCCCAACGTGCCATATTCAACCACGTTCTCTGCCAGCCGCCGATACCCGTCCGGATCGCCGCCCAACGCCCCGGGCATGAGCAACAACACGCCCACGCGGACCACGAGCGTGAACCCAAGCAGCCAGACCACGCGACGCGCAAACCAAGGCAAATCGTTTCGCTCAAACCGAGGATCCGTCATAAGATACTTTCACGCTCCTCTGCGTCCTTGCGTCTTCGCGTCTTTGCGTTAAGCCCCCTTCTCCTCCCGAACCCTGCGTAGATACTCGTCGAGGATGATCGGCACCCGATCGGGCGTCACCTGGGCGTGCATGTCGTCGCCGACCATCATCACCGGCGCGAGTCCGCACGCCCCCAGGCACCGCGCCGCTTCGAGCGTGAACATGCCGTCGGGACTCGTCTCGCCGAACGTGATGCCCAACTGGTCGCACAGCTTCTGCGCGATCTGGTCGGCCCCCTTCACGTAGCAGGCCGTGCCCAGGCACAAACTGATCGTCCACCGGCCGGGCGGCGAGAGTCGGAAATAATGATAAAAGCTGGCCACACCCGCCACCTTGGCCGCGGGCACCTGAAGCAGTTGGGCCACCGCGTCCAAATGGGCCGGCGCGAGATAGCCGAACTTGGCCTGCACCTCGTGCAGCACGTGGATCAGCCGCCCGGCCGGATAAGGGTCTTTCTGGCACTGCTCGACCAGCGCGACGATGTCCGGGCCGAGTACTTCGCGGCTGGTGGTTTCAACTTCGGTCCAATTGTCGGTCGACGCGCTCATCGGATGCCTCGTGGCAGTCGTGCGTGGTAATGGGTGTGGAGCAGTTCGTGGGCCTTCGCCGTACCCGGCCCGCCGAGATACGTGTCGTACAACTCGCTGATGGCCGGGTTTTCGTACGATTTGCGGAGCTTCTTGTTGCGGTCGATTTCGTAAAGCACCGACGCCCGAAGTCGCAACAATTCGGGATCGAGAATTCTCATGCCCTCGGGCGGATAGGGTTGCCCGCCGCCGCCGATGCACCCGCCGGGACACGCCATCACTTCGATCACGTGGAACTCTTCTTCGCGGCGGGCCACCTTGTCCAACAAGGTCTTGGCGTTCTCCAATCCATTGGCCACGCCGACGTGGATGTTGTGCGGGCCGATCGCCACGTAGGCTTCGCGGAGTCCCTCGACGTTGCGCACCTCGGTGTAGTCGAGCCGCGTGGCCGGTTCGCCCGTCACCAGTTCGCTGGCCGCTCGGAGCGTGGCCTCCATCACGCCGCCGGTCGAGCCGAAAATATCGCCCGACCCGCTCGACAGGCCCAGCGGCGAGTCGAACTCACCCGCGGGCAATCCGGCCAGGCCCAGCCCATAGCACTTGACCATCCAAATCAACTCGCGCGTAGTCAACACGGCGTCGGTGTACGGACGGCCCTGGGCGTCGCGATGCTCGGGCCGAGCCGCCTCGAACTTTTTGGCCACGCACGGCATGACGGCCACCATATAGATCTTCTCCGGCGAGATGCCCCGTCGCTCGGCGTAATAGGTCTTCGCCAGCACCGAGAGCATGGTCATCGGCGAGCGGCACGTCGAGGCATGAGGGATCAGCTCGGGATAGAATCGTTCCATGAAGCTGATCCAGCCCGGCGAGCACGACGTAATCATCGGCAACGGGCCTTCCTTGAGCCGCGTTAAAAACTCGTGGGCCTCCTCGACAATCGTCAGGTCGGCGCCGAAATTCGTGTCAAACACAGCGTCAAAACCCAACCGTCGGAGCGCGGTGATCATCTGGCCGGTGGCCGCCGTGCCGGGCGCCATGCCGAACCCCTCGCCGATCGCCGCCCGGATTGATGGCGCGGTTTGCACCACCACGTGCATCTCGGGATCGGCCAGCGCCCGCCACACGTCGTTCGTCCGCGGCTTTTCCAGGAACGCCGCCGTGGGGCAGACGTTGATGCACTGGCCGCACTGGATGCAGACCGAGTCGTCCATGTCGGCCAGATGGGCCGGGCCGACCACCGTGGTGAACCCGCGCCCGTGTTGGCTCAGGTTGCACACGCCTTGGATCTCGTCGCACACCCGCACGCACCGGCCGCAGAGGATGCACTTATTCGGATCGCGGACCACCGAGACGCTGGAGCTTTCAATCGGGAATTCCTTCCGTTCACCTTCAAAATACCGATTGCGCACGCCCATCGAATAGGCCAGATTCTGCAACTCGCAGTTGCCGTCGCGCTCGCAGGTCTGGCAGTCCTTCGGATGGTTGTCGAGGATCAGCTCGACGATGTCGCGCCGCGCCTGGCGAATGGCCGGCGAATTGGTTTGCACAACCATGCCTTCCCAAACCTGGACGCTGCACGCCGTCATGTAGTGGCCCATCTCGGCCACGTCCACAATGCACACCCGGCACGACCCGGCCAGGCTCAAGTCAGGATGATAGCACAGCCGCGGAATGTGAATCCCCAGCGACCCGGCCGCCTCCATGATCGTTGTGCCCTCCGACACGGTGAGGGGCGTTTCGTCGATGGTCAGATTGATTTGCTTTTTTTTCATGATCGCTGTGACGCTTTTATTTCACTCGGACGTGTTATCGTTAGCCGTCGAGCAGGCTCGACGCCGTTGAATGGTGAGATTCTCTCAAACGCCGCGCGGGCGCGGCGGCTAACTTTCTACTTCCTCCTCACCGCGTCGAACTTGCACACCTGGAAACACCGGCCGCACTTGATGCAGCGGAGCTGATCGATCACGTGCGGCTTCTTCCGCTCGCCGGCGATGCACTCCACCGGGCAGTTCCGCGCGCAGGCCGTGCAGCCGATGCACTTTTCTGAATCGATCTCAAAATAAACAAGCGCGACGCACTTCTTGGCCGGGCACTGGCGGTCGACGACGTGGGTCGTGTATTCGTCGCGGTAGTGGACCAACGTGCTCAGCACCGGATTGGGCGCCGCTCGGCCCAGCCCGCAAAGCGACGTCCTCTGCATAAGCCGGCCGAGCCGGTCGAGTTTTTCGAGATCCTCGGCCACGCCCTTTCCGCCGGTCATTCGCTGGAGGATTTCCAGCATCCGCTTGGTTCCCTCGCGGCAGGGCGTGCATTTGCCGCATGATTCGTCCTGCGAGAACGTCATGAAGAACTTGGCGATGTCGACCATGCAGTCGTCCTGGTCCAGGACGATCATGCCGCCGCTTCCCATCATCGAGCCGGCCTGGGTCAGCGTGTCGTAGTCGATTCGCGTGTCGAGCCACTTGGCCGGAATGCAGCCGCCGGCCGGGCCGCCCGTCTGAATGGCCTTCAACTCGCGCGAGTCGGCCACGCCGCCGCCGATGCCCATGACCAACTCGCGGAGCGTCGTGCCCATCGGCACCTCAGCCAGGCCCGTGTGGCGAATCTTCCCGGCCAGGGCGAAGACCTTCGTGCCGCCGCTGGCCTCGGTGCCCAGCCGAGCGAACCACTCGGCGCCGTAGTTGATGATGGCCGTCACATTGGCGAACGTCTCGACGTTGTTGATCACGGTCGGCCGGCCCCAGAGACCCTGCTCGGTCGGATAGGGCGGCCGAATCCGCGGCTGGCCGCGCTCGCCCTCGATCGAATGGATCAAGGCCGTCTCCTCGCCGCAGACGAACGCGCCCGCGCCGAGCCGGATTTCCAGGTCGAAATCAAACCCCGATCCCAAGATGTTCTTGCCCAACAAGCCCCATTCGTGACACAACGCAATAGCCCCTTTGACCCGTTCGATGGCCAGCGGATACTCGGCCCGAACGTAGACGTATCCCTGCCGCGCGCCGATGGCAAACGCGCCGAGGATCATGCCCTCGACCACGTTCAGCGGGTCGGATTCGAGCATGGAGCGGTCCATGAACGCGCCCGGATCGCCCTCGTCGGCGTTGCAGATGAGGTACTTCGCCGCGTCCTTGGCCGCGCGGCCCATGGCCCATTTTTTGCCGGTCGGATACCCGCCGCCGCCACGTCCGCGGAGCTTGGCCTTGGTCACCTCGTCGATGACCCATTGCGGATCGCCCCGTTCGAGCGCGGTGGCCAGGGCTTGGAATCCGCGATAGTGGAAATACTCCTCCATGCTCGTCGGATCGATCACCCCGTTGTGGCGCAGCGCGACCCGGGTCTGCCGATTGAAAAACGCCACGTCGCCGTAAATCTCAAAAAACTTGCGGCCGACCGTTTTGCCCGGCACGACGAGCCGCTCGACCGGTCGGCCTCCCAATAGGTGCTTCTCGATGATCTCGTCGAGGTCTTCCTGCTTCTCGACGCGGTAGAGCGTCTTGTCCGGCCGCACGAGCAGATGCGACACGTGGCCCACGTCCTTCATGCCGCACGCGCCGAAGCAGCTTGTTTGCGCCACCTGCACCTGACTGGCCGTGACGCCGCGAGCGCGCAGCTTCTCTTCGAGCATGTGGCCGCACGCCTGACGATCGTCCCAGCCGCACCGTTGGCTCACGCAATAGAGCACCTCGTGCGCGGGAACCGACTCGATCGGCCCGTCGAGCACCTTGTCCAACAATGGCTCGCCGCCCAGCACATGGGACGTGAAAATCTTGTGAACCAGCGCCCGGTTCACCTGTTGATATTTCACCGGCAGCCGCCCGGGCACGAACACGCCGACGATCGGCTCGCGGCTGCACCGGCCCGTGCAGCCCGTCTGGTGCAACACAATGTCGTCGCGGCCCGAGGCGGCCAGATGCTTGCGGAACTCGTCGAGCACCTGCTTCGACCCGGCCGCGTGCTCGCAGGTGGCCGAGCCGACTTGGATAACGATTTTATCGGTGGGCCGGGCCGCCTGCCGGGCCCCTTGGGCCTTCGCCGCCAGGGCCTCATACCGCCGGAGAACGTCGTTTTTCACGTTCTTATCCTTATTTTCGTTTCTTAAACCACCCGTAGGCCGGGTCGCAACCCGGCAAAGGCGTCACGTAGGGTGGGCACCGCCCACCAAAATCCCGGCGTTGTTTTGGT
>DATECS010000464.1:0-3095 GCA_035286785.1 Thermoguttaceae bacterium | reverse complement strand
TGGAAGTCCCTGCCGAAGTTGGGTTTGAACTTTGTAACCGAAGGTAACTGCGTCCTCGTGAGAGGGGGTGGAGAGCAACTGGAGGTGAACGGCTGGTCCGCAGGATGACGAACTCGATTCGGCCGGTTGTCGTGGCGAGCCCGCTAGGGAATGGCGAAGCCCAAGTGACGCCGTGGTCCTCGAAAGGGATGCGGTCGGCAGACCGCGCGGTAAGCTCCGGGAAGAAACCAGACCAAGACCCGGAGGCGGCAACAGGTGGTTGGAGGCGGAACGGTCGGAAGGTTTGATACATGAAGCAAGGAGACCTGAACGGAGACAAGTCCGGCGTTCATTGTCCCTGATAAGGGCACGAAGAACCGGCCGTTCAGGAGTCAGAGCGTCCATACGAGCGAGGAAGCGGGGTAACGCCCGTCGAGCAAAGGGACGCAGGGAGATGGATGTGGAATGAACCAAACGACGGACGACAACCCGGCGACAGTGCCAACCACGGCTAAGCAAGCCGGAGAAGTGCGCGCCCGATGGGCGTGGGCCGAACCGTTGGTTTGGACAGACCGCATGTTGACGGCTCTGGAACAAGGAGTGAAAGGAGGAATCTGGTTCAGCTTGATCGACAAGGTGTACGCCCCGGCGAACCTGTTTGCGTCGTACGCGAAAGTGGCGGCCAACGGGGGCGCTCCGGGCGTCGATCATGTCACGGTCGAGGACTTCACGAAACAGTTGGCCCGCAACTTGGAGAAGCTCGCCGCGCACTTGAAGGACGGTGTCTATCGTCCGCAAAACGTGCGGCGAGTGAACATCCCCAAGCCGGGCACGAAGGAGACGCGGCCGTTGGGCATTCCGACGGTGCGAGATCGCGTCGTGCAAGGCGCGCTGCGCCACGTATTGGAGCCGATCTTCGAGCGGCAGTTCGCCCAGCACAGCTACGGCTTTCGCCCCGGACGGGGTTGCAAAGACGCGCTGCGACGGGTGGACAAGCTGCTCAAACAAGGCTACCGCTACACTGTCGATGTCGATCTGAAATCCTACTTCGATACGATCCCGCACGACAAGCTGCTCGACGAGGTGCGCAAGTACGTCGGCGACGGCCGCGTGCTGGCGCTGATCGAAGCGTTTCTGAAGGCCGAGATTCTCGAGGGTCTGCGACACTGGACGCCGGAAAGCGGCGCGCCGCAAGGCGCGGTGCTGAGCCCGTTGCTGAGCAATCTCTACTTGAACGAATTGGACCATCAGATGGCCCGTTCGGGATGCGAGATGACGCGGTATGCGGACGACCTGGTGATTCAGTGCCGCACCCCGGAAGAAGCCGAGCGGGCCTTGGCGTTGGTGCAAGCATGGACGGCCCAAGCGGGCCTGACGCTGCATCCCACGAAGACCCAAATCGTGGACGCCGAGACCGAGGGCTTCGACTTTCTGGGCTACCGGTTTGTGAAGCATCGCCGCTTCCCACGCCGCAAGAGCCTGGCGAAGTTCCGGGACGCGATCCGGGCGAAAACGCGACGGACAGCGGGCCGCAGCTTGAGCATGATCGTCACCGATGTCAACCGCACGTTGCGCGGCTGGTTTGAATACTTCAAACACAGCCACCGCACCGTCTTCCCCGAACTCGACGGCTGGATCCGTATGCGCTTGCGAAGTATCCTCCGCAAACGACAAGGACGCAGCGGACGAGGACGAGGAGCGGACCATCATCGCTGGCCGAATGCCTACTTTACCGAGCAGGGGTTGTTCAACTTGACAACGGCCCATGTCTTGGTCCGTCAATCCTCTCAGAGGTAAAACTATTAACCGGAGAGCCGGATGCGGGAAATCCGCCAGTCCGGTTCGGAGGGAGGGGAGGCCGAACTCAATCGGCCTTCCCTACCCCTATCCTCTACTCTCAAGCTCCTTGCTCAAATTTCGGAATCGCCGGCGAGGGAATCTCGCGAATCAATCGCTCGATCACGTCTTCGGTGCTCATGCCTTCGGCTTGGGCTTGGAAGTTGCAGCTTATGCGGTGGCGCAGAACGGGGATGGCCACTTTGCGAACGTCCTCCAACGCGACGGAGAAGCGGCCGTCCATGGCGGCCAGGGCCTTGCCGCCGTGGATCAAAAACTGTCCGGCGCGGGGGCCGGCGCCCCAGTCAACCAGCTCTTGCACGAATTTGGGCGCCGACGCGTCCTTGGGCCGGGTGGCGCGGACCAGACGCGAGACGTATTCGACGATGTACTGGCTCACGGCCACGGAGCCGACCAGCTTCTGAAGGTTCAAGATCGCCTTGCCGGAGAGCACCTTGCGGATTTCCACCTTTTCGCTCCGCGTGGTGGTGGCCAGGATCCGCTCCTCTTCCTCGGCGCTGGGGTAATCGACCTTGATGTTGAACATGAAGCGGTCGAGCTGGGCCTCGGGCAGGGGATACGTTCCTTCCTGCTCGATGGGGTTTTGCGTGGCGATGGTGAAAAACGGCTCGGGGAGGGCGTAGGTCTTCTGGCCCACGGTCACCTCGCGCTCCTGCATTGCCTGCAACAGCGCCGCCTGGGTCTTCGGCGGGGTGCGGTTGATCTCGTCGGCCAGGACGATGTTGGAGAAGATCGGCCCTTCCATGAAGCGGAAGTTCCGCCGCCCCTCGGCGTCTTCCTCCAGCACGTTGGTGCCGGTGATGTCCGACGGCATCAGGTCGGGCGTAAACTGGATGCGGCGGAAATCGATGTCCAGGATCCTCGCCAGCGTGCTGACCATCAGTGTCTTGGCCAGTCCGGGCACGCCCACCAACAGGCAGTGTCCCCGGGTGAAGATGGCGGCGAAGATCTGCTCGATCACCTCCGCCTGGCCGACGATCACTTTCTGCAGCTCCTCCTGCATCAGACGCCGATGCTGGCTGAATTCCTGGAGGACGTCTCCGAGACTTCGGGGCTTGGTGGACAAGGTCATTTCCCTGCTCTGGTCTGGCGTGGTTTGCATTCAGTTTTTCCGGCACTACTATTGTATAGCCTAAGAGCCGGACTGCCCAACAGGGTTGGCCTGGCATTGCGGACTTAAGCCGATAGTTCTAAGATACTTATGACGAATGTGCGGTTGCCGGCTGGTGCAAGGAGGGTCGGGATGCGACGACGCGCTG
>DATECS010000463.1:0-4890 GCA_035286785.1 Thermoguttaceae bacterium | reverse complement strand
CTGCGGGTCGCCGAACCGGAACAGAGAAGAGGCAAAATTCCTGTTTTTGGGGCCGACCAGCGGAAGAGGTGCTTAACCACACCATTGACGAGCCGTCGTGATTTTCCCCCTTCGGTGTCTTCTTTTAGGAACAGAGCGACTCCGGAGCAAGAGAAGCAAGGCATCTCGACGGGTCGGAAGCGCCCGCTTCCGAATTTTTAAGGCGAGCCGGGGATCTCCAGACGATCAATCCCCGGCTCGCCTGTTTTATTTTGCTACAGCAAAATCGAACGGGTGTTGCAAAATCAAACACACACTACCCCTCAAATCGGACCGTGTGTAGCTGGTTTTCTCATCTAAAAGCTGGCCTCCTACCGAGAATCTCAAAGTTCTTTTTCTTTACCGCTTTGGCCCGATTCCCCATGATGTAGTAGGGTGCGTCTGGACGCACCAAGCGTAAGGTGCGTCGCGGGACGCACCATTCCATTGCCTGCCACAGCCTCTCGGTGCGTCAGGACGCACCCTACCTGACAGGCTGTCATACACCAACGCGGACGGTCGCGTCGTCGCCCGTCTCTTGACCCTGGTCCCAAGCTGACTTAGGCTCACCCCTAGAAATCATGCTGGGTGAACCATGCCTTATTACCTGGGAACCGACGAAGCGGGTTACGGTCCGAATCTCGGCCCGTTGGTCGTTTCGGCCACGGTGTGGCACGCCGCCGAACCGATCGAGGCGTCGCAATTCTACGAGCGGCTCGCGCCCGTGATCGTGTCCGCGCCCCGCTTGGCTTCGGCCGACGCGGTTGCCGTGGCCGACTCGAAGCTGCTCTACACCTCGGGCAAGAGCCTGTGGCACCTCGAACGGGGACTGCTCGGCGCGCTGGGCACGTTGGGCCGCCGTGTTGAACACTGGCGCGATGCCTGGTCGGCGTTGGACGGCTGTTCGCGTGAGCCGCGACGGACGTTGCCGTGGTACGCCGATTATCACTGTCCGTTGCCGCTGGCGGCCGAGGCGAACGAAATCACCCGGCTGAGCGAATCGCTGGCCGGCTCTTTCGACCGCGCGGGCACGCGACTCGTCGAGCTGCGAAGCCGTGCTGTGTTCGAGGCCGAGTTCAACGATCTGTGCCGCCGCTACGACTCGAAGGGCCTGGCCCTGTCGCACGTAACGCTCGACTTGTTGGCACGACTTATCGACGGACTCGATCGCGAACCGATCTACGTGCTGTGCGACAAGCACGGCGGGCGAAACCGCTACGCCGATCTGTTGGCCGAGCACTTTCCCGACGCGTTCGTCGAAATCCACGGCGAGTCGGCCGCGCGGAGCACGTACCGGCTGGGCCCGCCGGATCGTCGCGTCGAGATCGTCTTCGCCGTCGGCGGCGAGGCCTACCTGCCGGCCGCGCTGGCGTCGATGGCGTCGAAGTATTTGCGTGAGTTGGCCATGAAGGCGCTCAACGCTTTTTGGACGGCGCGGGTCGAGGGCCTGCGTCCCACGGCCGGCTACCCCGTCGACGCGCGACGTTTCAAAAAGGAAATCGCGGCCTGCCAAGCCTCGTTGGGCATCGATGATGACCTCGTGTGGCGGAAGAAGTAAAATAGTGTGAAGTAAGAAGTGTGAAGTGTGAAATACGAAATTAGCCGCCGTGCCTGCACAGCGAAAAAACTTAACCAAGCGTCGAGCAGGCTCGACGGCTAACTTTATTGTTTCCCGGAGCAACAACCATGATTCTCTACATCGCACGTCATGCGTGGGCGGGCCATTTCGGCGATCCGGCCTGGCCCGACGACTTCCAACGCCCCCTGGACAAAGAGGGCCGCAAGCGTTTTCGCAAAGCGGCTCGGCTGCTGGCCGCCCGGGGAGTCGCGCCGACGCTGATCGCGACGAGTCCCTTGGTCCGTTGCCGCCAGACGGCCGAGTTGCTGGCCGCCGCGATGACGCCGGAGCAGCCGTTGGTTGAACTCGACGCCTTGCGGCCCGGCAGCGACCTGCCGGCGCTGGTCGCGTGGACGGTCGAGCAAGCGAAGACCCACGACGAAATCGCCTGGGTCGGCCACGCGCCGGACGTCGACCGCATGACGGCCGCGCTGATCGGCCCGGGCGGCAACGTGTGTCTGGCCAAAGGCGCGACGGCCGCCGTCCGTTTCGACGACGCGATCGCCCCCGGCGCCGGCGAATTGCGATGGCTGGTCACGGCCAAAATGCTCGGCTGCTGAGTAAAAACCACAGTGGCCCATTTCGTAGGTCAGGCTGTGCCTGACAACCCTGGGCCATAAATGTCGGATCCCGTCAGGCACAGCCTGACCTACGCCTGGTCCCGACGCCTGCGGTTCCTAAAAACCGCTCTTGCCCCGTTTAGCCTGTTTCGCTATAAGCCGGCGTTTGTCGTTGGAAAATCGTGGGGATCCCCTCGATGGAGCACCCGGTTATGGCTCGCCGAATCATTCTGTTTGTCATCTTCGCGTCGGCGCTTTCCGCCGCCGCACGCTCGGATTGGGCCCAGGCCGCCGAAAGACTCGACGTCGCCACCATCAAAATGGCCCTGAATGTCACCGACCTGGAAGACAACGGCTTTATCGAACGGGTCGTCCGACTGATGAACGAGGGCCGCATTTCACGCACCTACGTCACGGGCGCCTTCGCCAAAGCCCGTTCGCGGCCCAAGAACCAGTTCCAGTACTTCAAGCAGGCCATGATCAACTTGGCCCTGCGCGACGGAGTGGATCTCACCAAGCCCGACCCGCCCGCGTCGTCGCCTTCGACGAATCAGAGCTTGTGGCAGCGACTCTTGGCGCGCCTCCGCGAATTGGCCCCGGGGTAGGACAAAGCGAGACCCTCTCTTAAAAAACCGAGCCGCTCTTCAGCAAACCGAGCCGCGACCGTGAGGGAGCGGTAATGGACCTTTACGCGTTGCCACCGCTCCCTTACGGTTGCGGCTCTGATTGGTAGGTCAGGCTGTGCCTGACAATCGAAGGCCGCCACGATTCATGCTGTCAGGCACAGCCTGACCTACGCGATCAGCGAAACAACGCGCCCGCGTAGCCCACCACGCGGGTCGTGTCGCCCGAGCGTTCGGCGCTGGTCGTGTAGCCGACGACCTGGCATTCTTCGAGCGAGCCGAGCCGCCGGAGCGTCTCCATCACCACCACGGCCGGCACGACGCCGCACATCGTGATGCGATGCTCGCGCACCACCTCCAGCAATCGCCGCGGATCGCGGGCCTCGATCGCGTCCAATGCCATGCGGTCCAGCCGCCGGGTCTCTTCCTCGTCGGCGAAGTGGTTCATGTCCGTCGAAACGATCAACAGCGGACGCTCGGCCATTCCCGAGAGCAGGCCGGCCAACTGCTCGGCAAACCGTTCCAACTGAGCCCACTCGCCGCCGTGCATCGCCACGCCGACCACGCGCGTGGCCGGCGCCAGTCGCGCGATCATCGGCAGTTGCACCTCGACGGCGTGCTCGGGCCGATGCGCCGCGCCGTCCAACTCCAACCCGTCGATCGCGCCGGCCAATTGCTCGGCCAACTCGGGATCCGATTCCACAATCGTCCCCGGCAGCACCCAGCGTCGATGCGGCGCGACGGCCCAATCGGCCCCCACCGCGTTGTGCTTCGGCGCGAACACGATGGCCCGCGACGGAAACGCCACGCGGCTCAACACGTCGGCGGCCAGCCGGCCGGAGTAGATCCAACCGGCGTGCGGCGCCATCGCCCCGGCCCATCGCTCGGTCTTCGGCTCGCGGGGCAACAGGCCGTCCAACATTGCGTCCATTTCGCGGGCCGTGCCGGGATAGAACATGCCGGCCACCGCCGCCGGCCGCGGCGCGTCAGGCGAAGGAACATTCGTGGCCACCACCCGCCGCTCGTTGGAACTGGCGAACGCCATGCTCAGCGCCGTGGCGTGGTCCGCGTCGCGCACCTGCGCGAGTTGCGAGGCCTCGGCCAGCATCGCTTCGGCCGACTGGCTCGGATCGCCCACGCAGGCCCAGCCGCCGCGGCCCAACACGACCACGGCCCGGCGGCTCGGATCGAACCCGCTCAAGTCGGGCGCATTGGCCGCGCCGTGTAGCGCCGGATCCCAAAGCACCGTCAGATTGATCTTCGCCGCGGCCACGGTTTCCGCGCTCACGCCGCGCGAGTGCAGCCCGCCGGCCAGCGCCTGGACCAACGAAAACAGCGTCGATTGCAGCGGCATGGCCGGTTTGACCGACAGCCGATGCACGCTCACCGTCCCCTCGACGCCCGCCAGCCGCACGTCCAACAATAGCCCGTTGACGCTGTCGTCGAACCCGCCGGGCAGATAGTAACTCGGCGTCGCCCCTTGGACCATCGCCATGAGATTGCGGCGGCAGAAATCGGTCAGCGCGGCAAGTTCTTCGACCGACGGCCCACCCGACGCCGCCTCGGCGGCCGGCGGTTCGAGCACGACGCCCAACGGCCCGCGGATCGCGTAGCCCTCGAACGTCATGAGTTGCGTGGCGTCGTCCTTCCATGCGTCCGACGGAAGCTGGGCCTTCAGACACACCTGGCGCAAAAACCCCAGCGCATCCAGGCCATGTTCCACGGCGACCGCCGGCAACAGTAAGCCGCGAGCCGGACCGCGCTGCACTTGCAGCCCGTGGCGACCGATCTCAACCGCGTCCACCCGCGCCTCGCCTTTGGCCTCGACTGGTTTGAGTCCCCACAGCAGCCACACCTCCATGTCGAGATGTTCCAACTCGGTCGGCGAGATGGGCGGGAAACGCGGATCGTCCAACGCCGCTCGCTGGGCCGCGTGATGGACCGCCTCGCCCAGCCGCACCGACGGGCCCAAAAACCCGCAGCAGCTTCGCAACTGCCCGGCCCGTTTCAGGCTCACGAACGCGCCCAAAAGCGGCTTCGAGGCGATCGCTTCGTCCATCGGCTCGGGCCG
>DATECS010000462.1:0-2743 GCA_035286785.1 Thermoguttaceae bacterium | reverse complement strand
AGGCTGCCCGCCCGTTTCATGGCCGCCACTGCGCTCATCACCGTCGTATAGCCGACCACCGAGCCCAGGCGCGGATAGTCACCGTACCTCTTCTGGTATGCCTCCAGGAACCGCTTGTGCTCGGGCGTGCCGATGGCATACCAGGGATAGCCCGTGACGTACCAGCCTCTGGGTGTTTCATCCTTGAGCGGATCCAGATATTCGGGCTCTCCGCCGAGCAGGTTGAACACCTCCTTCCCCTTGAACAATCCGCGCGTATTGCCCTCGCGCACGAAGCGCGCCAGATCCGGCCCGAACAGCGAGGAGAAGATCGCGTCCGGCTTTGCCTCGGCAAGCGCCTGTGCCACCGCGCCGGCATCGATCTTGCCGAGCGGCGCCGCCTGCTCCGTGACGAACTCGACGTCGGGCTGCGCCCTCTTCAGGAGCGCCTTGAACGCCGCCGTCGCGGACTGGCCGTATTCGTAGTTCGGGTACACGATCGCCCAGCGCTTCTTCTTCACCCTGACCGCCTCGGGAATCAGCATCGCCGTCTGCATGTATGTCGACGCGCGCAGCCGGAAGGTATAGCGGTTGCCGTTCTGCCAGGTGATCTTGTCGGTGAGCGGCTCGGCGGCGATGAACAGAACCTTCTTCTGCCTGGCGAAATCAGCCACCGCCAGTCCGACATGGGATGCAAAGGTGCCCATCAGAAACTGCACGTTCTCCCGCGACAGCAACTCCTCGGCCACGCGCACCGCGTCCCCCGGGTTGCCGTTGTCATCGCGGGAAACGATTTCGATCCTGCGGCCGAACACGCCGCCCGCAGCGTTTGCCTGCTCCAAGGCAAGTTCCATGCCCTTCTTGTATGGATCGAGGAACGCGGGGAAGACCTTGTAGCTGTTCAGTTCGCCGAGCTTGATCGCGCCCTGAGCGAGTGCCGGCGTCGTGGGTGCTGCCGCCAGGACCAGGCCTGTCGCGAAGAGAATGTTTCTGAATTTTTTCATGCTGTTCCGCCAAAAGTCGTATCGAACGCCGGACGCATGCTCCGCGTGCACCCAGGAAGCGAATATACCACCACGCGGTTGCGCCGCTCCACTTTGCCTGCAATCATTGTGCTTTCGCCACAAGCAGGAGACAACGATGTCCGGCAATTCCCAGTTCGATCAGCGCGCCCGTTATGACGCACTCATGGACGTGGTGCGCAACCGCATGACCACGCGCCAGTTCGATCCGAATTACGTGGTGCCGAGGGAACATTACGAACTCATCCTCGAAGCCGCGCGGCACGGCCCGTCCGGGGCCAATGCGCAGCCCTGGCACTACATCGTCGTCACCAAGCCGGAACTCAAGAAAGCGATCGCCGACTACTTCGTCGAGGAACAGCGCCTGCGCGCCAAACTCAAGATGAAGTTCCCGACGCCCAATTACCGCGGCCTCGAGACAGCGCCCGGCCTCATCGTCGTCGCCTCGGACTTCCGATGGACGCGGGCGTTCCCGGTGCTCATGGACGGCTCGGACCTCGACCGCAAATATCACGAAAACGCCGAACGCATCCTGCTGCAATCGGTGGCGGCATCCACCATGTCCGCTCATCTCGCGGCGACGGCCCTCGGTTACAACGTCTGGTGGGTTACGGCGATCGGCCAGGAACATGCCCAGAACGCGCTCAAGCCATTGCTCAAGGTTCCCGACGAGCTGGCCGTCATCGATATTTTCTGTTTCGGCCCGGCTGCCAAGCCGCCATACAAGCGCTGGAAGAAGGATCTGAACCAGATAATGAACTGGGACCGGTTCGACATGGCCAATTACATGACGCTCGAGCAGATCGACGCCTGGATCAGGGAAAAGCGCAGCCAGGTGATGTACCGCGATGAGAGCAAGGTCGACTGACCTGTGTCCGGACGGCTTGACGCTCGGGGGAATTTGCTGGAATATCAAACGAGTTTTCCCCTTGGGCCACAACTGAATCTGTGAGGTAAGCATGACCTACGTCGTCACCGAAAGCTGCATCAAGTGCAAGTACACCGACTGCGTCGACGTCTGTCCCGTCGATTGCTTCAAGGAGGGGTCGAACATGCTGGTCATCGACCCCGATGAATGCATCGACTGCGCAGTGTGCGTTCCCGAGTGCCCGGTCAACGCGATTTACGCCGATGATGAGGTTCCGGACGACCAGAAGCAGTTCGTGGCGCTCAACGCCGAGCTGGCCAAGACTTGGCCGACCATCACCGATACCAAGGACCCGCTGCCCGACGCCGAGGCGTTCAAGGACGTCAAGGACAAGTTCAAGGATCTCCAGCGCTGACTCGGGCCGCGGCCCGGAACGCTTAATGCCAGTCGTTCCGGGAGGGTATCGGCAGTGCCATCACCGGAATGCCCTCATCGAGCAGTTCCTCGGTCTCCTGGCGAGACGCCGTCCCCCGAATATTCCGGTAGGGCACTTCGTTCTGGTGGATCCGGCGCGCCTCGATAGCGAACTTCGCGCCCACGTTCTCCGTGTTCATGAGGACGTAATCGATGAGTTCGTGAAGATTGGCGGGCGGCTTCGCCTTGGCTGGCGTGGAGACCTGTTCCTCGATCACCGCCGGGAGTACCTCGGAACCCGTCGTCCTGATCTTGGCCGTCGGCAGCTTTTCGATTTCGGAACGGCCGCACGATGGACACGACAGCAATCCGCGGCGCTTCTGGCCGTCGAAGTCCTCCGGCGATGCAAACCACCCCTCAAAGCGGTGGTACTTGGGACAAATCAGCTCAAAAACGATCA
>DATECS010000461.1:0-15574 GCA_035286785.1 Thermoguttaceae bacterium | reverse complement strand
CCGTCGTGGCCGCGAACGACCACACCAACAACAACGGCTCCTCGACCAATAGGCTCGTGCCGGTTTCCTATCCCACGGTGGCGCCGTTGGGTGAGTCGCGGCTCTTGGAGCACGGCGACGGTCGCGGGCTGTTGCCGTTGTGCAAGCCGCGCGAGACGCGGCCGGCTCCCCAGGTGATTATTCAGGCCGATCCGAATTTACGCGACATCAATCGCAAAATGGACACGGTAATCGTCAACACAACGCCGCCCGCGCCCGACACGGACGACGCTTCGCAAGAAGCAACGAGCCCCGTGGTTCTCGCCCTGGTGATCGGCGGCGCGGTGGTGATCGGATTTGTCGTTTACTTTGGCACGCAAGGAAGGGATTAGGGATTGGTGATTAGGGATTGGCGACGTAGTAAACGCCAATCCCCGCTCTTGCCGACTTCCCCAATCCCTAATCCCCAATCCCTTTTTGGAGTTCAACCATGCACAATCTTTCCCCCACCATGCAATACGTCCTGTTCGGCCTGGCCGCGCTCTTGGCGACCGTCGTGGTCCTTTGGCTCTACAACCGGCGCGAGCGGCGGCGCAAGCACGCGCTCGACCTGGCCCGGCTGATGAATCAATGGGGCTTGGGCTGGTTCGCCGAGGCCTACGAGTGCTACGCGGTGGGCGACTACAGCGGGCTCGCCTGGAAGGTGAAGGAAATTATCTCGGCCGTGCGGTCCGACGAAGCGATGGTCGGCAAGCTCTGGGAAGTCGCCACGAAAGTGACCGCCTACGTCGCCGCCAACGACCCGACGAAGGCCGACGAGTTGCGCAAAATCCTTGAAGTGAGAAGTGCGAAGCCGTAGGGTGGGCACCGCCCACCAACGGTCACGTTTCGGTGGGCGGTGCCCACCCTACGTGTGAAGTGTGAAGTGTGAAAGAGGGCGTGAAATGGAGCGATGACGATGAATTCCGTTTTTTTTCTTCTCACTTCTTCCTTCACACTTCACCCTTTTATCACACTTCCTACTTCCCACTTCACCCTTCAAGAGTGGGGCATTGTCGTCGGCGTGGTGGTTTCGTTCATGCTGGCGGTGGGCCCGTGGATGTTCATGGTCCACGCCAAGCTGGCCGTGCTGGCCAGCCAAGTGGCCGCGCTATGCCAAAAGGTGGACCACGCGGCGGAGACCGAAGAGCGGCTCTGGCTCGACCACGCGCGGCACGCCACGCGGCTCGAGGCCCACGACGTGCAGATCGGGCAAATCGACCTGCGGCTGCGTGAGTTGTGCGAGTAAAAATGGGATTGGGGATTAGGGATTAGTGTTCGACATCACACCATTTCCTCAATGCTTCGTCTCTAATCCCCAATCCCCAATCCCTTTCTTCCCATGCACATCCGCGATCGCATCAAAGAGCTTCGTCGAGTCCGTGCCGCCGATCTGCGGCCGAATTCGCGTAACTGGCGGACCCATCCGGCGCGGCAGCGCGACGCACTGCGGGGCGTGTTGGCCGAGATCGGCTACGCCGACGCGCTGGTGGCGCGCGAGCTGCCCGACGGGTCGCTCGAACTGATTGACGGGCATCTCCGCGCGGAGACCACGCCGGAGGCCGAGGTGCCCGTGTTGGTCGTGGACCTGGACGACGAGGAGGCGGCCAAGTTGCTCGCCGTGCTCGATCCGCTGGCCGCGCTGGCCGAGACGAACCACGACGCGCTGGCTGATTTGGTCGCGCAAGTCGAGACGGAGAACGAGGCGGTGCGATGGTTGCTCGACGATCTGGCCGGCCGGCGGGGCGAGGCCGACCTGCCCGACGCTTCGCCGCCGGAGGTGGCCATTCCCGAGGCGTTCCAGGTGGTCGTCGAGTGCGAGGACGAAGACCAGCAGCGGACGCTCTTCGAGCGGCTCGACGCGGAAGGATATCGGTGCCGGTTGTTGACGTTGTGAGAAAAGAGGAATTAGGGATTGGGGATTAAGGATTAGTGCCTGACATCAAACCATTTCCTCAAATCCTCGACGCTAATCCCCAATCCCTAATCCCCAATCCCTTTCTCCCCATGCCCCCCATCACTGTTGAAGTAAGCTGTCCCGTGTTCGACTCGTTCCGCGTTCAGCAGGTCGCGGGTCTGTTCGACGTGCCGCTGGCCGAGCGCGCGGTCGAGCGGTTTTCCGTCGACGTGCCCGAGCTGGGCGAGGCGTGGAAAGTCGGCCTGATCGTGGGCCCGTCGGGCAGCGGCAAATCGACCCTCGCCCGGCGACTGTTCGGCGATCGGCTGTATCAGCGCGACCCCTGGCCGGAGGACCGCGCGGTGGTCGATTGCCTGGGCGAGCTGCCGATCAAGCAAATCACGGGCCTGTTGACGGCCGTGGGCTTCAGTTCGCCGCCGAGTTGGGTGAAGCCGTATCACGTGCTGTCGGGCGGGGAGCAGTTTCGATGCGACTTGGCCCGCGCGTTGGCTCGGACAGTCGAGAGTCCAGAGTCAAGAGTCCAGAGCCACGAGTCGTCACCTTTGCTCTCGTCTCTCGACTCTAGACTCTTGACTGTAGTATTCGACGAATTCACCAGCGTCGTCGACCGCACCGTCGCGCGGATCGGCTCGGCGGCGATCGCCAAGGCGATTCGCTCGGGCCGAATTCCCTGCCGGTTGGTCGCCGTGACGTGTCATTACGACGTGGCCGAGTGGCTCGAGGCGGATTGGGTGTTGGACATGGCCGGCGGAACGTTTTCACGGAGGTGTCTTCGGCGGCCCGCGATCCGGTTGGAAGTCGTTCGCTGCCGACGAGAGGCTTGGCGGCTGTTTGCGCGTCATCACTATTTGAGCGGGTCGTTGAGCCCAACGGCCCGATGTTATCTGGCCCTTTGGGAAGACACGCCGGTGGCATTTTGCGCGACGTTGAGCCTGATCGGCCGACGCGGCCGGCGGCGGATCAGCCGCCTGGTGACGTTGCCCGACTTCCAGGGCATCGGGATCGGCGCGCGGATGGCCGAGACGGTGGCCGAAATCCATCGGGCCGAAGGCCACCGGGTGAACGTGACGGCCAGCCACCCGGCCTTGATCGCCCATTGCCGCCATTCGCCGCGGTGGCGGGCCGTGGCCGTGCGTAAGACGGGCTCGCGGCGGGTCGAGGGATTCGTCAAGAATTATCGTGGCTCGGCCGGGCGCGCGGTGGTGTCGTTTGAATACGTGGGGTGAGGCAGAAGGGATTTGGGGATTTCAGTAGTTACAAGTTTGGGACAATCCGTAGGCCGGGTCGCGACCCGGCAAGATTTTTGCTCGGGATTATCTGTCGCCGGGTCACGACCCGGCCTACGGTAATTCGGCGAATTTGGAACTACTGGATTTGGGATTTTGGGGACGACTCGATGTTGCGAGATCATAAATCCTCCAATCCCGACAGGTTCCCCGGAGATGAAAGTACTTGAAAAAACCTGGCCGAAAACCGGTTCTCAACGCGACGAAGCGACGCGAGATCATTGCCATTCTGTCGGTCGGATGCAGCCGGCGGACGGCGGCGCGCTACGTCGGGTGCGCGACGTCGACGATCCAGAACACGGCGCTGCGCAACGCGACGTTCGCCCGCGAACTCCGCCGGGCCGGCGAGGCCGCGGAGATCAACTGCTTGCGCAACATCCAGAACGCGGCGAAGAAAGAGCAATACTGGCGGGCCGCGGCCTGGGCGCTCGAACGGTGCCGGCCCGAGCAATACGCGGCGCGCCGGGCCGATTGCGTCACGATGGACCAGGTCCGCGACCTGCTCGCCGCGCTGGCCGGAATCGTCCACGAGGAAGTGCGAAACGTGAGAGTCCGCAAGGTGATTCTCAAACGGCTGGCAACCCTGTTGCAGGGCTTGTGCCTGTTTCAAACTCCCAAGCGCGCCTCGCGCCCGCGGGCTCGTGGCGAGGAAAACCAGACCAATGGCTAAGCAATCAAGGTGGTCTCCATTTGAGAGCGACATGAGAACTGATCCCGTGTGCCACTGCTTGCGGAAATCCCAAGAAGGTTTGAACTTGCGCGAAGGCACTGCTTGCCGGAAGATTTTGCGGCGTCGGAAGACCGCAAGCAGTGTGACGTGGCGACGGCTTGGAATGTTTTGTCAGGCAAGCAGTGGCACACCGTGAAGAGATTCACCCATGAAACCGATGCTCCGAAAAAAGCCGATTCGTGACCTGGGATCAAGCCTGCTGGAAGAACTGCTGGCTTTTTTCTATTGGGAATTCGCGCGCCGCCACGGGGACGAACGCCGGCGGATGGCGGCCGTTGATGGGAGCGATCTGTTGGCTTGGTCGGCGGAACGCCTGCCGGCCCATTTCACGTTGCCGCCGTCGATGATGCACCGTTGGATGGCCAAGCAGCTCCAGCGACTCTCGCGTCGCCGTGGGCAAAAACTCAACGTGCTCGGCCCGCGCGGAGCGGCCAAATCGACGCTCGGCACGCTGGCCTACCCGTTGCGCGTCGCGCTGGAAGGCATGGAAAAGTACATCTGGATCGTCTCCGACACGCGCGATCAGGCGCGGACCCACCTGAAGAATCTTAAGGCCGAGTTTGTCGACAATCACGCGCTGGCCCGCGACTACCCTGACGCCGTCGGCCGCGGACCCGTCTGGCGGGCCGGAGCGATCGTCATGCGCAACGGCGCGGCGATCGAGGCTTACGGCACGGGCCAGCGGCTTCGCGGGCGGCGACATCGGGCCCATCGGCCGACGTTGATCGTATGCGACGACCTGCAAAACGACTCTCATATCCAATCGGCCCGGGCCCGCGACCGGTCGCGTCGCTGGTTCCACGAGGTGCTCCTGAAGGCCGGCACACCGGACACGAACGTGGTGAACCTGGCCACGGCCTTGCACCGCGAGGCGCTGGCCGTCGAACTGTGCCGCACGCCGGGCTGGACGTCGCGGACGTTTCGGTCAATTACAACGTGGCCGACGGACATGGCTCTCTGGCAGCAGTGGGAGGCCGTCTACGCCGATCTCGAACGTCACGACCGGACGGTCGCCGCGCGGCGATTTTACGACGCCCGCCGCGAGCGGATGGACGCCGGCGCCCGGGTGCTCTGGCCCGAGCGTGAAGACCTCTACACGCTCATGTGCATGAGGGTCGAAAGCGGCCGGACGGCGTTCGAGCGGGAAAAACAGAACTCGCCGATCGATCCCGAGCAGTGCGAATGGCCCGAGTCGTATTTCGACGAGCGCATCTGGTTCGACGAGTGGCCCGAGGGTTTGCGGGTCAAGACGCTGGCGGTCGATCCGAGCAAGGGGGCCGACGCGCGGCGGGGCGACTACTCGGCCATTGTCACGTTGGGCGTCGATCGGCGGGGCGTGCTTTACGTCGAGGCCGACATGGCCCGTCGGCCCGCGGCCCAGATCGTGGCCGACGGCGTGGCCCTGTACCGGCGATTCCGGCCCGATGCGTTTGGGGTCGAGGCCAACCAGTTCCAGGAGTTGCTCGGCGGGCAGTTCGAGGCGGAATTCGCTCGCCAGGGCGTGCTCGGCGCGAGGCCGTGGCTTGTGGATAACCACGTGAACAAACTGGTGCGGATCCGACGGCTGGGGCCGTACCTGGCGTCGGGCCGCATGCGGTTCAAAAGCGATTCGCCTTCGACGCGATTGCTGGTCGATCAGCTCCGCGACTTCCCGGCCGGCGACCACGACGACGGCCCCGACGCCGCCGAAATGGCCGTCCGTCTGGCCGTCGAACTGATGGACGCGCCGACAGTGGACGACGGCCTCGGCAACCGGCTGGCCGTTGGATGACTAACGTAACCCATCAGAAAGGAACCCGATCATGTCTACTTGTGATGATCGTTCGTCGGCCGAGCGGTTGGCCGAGGCGTTTGACGATCTTTGGAGCCGCCTGGTCGATCCGGTCGACGCGATCGACGACGACGGGGCCGCCTGGCTGCGGCTGGGCGGCGGCTCCTCGGGCGGCGCGTCCGGCGAGACGCCGTTCGCCACCGAAACCGAGCTGGCCGCCCTGCGCGCCGAGTGCCGCATGTTGGCCGCCACCAATGAATTCGCCATCAACGGTCACGAAAACCGCATCAGCTACGTCGTCGGCACGGGCCACACGTATCGGGCCGTCGCGCGGAACGAAAAAGAAGTCGATGATGTCCTGGTCCATGAAGTCCAAGCGGTGCTCGACGAATTCGTGCGGGTCAACCACTGGCATTCGCGCCAGCAGGAAATCGTCCGCCGCCGGGACCGCGACGGCGAGGCGTTCCTGCGGCTGTTCGCGGGCGACGACGGCATTGCCCGAGTGCGGTTTGTCGAGCCGGCCCAGGTCCGCGTGCCCGTGGCCGAGGCCCACGACCCAGCGGCCAGCTTCGGCATTCGCACCGCGCCGGAGGACGTCGAAACTGTGCTGGCCTATTGCATCGACGGCCGATGGATCGACGCGGCCGACGTGCAGCACCGCAAGGCCAACGTTGATCGGAACATGAAACGCGGGCTGCCGCTGTTCTTCCCGGTGCGCAAGAACCTTCGCCGGGCCGAAAAGCTGCTGCGCAACATGAGCGTGCTGGCCGAGATTCAATCGGCCATCGCGCTGATCCGCAAGCACACGGCCGGCACGCGCGCGAGCGTCCAACGATTCGTCGACGCGGCGGCCGACGCGACCACGACGAGCGCGGCCTCGGGCCGGACGACCCATTTTCGCCGCTACGCGCCGGGCACGATTCTCGACGCCTTCGCGGGCACGGAATACGAATTCCCCACGATCGGCCTCGACGTGAGCCGCTACGTGGCCGTGCTGGGGGCCGAGCTCCGCGCAATCGCCGCCCGGCTGGTCATGCCCGAGTTCATGTTGACCAGCGACGCAAGCAACGCGAATTACGCCTCGACGATGATCGCCGAGGGCCCGGCCGTTCGGATGTTCCAGCGATTGCAGCAGGAGATGGTCGAAGACGACGTCGAGTTGCTTGATCGCGTCATCGCCGGCGCGGTCCGCGCGGGCCGGCTGCCCCACGAGGCCATCGACCGCGTGGCGATCCAGGGTTTCCCGCCGTCGCTGGCGGTCCGCGACCGGTTGAAGGAAACCGAAGCCGACGAGATTCTGCTGCGCTGCGGCGCCATGTCGCGCGAGACCATGGCACGCCGCCACGGACTCGACCCGGAGAAGGAATTCGCTCTTTCTCTAGCCCAGGCGTTTACGCCCGGGACGTAGGATGAAAGGTTATCCATTGCGAATTCTTTTTCCCTAGCCCAGGCGTTCACGCCCGGGACGTGAGATGAAAGGTTATCCATTGCGAATTCTTTTTCTCTAGCCCAGGCGTTTACGCCTGGGACACGAGACGAATAATTGCCGTTTTTTCCTATCGCCGCCTTCAGGCGGCAGGAAGGCTCCGGCGGTTCAAGCGGCCCCGTCAACGGGGCATGTAGGAAAAGAAAACGATCATTATGGATTCCTCTCCCAGGCGTGAACGCCTGGGCTAGAGAAAGGTTCCCGGAAAAAAGCGTAAGAAGACATTCCCAGAGGCATCCCCAAAACAGTTGGTTCGGCCTATCACTCCCGTCGGCCCAATGAGGGGATAACCGGTTATGCGGGCTATAACGCGAACGGTCCGCGGTCAAAACCCATTTTTTGAACACTCGCCTAACTGTCGCGTCGCAACTTGTCGCACCGCTTGCAAAATGCTTGGGACAAACGGAGACGCGAACTACAATGAATTGCGGGGGGATCCGAAGGCTGTCACCGGCGCGACGGACCCCAAGACGTGGAGTTGATCACCATGGCCGCGCGACATCGAGTTCGACTGCGTCAGATCCTTTCCGAGGCGGAAGGCTATCTGGAACTGGGCATGCCCCAACACGCGCTGGACGTGTTCGAGCGGGTCGAAGAGCCCTCCCATTTCACCAGCCACGCCTTCTTCATCCAGGGCGAGGCGTTGAAACAGCTCGGCCGCCACCAGGACGCGATCGCGCCGCTCGGCCGCGCCGCCGAGATCGCGCCGAGCAACATTCAGATCTGGCTCGCGCTGGGCTGGTGCTACAAGCGGCTGCGCCAATTCGACCTGGCCGTCGACGCGATGGAGCAGGCCGTCCTGGCCGAGCCCGACGAGGCCATCACCCACTACAACCTGGCCTGTTATCTGAGTCTCGCGGGCGAGAAGACCCGCGCGCTGGTCCACCTGACCGAGGCCCTGTTGCTGGATCCCGAGTACCGCGAGATGCTCGACGCCGAGCACGACTTCGACCCGATCCGATCCGACGCCCAATTCCAAGCCATCACGAGCATCATCGTGTAGGCGTCGTCCATTGGCAAGTGTCAGGCATCTACGTTTTCCTCACGCTCCGCGTGAGGTCCATTTGGAAGCCTGATTTGAAACCTCACGCGGAGCGTGAGGAATACGCGAGACCTACGGGTTTGCGGCGAATCAAGAAACAGCGAGGGCGGCCGGCGTTTTCGCGCCCGCCGCCCTCGTTTGTTGCGTCCGTCCTTATGGTTTCCCTTGCGCGACGCGCCGTGGCGGCGCGTCAGGCACTCGGGAATATCAATAATTATACGCCACGCCGGCGTAAGCCCCGTGCAACAGCAAGTCGCCGTTCGTCTTGATGTGGTCGATCTCGGGGATGTCGTTCACGTAGTGAATTAGTTGGTTGTCGGCCAGCCCGATCGACGTGGCCGCGATCAGCCGGTAGCCGACCTTGGCCGACCAGTTCTGGTTCACGTGCCAATAGAGGCCCAGATCGACCTCGGTCAACACGGAGAACACGTTGTCGGTCGCGTGGACCGGGTAGTAGCCGACGATCTCGCCCAGCTCGCCCAGCGAGACGGCGTTCACGCCGTCGCCCCGATAGAGCGAAAACTGGTTCTCGATGTAGTTGTTGTAAATGCCGATTTTCGGCGCCAGATACATCTGCAAGCCGTGCCAGCAGTTGCTCCGGGCGTCGAAGCCGATCTGGAAGCCGAGCAGGTTGTTCTTGATCCGGTCGTTGAGATAGGCCTCGTGGTCCGGGTCTTCGCCCCATTCGAAGCCGGGCTGAATCGAGCCGAACCGCAACCCCTCGTCGAATCGGAAGAAACGCACGCCCACGCACCACTGCACGTTCCACGACGGGATGTAGTTGCACGCCATTCCGCCCCGCAACAGGTTCAATTCAATGTTGTGGAACTCGTTGCGCCGCGACAGCCGGTGTTCGCCGGCGTCGTCGAAGTAGTCGGAGCCCGAGCCGACGCCGTCGAACTGCGTGTAGTCGAAGTCCAACGGCGAGCTGACGTGCTGGCTGCCCGTCGTGCTCTCCGTGAAAATTTCGCCGTCGACCGGTTTCATGGTCCAGTACACGGCCTCGATTCCCCAGGTGGCGCAGTCGCACCCGCAGAAACGCCGCCCGAAACGCACCTCGCCGCCGTAGCCCCAGTCCATCGGGATGTCATTCGTGTTGGTCAACTGCCAAGGGAGATGGTCCGAGTTGTACGTGGTCCAAACCCGGTTGCCCTTGTCGCGGCCCAAGGTAAGGAAGCCGGCGCTGGCGAACCAGGGGCACTCACAGACGGGCTCACAGACCGGCCCGCACGATTCGACGGGTCCGCACGAGCCAACTTCGCCGCACGGCGGCGCGCACGCGGCGGGACCGTAGCTCTCCGACTCGGCGACGATCGAGTCGACCATGTTCGTTCTTCCGTCGGCCGCGGGGCCGGGTTCCGATTGAAGTGCGTAGCCCGCGGGCTGCACCTGACTCGGTTGTGGTACCGGCACGGACGCGGCGCCATAGGCCGGAGAAGGGGACGAAATCATGGGGCCGCTCGGAGCGACGGCGGCGGGTTGCGGCGTCCAAGGGCTCGTTTGGGTCGGAGGCAGCCGCAGGACTTCCGGCGTCCCGTAGAGCGTGTTTTGGGCCCAAGCCGCCCCGGCACAAACAGAGATCAACAGCAAAACGATCAGAAGCCGAATAGTCTTCATCGCGCAGACTCCTTTCCGTATATCTGCCCAGTGGATTTCCTGGTTTCCTTTTATTAACCATCGACCCGGAATCTGGGCAAGCTGTTGGTGAAACCAGGGCGACCGGCGAGTTTTGACGGACCGTGCTCGACGCAATCGGTTCCGTCGGTGTTACCCTGCGAAGACGGCGCAAACCCGGAATAAGAGCAATCGCAAAAGACGGCAAGTTTTCACCGGAAAACGTGTCTCATCGGGCCTTGTGGTCGGCGCATTCGGCAAGGTTTTTGCATTTTGCCGAGAATCGCACTACGGTCCCTTTCTCCAGGAGTGGTTTTTGTCCATGATATTGTTGAGGACTCACAGGCCCATCACAGCGAATCCTTGTTTCCTGGAAAAACATCGTCATGCCCACGCCGCCACGACTCGATTTCCGACGAGCCCCGGTCACTATGATTTTTCTGGCCGTGATGATCGCGTTAGAGATCGTCTTTAACTTGCGTCCCGAAGCCCGCAACGACTACTACGACCGATGGCTTGGAATCTGGTGGCCGCTCTGGGCGGGCGAACTCTGGCGTCCTTTCACGAGTTCGCTCATGCACATCAACCTGATCCACCTGGCGTTTAACGGTTTCTGGCTGGCCGTGTTTGGGCCCGTCCTTGAAGAACGTTTTGGATCTTGGCGAACGTTTGGTCTGATCGTGCTTCTAGCCTATGTGTCGGGATTGCCGGGCTATATTGCTGACGGCTATCTGGGCGAGAAACCGCATGGATCGGTGGGGTTCTCGGGCGTCGGCTATGGGCTGTTCGGCTTGATCCTGAGCGGCCGTCGCTACGTTCCCAAGTGGTGGGCCGTCTGCGATCAACAAACGGTTAACCTTTTCATCGGATGGTTTTTCTTCTGCGTCTTCTTGACGCTGGCCGACGCCATGCCGGTCGACAACGTGGCTCATGGGGCTGGATTTGTTTTTGGAGTCTTGTATGGACAAGCTATTTTCGACCGAATCCATCGCGCGCAGTGGGTTTCGCTGGCCACGGTTCTGACGCTGGCGGTGCTGGCGACGATGGTGGCTTGCCCGGGCCACGTGCATTATGAATATGTCCGGCGGATCGGGCGAACTTTCTTTTAACTAGAGCGCGTTTCGTGGTTCGCGGGGATTCCGCGGTTTTTCTTCATCTCGTCGCGGATTGCATTATTTCAGCTTGTTTTTAATTTCGGTCAGCGTCTCATTGATCCGGAAAAAGAGAATCACCGCCTCGCACGCCAGACGCACGGCCATCGGCCCGAAGACGACCCAGGCCGCGCCGCGGGCAACCTCCAACTGGTCCCACGTCTCTCCGTGCCGTGCCAAGACAATCTGATACGCGCCCCACGCGATGCAGCCGATCACGCCGAGCCAAAAAATCACCTGAACCAGCACGGGCGTGAGCATCGTGCGAAACGCCCAAAAATCGTCCAACGTCGGCTCCGCGTCGCGGTCCGTCCGCACCTCGTCCTGAGCCCGCTCACCCATGACTCGTTCCCCCCGATCCTGAATTTTTCCCCGCCCCTCGCCCCCCGTCCCTCGTCCCCTATTCCGTCCCCAACATCCTCTGATACACCTTGGCCAACAGCGCCGGATTGTCGCTCGACACAAGATGGTCGATCTGGTCGCGAGGCACCTTGAGCTTTTCGAGCGCCCCGGCCGCCCGCTGCCAGATCCGTGCCCGGGCCTTCCCCTCGGCCAAGTACAAATCGCTCAACAGTTCGCCCAACCGCTGCACCATAATGGCGTCACGATTTTCATAGTAATTTTTAATAGCTTTCTGCTGATAATTCGAGTGCTTTGCCATGAGTCTCTCCGTCGACAATTTGGAAACTGTTTCAAAAGGGGGACAGGCACCTCGCCATACTTGGATTTGTGGGGCGGATGTTGAGGTGGCTCGGAGCCAGTCCCCCTTTTGAAACAGTTTCTTATCTTTGCGTCCTTCGCGTCTTGGCGGTGAAAAGATCGCACCGCCCATCGCCCCATTATAACCATCCTCCTCTGTGTTGCCACCAACCCGAACTCCTCCCCCTTTCCCACTTCCCACTTCACATTTTTTCCACCACCTCGATCCCCAACAGTTCCAACCCCTTGTGAATCACCCGCGCCGTCAGGTCGCACAACAACAGCCGGCTTTGGCGCAACGCCTGGGTCTCGGCCTTGAGCACGGGACACTGCTCGAAGAACGTCGAATAGCGTCCCGCCAGGTCGAACAGATAGCCGGTTAGTTGATTAGGACGATAATCGGCCGCCGCCAGTTCCAACGCCTCGCCGAATTGCAGGATAGCCAGCCCCAACGCGCGTTCCGCCGGCGTGGCCAGGACGATCTTCGCGCCGCTTTTGCGCAACGCTTCCACGTCCACGCCGCCCCGCGCGAAAATGCTCCGCACTCGGGCGTAGGCGTATTGCATGTACGTGGCCGTGTTGCCGTTCATCGCAAGCATCTTGTCGTAGCTGAACACGTAGTCGCTCGTGCGGTTCTGCGAAAGATCGGCGTACTTCAGCGCGGCGATGCCGACCCGTTCGGCGATCCGGCGTCGCTGGTCGTCCGACAGCTCCGCCCCGTCGGGCTTCGCGTTGTCGTTGGCCTCGACGATCTCGGCCGCGCGGCGCACGGCCTCGTCCAACAATCCTTCGAGCCCGACCGTGTCGCCGCTACGGGTTTTGAACGGCCGGCCGTCGCTGCCCAGCACGGTGCCGAAGCTGACGTGCCGCAACTCGACGTCCGTGTAGCCCAAAAGCCGCACGGTGGCGAAGAGTTGCTCAAAGTGCATGCTCTGCCGGTGATCGACCACGTAGAGGATCGCGTCGGGCCGAAAATGCTCCATGCGATATTCGACCGTCGCCAGATCGGTCGTCGCGTAGAGAAACGCGCCATCCTGTTTGCGGATCAGCATGGGCACGTCGTGGCCGGGCAGAAAAACGCACATCGCCCCGCCGCTTTCCCGGGCAATGCCGCGCCGGGTGAGTTCCTCGACCACGCGGCCGAGCCGATCCTGATAAAAACTCTCGCCCAGCGCGTGGTCGAACGCAACGCCGAGCCGGTCGTAGATCCGCTCGATCTCCGCAAGGCAGGCGGGCAAAAACTCGCGCCACAGCCGCCGATTCTCCGCATCGCCCGCGTGCAGTTTCGCGGTTTCCGCAAGCACGGCCTGGCCGACGTCGGCGTGCTCGACGGCCAACTTCGACAACACAGGATCGTTCTCGACCACCGCGAGCGACTCGGCCAGCGCGTCGATCTCGCCGCGCAAGTCCGTCAGGTCCGACTCGGCGCGGCGCAGCGTCTTTTGGACTTTCTTGTCGGGCGACGACCCCGCCGCCCGGCGCTCTGCTTCCAACGCGGCCATCTGCTGCGTGAGCCGTTCTTCGAGCTTCGGCAGTTTCGCCCGGCCCTCGTGATAGTCCATCAGCCGGCGGACCAGCCGATAGAGCCTCGCCAGTTCGGCCACCGGCGCGGCGCGATAGGCCGTCGCGTCGCAAAAGTGGCGATAGCCGTAAAGAATCATGCCGAACTGCGTGCCCCAGTCGCCGATGTGATTGTCGCTCACGACCCGATGACCGAGGAAGCGGAGAATATCGCACAGCGAGGCTCCGATCACCGTCGAACGAATGTGCCCGACGTGCATCGGCTTGGCCACGTTCGGCGCGGAGTAGTCGATCACGTAGGTCCGCGGCCGTTCGACTGGGAGCACGCCGAGCCGTTGGTCGCCCACCGCCGCGTGGAGCCGCTCGACGATCCAGGCGTCGCGGAGCCGCACGTTGACGAATCCCGGCCCGGCCACTTCGGCCGATTCGCACAGCGGGCCCAGCTCGAACGCGGCGATCACCGTTTCGGCCACGTCGCGCGGCGAGCGGCCGAGCCGTTTGCCCAGCGGCATGGCGAAATTGGCCTGGTAGTCGCCGAACTTCGGATCCTGGCTCTGGCGGATCAGCTCCAGACACTCGTCCGTCGCGTCGGTCAGTCCGGCCAGCGGAACGGCAAAACGCTTTTTCAGTTCGGCGAGGATACTCATCGGGTCGGACCCATCAAGGAGTGAGGATGTGCGTCGTCCGCATTTTCAACGCAAAGACGCCAAGACGCAAGGACGCAAGAGAAGAATTTGACGAAGCTTCGCGTATCCGCTTCATGCCTCTCGAATTCTTTGCGTCTTCGCGTCTTGGCGTTGAGAAACCGGGGCGGCTATTTCGCCTTCAGCGGGATCCGCGTGGCCTGGGCCCAGAGACTCTCGATGGAGTAATAATCCCGGGTCTCGGCGTCGAATAGATGGACCACGACGTCGCCGTAGTCGAGCAGAATCCAGCGGCTCTCGGTGTAACCCTCGATGCCCAACCGGCGGTCGCCCAGTTCGTCTTCCAGGGCGTGGTCGATTTCCTCGCTCATCGCGTGCAACTGCCGGCGACTGGCGCCGGTCGCCACGACGAAGTAATCAAAGATCGGCGTCACCTCGCGCATGTCGAGAATGACGACGTCCTGGCCGCGGTTGGCCTCGGCGACCCGAGCGGCCGTCATGGCCCGGTTGAACGCTTGATCGGAATGTTCCGCCACGACGGGCCGAGTCCCGGCTCTGCTTCTGGGCACGTGGATCCTCTTCAAAGGTGTCGGGGGGTTGATCCAGACGGGTTGCGCTGAGGGACGGACAAGCCATTCCCGAGACAGGTTCGCCTTCCCCTGTCCGCGGCCGGTCTCTATTTCTATTATAATTGAGATACCCCCGGGTCGCCAGTTGCCACGCGAGCGGGGGGCCTGTGGCAAATCGTCCCGGTTCCGTTCCCCTTGTTCGCAGTCCCGCCTTTAGGCGGCTAGAGAATCATGCGGTCGCCCATTTCCGCCTAAAGGCGGGACTACGAACGGCTCCCGCGTGACGTTCCCTTCCACTCATGACCAGAATCACCAGCCTCCAAAACCCGCGAGTGAAGGCCGCCGCCCGGTTGCGTGATGCCCGTCACCGGCGGATACAGGGCCGGTTTCTCATCGATGGGCTGCGGGAAATCGACCGGGCCGCGCGGGGCGGCGTCGAACTGATCGAGCTGTTCTATTGCCCGGCGCGATGCCCGGCGGGTCAAACCGCCGCTTTCGAAACCCTGCTCGAACAGGCCGGGTTCGAGCGGCTGGAACTCAGCCCGGCCGTGTTCGACCGCTTGGCCTTCGGCGACCGAGCCGAGGGTGTCGTGGCCACGGCCCGGACGCCGCAACGAAAGCTCGATGAAATCCGCCTGGGCGACCATCCGCTGGTTGCCGTGATCGAGGGAATCGAAAAGCCGGGCAACGTCGGGGCCGTCCTGCGCAGCGCCGACGCCGCGGGCGTCGATCTGGTCATTGTGGCCGCCGGGCGGACCGATCTGTACAACCCCAACACGCTCCGCGCGAGCCTCGGCACGATCTTCACCGTGCCGGTTTGCGAGGCCACGGTCGACGAGACGCTCGAATGGCTTCGGGCCCGGCGGCTGGCGATCCTGGCGGCCCGAGTCGAGGGTTCGACCGCTTACAGCGACGTGGACTATCGCCAGGGCGCGGCCCTGGTGCTGGGCAGCGAAGCCGAGGGACTTTCCGACCGATGGCGTGCCGACGATATCCAAGCGATACGCCTGCCCATGCTCGGGGCGGCCGACAGTCTGAACATCTCGGCCACGGCCGCCGTGCTTTTTTATGAAGCGTTGCGCCAACGGACCGAGCCGCATAAACGAACCGAGCCGCGACCGTAAG
>DATECS010000460.1:0-7299 GCA_035286785.1 Thermoguttaceae bacterium | reverse complement strand
CCTTCGACAACGGCCCCCGCGCCCTGGCCACCGACGCCGCGGAGGTGCAGATCACGCGGCGGGTCTACCGCAGCGGCGAGGGCGAATACCTCATCAACCGCCAGCCCAGCCGTCTGCGCGACATCCGCCAACTGCTCAGCGGCACCGGCATGGGCACCCAGGCCTACAGCGTCATCGAACAAGGCAAGGTCGACGTCCTGCTCCAATCATCGGCCCGCGACCGCCGCGTGATTTTCGAAGAGGCCGCCGGCATCAGCCTCTTCAAGAACAAAAAACTCGAAGCCCTCCGCCGCCTCGAACGGGTCGAACAAAACCTCCTGCGGCTCTCGGACATCGTCGACGAAGTCGATTCGCGTCTGCGCGGCGTCCGCCAACAGGCCGGCAAAGCGCGTCGCTACAAGGAATACAGCGACCGACTGCAGGAACTTCGCACCCAAGTGGCCCTGGTCGATTGGCACCGGCTGAGCGAACGGCTCGGCGTGATCGAGGAAGAACTGGCCCGGCTCGAAGAGCAACGCACGGGCGACGAGTCCGAGTGCCACGTGCTCGAGGTCCGCATCCTCGACGCCGAAACCCAAATCGAGCAGGCCACCGAGTCCATCCGTTCGGCCGAATCGCGGATCGCCACCAACCGCGAACGGATCGCCGCCCGCGAATCGACCCTGGCCCACGAACGCCGCCGCGGACGCGACCTGGAACGCGAAATTGCCACGCTTCGCGGCCGTCTGGCCCAGATGACGCTCCGCGCCGGCGACTTGCAGCAACAGGCCGTCGAAACGGCCGAGGCTTGCACGGCCGCCGAGACGCGCCGCCGCGAAATCGCGCTGCGCGTGGTCGAGGGCGAACGTCAAGTGACCGACTCTCTCGGACGGCTCGACCGGCTCCGCGCCGAACACAAACAGTGCGAAGCGGCCCACCTCGAACAAATGGCCGCCCGATCCGATTGGGCCAGCCGCGCTAGCGCCCTCGAAAGCCGGGCCGCCGCCGCCCGTGGCTCCGAGCAGCGGTACGAACAGCGTCTGACCGAGCTTCAGACGCAGTTGAAAACGCTGGATCAACAGCAGCAGACGCTTCGCGGCGAAGCGACCGCGTTGGCCGGCAAGAACGACGAGCAGCAAGCCGCCTGCGCCGCGGCCCAGACCCAGCTCGAAACGACCGAGCACGGACTGAACGAGGCCCAAGAGGAACTGGCCGCGCTGCGCGCTCGTCACGGCACGGTCAGCCAGCGACGAAGCGTCCTCGAGGATCTTCAGCGGCGTCACGAAGGACTCAGCGCCGGCGTAAAACAAGTGCTCGTCGAATCGCAAGGAGCGACCGCGCCGCCGTTGGGCCACGTCGTCGGTCTGGTGGGTGATCTCTTGCGAGTGAACGTCGAAGCCGCCACGGTGATCGAGGTGGCCCTCGGCGAAACGGCCCAGCACGTCGTCCTGGCCCAAAGCGACGGCGCGCTCGAATATCTCCAGCAACGCGCCGGACGATTCGCCGGCCGCGTCGGCTGGATCCGCCTGGACTGCCTGCCCCCGTGGTCGCCAGCCGACGCGGTCGATCTGGAAGGAAAACCGGGCGTCGTCGGCCGGGCCGATCGATTCGTTGAAACCGAAACATGTTACGGCCGCTTGGCCGAGTGGCTGCTGGGCCGCACTTGGGTCGTCGAAACGCTGGCCCAGGCCGTGCGATTGGCCGAGTCGGCGCCCGCCGGGCTGCGGTTCGTCACGCTCGCCGGCGAATTGGTCGACGCCGACGGCTCGGTCGCCGTGGGACCAAGCCACGCGGCCGGCGGACTCATCTCGCGGCGGAGCGAGTTGCGCGAACTGGCCGAGCAACAAGTCGCCCTCGAAGCCCAAATCGCCCAGCAACAAAAAACGGTCGATGAACTGGCCGCCCGGGTCCGCGCCCAGCGCGAGGAAGTCCGCCGCCTCGAATCCGAGCATCGTCGAACGCTCGAAGAACTCCGCCAGAAACGCCAGCGAGGCGCAACGGTCGAAGAACGCGGCGCCGAACTCAAACGCCAATGCGAAGTGCGTCAAACCGAACTCGCCGCCGCCCGCCGGGAACACGAAGAAGCCTCGCGAGGGCTCATCGACGTTCGAGCCCGGCAACACGAGGCTGAAGCAGCCTTGACTGTGGCCGAACAGCGGCTCGTCCGGATCGAACAATCCATCGAATCGCTCGAGGCCGACTGCCAGTCGCACGGCCGCGCCGCCACCGAGGTGAAAGTCGAACTGGCCAAAAGCGAAGAACAGTTGTGCAATCTCCAGGCCCGGCTCCGCCAACTCGAGGAAACCCGGCAGGAACGCGGCCGTGTGTTGGCCGAGAACCGCCAGCAAATGGACAAGTGCGCCCGTCAGGCCGCCGGCGCCGCCTGGGCCATCCTCCAAGCCGAATCCGAAATCGCCGAACTCTACCTGCAAAAGGAGCAGCTCGCCGCGCAAACCGTCGAACTGATCGACCGGCGAAACGAATGGGCCTTGCAAAAAACCGAAGCCGGCGCCCGAATTCAGCAGGTCCGATCGCGGATCCACAAGCTCGAGGAAAAATGCCACGCCCGGCAACTTGCCGCCGGAGAAATCCGCCACGAGCGAAGTAGTCTGGCCGACCGCCTCCGCGAGGATTATCAAATCGAACTGGCCGAACTCGAAGTCGCCCCCAGCGACGAAGAGCAGCATCGACGCGAGGAGGTCCAGGCCGAAATCGACGAACTGCGAACCAAAATCAACAATCTGGGCAACGTCAACCTGGAAGCCCTGGCCGAGCTCGAGGAGCTGGACACGCGGTACCAGCACCTGTCGAGCCAACATAAGGACATGACCGGCGCGAAGAACGAGTTGTTGCGGATCATCGAGCGGATCAACACCGACAGCCGGCGACTTTTTTCCGAGACCCTCGAAACGGTCCGCGGCCACTTCCAACAACTGTTCCGCGACCTGTTCGGCGGCGGCCAGGCCGACATCGTGCTCGAAGAGGGCGTCGATATCCTGGAAAGCGGCATCGAAATCGTCGCCCGCCCACCCGGCAAGGAACCACGCAGCATCATGCTCCTAAGCGGCGGCGAAAAGACGTTGACCTGCGTCGCGCTGCTTTTGGCCATCTTCCGCAGCCGCCCGAGCCCCTTCTGCGTGTTGGACGAAGTGGACGCGGCCTTGGACGAAGCCAACATCGACCGCTTCACCCAGGTGCTCCAGGACTTTTTGGCCTGGACCCAATTCATCATCGTCACGCACTCGAAAAAAACGATGACCTGCGCCAACACGATCTACGGCGTCACGATGCAAGAGTCGGGCATCACCAAACAAGTCTCCGTCAGCTTCGAGGACGTCAGCGACGACGGCCAAATCCTCCCCTCCGCCCTGCGCCGCGCCGACGAAGAGGCCGCCTAACGTATTCCTCACGCTCCGCGTGAGGCCCTCGAAGATCAAGCCGTGCCTAACAATAGAGGGCCACGTTCCGTCGTAGCCGCCGACGACTCAAAACAGCCATGAAAACACAAAAATCACGAAATTCATTCCCGTCGAAACATCTTCGTGCCTTTTTGCGTTCTTCGTGGAGGTGGTAGCGGCGGATCATCGACTCTCCGTGACGGCAGCACTGGCAGAGTGGCACACTTCATGGTCCCCTTTCCCTAGTGCCACTCAGCCGGTTCGCGGAATGGACACGAAAGAGGGTACAGACTAAACGAGTGTCACTCGCGTTAAAACGTTCATGCCGTCTGCTACAGCAGTCGTGTATCTTTCTGCACGGCTGATCAATGATTCTGGCCAGGTTCGTATCCGAGTTTCTTGGCTTGTGCAAAATCCTCTTTTGCTTTTTTGGTATCGCCCTTCTTCTGGTAGGCGAGGCCCCGGTAGTAGTATGATGCGCCACTCTTCGGGTAGAGTCGAATGGCTTCCGTCAAGTCAGCAATTGCCTTATCGAAATCGCCCGTTTTCAGATAGGCTTGACCGCGATTGTAGTAGGCATCGGCCCGCGATGGGTCGAGTCGAATTGCTTCTGTGCAATCCTTAATTGCCTTGTCGTACTCCTTCTTGGATAACCACGCACCACCACGTCCAGCAAATGCAAACGCTTTCCAGGAGCCAAAGCCTACATCTGAATTCTCGTTCGCAGTTATTTGCACAGAGCCTGCTTCAGAGGTAGATTGCTCTACGGCCACAACAGCAACTCGCACACCAACTCTCTTTTCTGCATCGAGGAAACGAGATACCTTCGTTGAATCATAGTATCTGATTCCTTTGGTAAAGTCAGCGATAGCCTTGTCGTGTTCCCCCTTGACTTCCCAACGACCGCCGCGAGCGCCATAATGTAAGGGATTCTTAGGATCAAGTTGGATAGCCTCGCTGTAATCGAAAATGGCTTTATCATTGTCCCCCATGACGGTGTACGCTTCGCCGCGAGCGGCATAAGCCCTGGAACACTTCGGGTCCAACCGGATTGCTTCCGTAAAATCGGCGACGGCTTTGTCATACTCTCCTTTGTATTCCCATACGCGCCCACGATCCACACGGAGTTGGGCATTCTTGGGATCATGCAGAATGGCCGCAGTGTAGTCGGCAATGGCTGCGGTATAGTCACCTTTGTCCAGATACGCACCGCTGCGTGCCACAAACAACTCCGGGTTCTTCGGGTCCAACCGGATTGCTTCCGTGAAGTCGGCGATAGCTTTATCACGTTCCCCTTTCCAACGATAGGCGTTGCCACGACCGACATGTGCGGCGATTGATTGAGGATCGAGGCGAATCGCCTCCGTATATGCGGAAACGCTCGCGTTGAAGTCACTCTTGGCCATACTGCTCTGGCCTCTTTCCATCGCGTCCGCGAGTGGCCTAGACTCCGATGCCCTTAGCGAGCCGGCGCAAGCGAGGCAAAGTGTGGCTGTCAGGACCACCAAGACGTATCTTCGAGTACACATGACACTCCTCCGTAGTTCTATTGTTCCACTGATCGTGATCTGATGTAAGTATCTCACTCAAACACGTACTCGACGTGATATTCCTCGTGGAGGCCCGTTTTGGTCTCGGCTATCGTAAATATTCCCATGTACGTGCCGGCCGGCGTTCCGTCGCGGTTCAGAATCCGGCCGATGACGGCGAGACGGTCGCCTTGCCGGCCGATCGAGTCGAAACCCTCGATCTTCAGATCGCGGCCCGACTTTTTCCGCACGTCGCGGTTGAGAATCGCGAGCGCCTCCTGTCGAAGCTGCTGATCGTGCGGATCGAGCGGAGCGGGCCGCGCGATGCCCGTCTGACCCGGGACGCCGCTGCTCGGCCACAAGACGCCCAGCGCGACGGGCGTGATTTCAACAAGCCAAATCAAGGCCGCCAGCGACGAAGCCAAAAGACAGAACCAGCCGCGCGACCGTAGACGCGGTCGACGCACGGCAAAAATTCCCAGCACGATGCCAAACAGCGAGCCGATCGGCGCAAGCCCGAGACCGCAGAACAAGATGCCGTTGAGAATGCCGGTGAAAATCCCCTGGCCGATCCAACCGTAAACCAGCGGCGCGATCAAGAAAACGATCGGCACGGCCGCCACCAGCACGAGCATGAACACCGGAAAAAGGATGAGGTTGTTATAAACCCGTTCCGAGTGGATCCATCGCTCGAACGCGGAATCTCCGATCGCCGTCGTGGCCTTGACTCGCTCCGTGCGAAGCCTGACCCGCTTCAGACGATGAAACCCGCACTCCAGACAGACCACCTGCCCTTCTTCGAGCCCTTTGCCGCAGGCGGGACAGGGTCCGCGCGGCGCCGAGGCCGAAGGCCCTGAAGCAGACGGTTGCGCAACTTCGGCCGGCAACGGCGCGGCGGCGGCGGCCGGGGAGCCATTCGGAACCGTCAGCCCGGCCCCGCAATCAGGGCACTTGGTCTTCTTGCCGGCGTATTCCTTGCCGACGGCCCACTGTCTGCCGCAAGAACAGGCGAACCGGATGGTCATGGAAAATCCCCCCGCGACCCACCACTTCACGCTTCACGCTTCCCACTTCCCTCATCCGCGTCCCCAAATTGTCATGACGACAATTCCACCTCGGAACACGACAATTGTCATCATGACAATCTGACCTTACATCATCCCGCGTGTCCCGCCTCCCGTCCCCAACCTCCCGCCCCACAACAACTTGCACCAATCCTCGCCCCGCCCCAAACCGACGTAACTAATTTCCTGTCAAAACCAAAGTAAATTCAAAACGAAATTTTCTTCGCAACCCCTTCTCCCCCAACGTCTTGTCGCAAAATTCCACGCCCATTGTTTCACTTTTCGCGTTTTTTATATGGACACCACTTGCGACAATTCTACCCGCCGCAACTCCTTGCCGCTAGGCAACTTCTCGGCCACCCGACTCGACCTAACCCAATTCTGAACACAGCCCTCGTGTTGCACATTTTCTCTTTCTGTTCACAAATCTCTCTCGTAGTGGAGCGTCCATGCTCAAGAGCCAGGCTGACCTACATAAAATACCAATCCCCGGTCGTCACCACGTAGATGCCCAACAGCAGATTCGTCACCGTGTGGGCCGCCACGCAGTCCCACACGTTCCGCGTACGGACCATCAGCCACGTGATCATCGAAAACCACACAGCCGCCGCCACGAGTTCGGCCGGGTGCATCAGCATCGGAAAGACCGTGCCCACCACCACGGCCGTCGCATCGACTTTGCCAAAGGGCACTTCCCACCAGTCGCGGGCCATCACGAACCGCATCAAAAAACCGCGCAGAAAAAACTCCTCGATCACCGGCACGACCGCCGCCAGCCCGAGAAATCGAATCGCCAGAAACCCCCAAGCCGCCGCCGGATGAGCGGCCAATTGCTCCAGTGGATTGTACCCGCTCCGTGTGCGGCTCGGGTTGAACAACTCATCGAGCCCGAAAGCTCGACCGACCGCATTGTCAACCAACGGGCCTAAGAACCGCGTCTCAATCTGCAACTTGCACACCCCCACCCAAACCACGACCCCCACCACGCCCACCAGCACCGCCAGCGGACTCACGCGGAACGCAAACCGCCGATAGCCCGACCAAACCAGCGCGACGGCAAGCACGGTCAAGGCGATCTTCACCGAATAGACCCACGGATAGCCCGCATAGGGAATCGAGAACCCCAGCGCCCCGCCCGACTTATCCGGCGTCGGTTCCAATTGCGTCAGGACCATGAACACCACGAACGGCACGACAAAGACGATCCACGGCTGCCGCTGGAGCAGTCCCGCAAGGCCGCGTTTATCGTTTGTAGATTCACTCATTGGGGGGCCAAATGTAGGGTGGGCACCGCCCACCAAAAAAACGACATCTTGTGGTGGGCGGTGC
>DATECS010000459.1:0-4043 GCA_035286785.1 Thermoguttaceae bacterium | reverse complement strand
TCCGCGAGCAAATCGCCCCACCATTTCGGCCGGATCAAGGCCAAAATAAAGGTATGCGGGAACCCACGCGGGGACAAGGGGCGCGGTAATTCCCAGTGGTCAAAATGGGAAGACTCTGGGCCGAAGGCCCTTGGTTCACCCAGCCCAGGGCAACGCCCTGGAAAACGGATCCCGTTTTCATCCGACGGTCGGCCCAAATGGCCAACCGTTCTTACCCGAGAAGAATGATTGGGCCGTTGGCCCGACCATCCCATTCGTGGTTTCACGGTTCCCCAGGGCGTTGCCCTGGGCTGGGCGAACGGCCGCTCCTTCGGAGCGCGGCTCTTCATGATGCCGCCACAATCCGTTACTGCGCCCGAGACAAGGGACCGGATTGACGCCACCGGGGGATGTGGGGTAGTTTGAGGGGCGTTCCGCGGCCTCGCGTTTGGCGCGCGGAGTAGTGATGGCATCGACACGTTGGAACGCATGGTGGGGCGATTTGCTCGCGTGAAGGTTTTTGGCACAAAACAGGTCGTCGAGGCGAGCAAATCGCCCCACCCTACATTTTCTAATCGCCCCATTACCTTTTCGAAAGGAACGGCCATGCACCGCAAGCACGTTTTCATTCCATGGACCGCGATATGCGTTCTTATTGCGTGCGCCGCGTCGGCCGAGGCGAAGGTCCGTCTGCCTTCGATCATTAGCGACAACATGGTTTTGCAACAGGGCCGGCCCGTGACGATTTGGGGGTGGGCCGAACCGGGAGAGAAGATCACGGTAACGCTCTATAGCAAGACTTTTAGGACAGAGCCAATTCCCGATGGAATAATTGGTAGTCATGGCACGAGGCGTGGAATTTCCCATTTGCCCTCTGCTGAGACGGACGAGTCTGGACAATGGCAAGTAACCTTCGATGGACTCAAGCCCAATGATAACTGGCAATCGATAGTGATCTCCGATTCGTCCGGCGAGAAGACGGTCATCAAAAACATCCTCGTCGGCGAGGTGTGGCTTTGCTCCGGCCAGTCGAACATGGAGATGCCCGTCGCTAGGTGCAACGACGCGAAGAAGGAAATTGCCGCGGCCAAGTATCCCTCGATTCGGTTTTTCCAGGTGGCCAACGCCGTGGCCGGCTCGCCGCAAGAGAATTGCCGTGGCCGTTGGGTCGTGTGCGATCCGAAAACGGTCGGCGGCTGCACGGCGGCGGGTTATTATTTTGGACGCCGGTTGTACAAGGAGTTGAACGCGCCGGTGGGGCTGATCCAGAGCGACTGGGGCGGGACGCCGGCCGAGGCGTGGACCAGCCGCGAGGCGATGGAGGCACAGCCGTCGCTTGCGCCCATCTTGGCCCGTTGGGACCGAGCCGCGAAAAAGGACAAGCGACAGGCCCATTCGAAAAACCGGGCGGCCAGTCTTTACAACGCGATGATCGCGCCGGTGCTGCCCTACACGATTCGCGGCGTCATCTGGTATCAGGGCGAGGCGAACGTGCCCCGGGCCCATCAATACCGGACCCTTTTCCCGACGATGATCGCCGACTGGCGCGAGCGGTTCCACCAGCCGGAGTTGCCGTTCGGGTTTGTCCAGATCGCGCCGTTTCGCTATGCGATGAAAAAAATGGATCCCCGGCTGTGCGCCGAGCTTTGGGAGGCGCAACTGCTTGCGCTGAAAAACACGCCCCACGCGGGCATGGCCGTGACGAACGACATCGGCAACGTCGCCAACATTCATCCGACGAACAAGCAGGACGTGGGCCGGCGGCTGGCGCTGTGGGCGCTGGCCACGGTGTACGGAAAAGACATGGTCTACTCGGGCCCGATCTATCGTTCGATGGCGGTCGAGGGCGGCAAGATTCGGCTCTCGTTCGATCACGTGGGCGACGGGCTGGTCTCGCGCGACGGCAAGCCGCTTTCCCATTTCACGATCGCCGGCCGCGACATGAAGTTCCACCCGGCCACGGCAAAGATCGACGGCCAGACGATTGTCGTGGAAAGCGACGCGGTCGAGAAGCCCGTGGCGGTCCGCTTCGCCTGGGACGAAACGGCGGAGCCGAACCTGATGAACCGCGAAGGGCTGCCGGCGCCGGCGTTTCGGACGGATGAGGAGAAGTGCCTCACCGAGGGGAAGAACTAGGTTAAGAACATTCGGAACACGATTCTCGATCAATCCGAGCCGCGACCGTCAGGGAGCGGTGGCGGCTCGTGACGATTATCCGCTCCCTTACGGTCGCGGCTCGGTTTCGCGACGCCGTGACTGGGCCATGACGAGGCCGGTCATGGTGACCGCCGCGCCTAACACAAGAACAGCCAGCGCCATGCCGAGGCGGATGTGGTACTGCTGGGTCGCGGCGGCGTAGGCCTCGCCGACGGTCGCGTACTTGCCGATCTGGTACGTTCCCAGCGCCTGGCGATAGTCGGGCCCCAGGGGCTGCGACGAACTGTTGAGCCCTTCGCGGAGTCCTTGCCAGACGTTTTCGGCTTGCAAGAGGTTCAGGCGGCTTATGTCTTGATTGACGAGTTTCTCCGTGAAAACGGCCGCCGGGGCGAGCGGCCGGTTGAGGTAGAAAAACACCAGGGCCGCAACGGCGCCGAATAGAACGATCGCGCCCACGCTCACCAAGCCTTGGGGCAATCCCCACGACGCGCCACGGGCCGGCTTTTTCGATTCTTCCGCGACGGTCTCGAGCGAGCGAAGCGCCCCGAGCGTGGGAACTTCGATCGAGCGACCGCACTTGCACGAGAACCTCTCGCCGGCTTGGGCCGGTTCGACGGGAATCTTTCGGCCGCAGGGACACGGCAGCAGATAGCGAAGGGACACGAGGATTCTCCTTGTCACGCCATCACGCGGAGAGGCTGTGATTTTTTGTAGGGTGGGCACCGCCCACCACAAGAGATTGTGTTTTGGTGGGCGGTGCCCACCCTACATGCTGTCCGCTTGTGACAGACAGGAATGTCTGTCCTCCTGGGTTAGGTTCGCAGGCGTTCGAGGTCGTCGAGCCGGGCCGTGATTTGATCGTCCGGCGGAATCAGCCCGCGCGACTGGTCGGCGGCGAATTCGTGGACCAGCGCGTCCAAGGCGTCGCGCACGGCCAGCTTGTTCGTGGGACTCAATCGATCGACGAAAACCACGCCGTCCAGGTGGTCGATTTCGTGCTGCACGGCCCGGGCCAGCAGACCGTCAAGCTCCAGCTTGATTTCCTGGCCCGACAGGTCGTAGGCGGCGAGGGAAACCTTCTCGGGCCGGCGCACGGGGGCCCAGATGCCGGGGAAACTCAGGCAGCCTTCGTCCGCCTCGGCCGAGCCGGTTGAGTGGGTGATGATCGGGTTGATGAACACCAGCTCCTGGTCCTTGGCCGCCGGGTCGCTCTGGAGGTTGGCGACGAAGAAGCGGTAGGGCAGGTCAACCTGATTGGCGGCCAGGCCCACCCCGTCGTGCTCGTACATCAGCTCGAACATCTCGGCGATCATGCGGCGCAGCTCGGCGTCGACGCGGACCAGAGGTTTCGAGAGTCGTCGCAAGGCGGGATGGGGGAATTTGACGATGTTCATCGAGGCTTTTGCGGGAGAATTGGCGAGGCGGCTTGGGCCGCTTGTTTTGCGCGGTCGGGAGCGGTAAAGTGTTGGTTGGCGGAGGGTTGGGGCAATGTTAAAGGGTTTCGTCGCCTTGTCCTCTCCGACGCGAACTGACATGGGGTCCGCCTACCGAAATTATAAACCGGCCGGGACTTTGGGCCAACCGGCGGAGGACGGCTAAAAAAGAGATAGCCACAAAAAGGCACGAAGAAACACGAAAAAAGACCACGGGGGGAAAGCGATGATGCGGGGGGAAGGGACGGAGATTGTCGGGCTCGAGGCGGATCGGCTCGGGCAGGCGGCCGCGATGCTGGGGCGGGCGTTTGACGACGACCCCATGTCCGCGTATTTGTTTCCCGACGCGGCAAACCGCCAACGGAAGCTCGCCTGGTCGATGGGGTGCATGCTGCGGTTTGCGATGGACCATGGCGTGGTGGAGACGACCACTGCAATGGACGGCCTGGCGGCGTGGATTCGCTCGGACCTGGC
>DATECS010000458.1:0-4790 GCA_035286785.1 Thermoguttaceae bacterium | reverse complement strand
ACCGTGAGCACGGTGTACTTCGAGGCGGCCTGCGAGAGCGGCAGCCCCTGCTGCACCACGGCGATGAAGATGCCACCGACGATGTTGATGAAGGTGATGAGCAGCGCCGCGATGGCATCACCCTTCACGAACTTGCTGGCCCCGTCCATCGCGCCGTAGAAATCGGCCTGGGACGTGACCTGGTCGCGGCGGCGATGGGCTTCGGCCTGGTCGATTGCGCCCGCGGCGAGGTCGGCGTCGATGGCCATTTGGCGGCCGGGCATTCCGTCCAGGGCGAATCGGGCGGCCACCTCGCTGATCCGCGTGGCGCCCTTGGTGATGACGACGAATTGGATCACCACGATGATCGAGAAGATCACCAGGCCCACCACCAGCTTGTCGCCCGCCACGAACTGGCCGAACGCACGGACCACGCCGCCCGCCGCGTCGAGGCCGTCGAGGTGCGCTCGGGTCAGGATCATCCGCGTCGTGGCCACGTTCAACACGAGCCGCGCGAGGGTCGTCGCCAGAAGCAGCGAGGGGAAGATGCTGAACTCCAACGGCGTTTTAACGTAAACCGTGGTGAGCAAGATGAGAACGGCCACCGTGATGTTGACCGACAAGAGCAGATTCATCACCCCGGCCGGCAGCGGCATCAGAATCACCAGGATTCCGGCGACCACGCCGATCGGCAGGACCAGCTCGCCAATGCGGCTTGCGGCGCCAAGCAAGTCGGTGCGCGGGGGATTTGCCGTGGCCATCCGTTACTCCGGCGGTGGATGAGATTTCGATAAACGGTAGAAGAAGAGGGGCGAAAAGTACTGATTTTGGTGGTGGGTGTCTAGAGCAGTGGGCAGTAGGCAGGGGGCTGTTTATAGCCGCAGGCGGCAGCCCGCGGGAAACGAGAAGCCTCCCCATCTTGCCACCCTGCCGTTTCTTCCCCCAGACTCCATCTCACCTTGCCAGCCAATCGCCGTCGATGCTAGCATACGGTCCAACAAGGGTAACAGCCTGTTTGTTGGGTCAATCCCGGGCACTAATTTTGCGTCAATTCACCAGACTTCCTATATTACATAACAACCCCATACTCAAGGAGCCGACATGGCTAAGGGATCCAAGCCGAGTTCGCCCGGCGCGACCGGGGGATCGAAGGACCATTTTTGGACACCCCGCTTCTGGTATGGCATGGGCGTTCGGGGCTACTCGCGGCTGATGCGAGACAATCGGTTCGACGTCGAGCCCCATCGCTGGTTCATGGCCGTGCTCGTCGGCGGGGTCAGCGCCATCAACAGCGGGCTATGGGCCGCGCAGGAGATGTTCTTCGGGCGGAAAATCCGCCGCACGTCGATCGACCAGCAGCCCATCTTCATCATCGGCCACTGGCGGAGCGGCACGACGTTGTTGCACGAACTGCTCGTGCTCGACCGGCGGCACACGTTTCCGAGCAACTACTGCTGCTTCGCGCCGAACCATTTTGTGTTGACCGATTGGTTGTTCCCGAAGCTGTTGTGGTTTCTCATGCCGTCGCGCCGGCCGATGGACAACATGGAATTGGGCTGGCGCCGGCCGCAGGAGGACGAGTTCGCGCTGGCCAACATGGGCGTTCCGTCGCCTTATACGACGATCGCGTTTCCCAATCGGCCGCCGCAAAACAATGATTATTTCAATCTGGAATCGATTCCGCCCGAGGCGCTGGCCCGGTGGAAGGAGCGATTCACCTGGTTTTTGAAGTGCTTGACGTTCAAAAAGCCGGGCCGCGTGGTTCTGAAGTCGCCGCCGCACACGTGCCGGATCAAGCATTTGTTGGACGTGTTTCCCGACGCGCGGTTCGTCCACATCGTCCGCGATCCTTACGTTCTGTCTTCGTCGACCAGGCACCTTTGGCGGCGGTTGTACGAGGGCCACGGGTTCCAGAAGCCGAAATGCAACGGCCTCGATGAGTACGTTTACGAGACGTTCAACCTGATGTACGAGACGTTCGAGGCCCAGCGCGGGCTGATTCCGCCGGGCCGTTTGAGCGAGGTGCGCTACGAGGATCTCGTGGCCGATCCGATCGGCCAGATGCGGCGGATTTACGACGAGCTGGAACTGGGCGGATTCGACGACGCGCGGCCGGCGATGGAGAAGCACATGGCCCAAGCAGCCGACTACAAGACCAACCGCTACACGCTGCCCGACGAGACCCGGGAACAAATCACGCGGCGCTGGGGGCGGTTCATCGAGCGTTTCGGCTACGGCAACGGGCAGCAGGCAGCAGGCAGCGGGCAGCAGGCAGCGGGCAGTTGTCAGGAGTCGTAGTCGTAGGCCGGGTTGTAACCCGGCACAATCTCGCCGGGTCGCGATCCGGCCTACGTTTGTGTGCAGAGGGCCGCGTTCTACGCCGCGCCGGGAAGTTCGCCACCCCGGCACGGAGAGAGGCCCGCCAGAATCCGGGCCACGGCGGCGTAGTGCTCGCTCGGAATCGGACGGCCCGCGGCCACGTCGCGATGCAGCGTCCGAGCGAGACGCCCTTCGTCGAGCACCGGAATCTTGTGTCGGCCGGCAAGCTGCCGCATCCGTTCGGCCGTCGCGCCGTCGCCCTTGGCGATCACCGTGGGCACGGCCGTCGAAGCCGGATCGTAACGCAACGCCACGGCCGGGCCGTCGCCGGCGGCCAGCACCACGGTGGCCTGGGAAACGGCATGGATCGCGCGATCGGCGGACCCTTGCTCTTGCACGCGACGTCGCCGGGCGCGAATCGCGGGGTCGCCTTCCAGGAGTCGCATCTCCTCGCGCATTTCTTGCGGCGTCATGCGTAGCTCGCGTTCGTGACGCCATCGCCGCAGGCCATAGTCGAAAACGCCCAGCGCCAACAGGGCGACGCCGATTTTCAACGAGGTCCAAAGCAACACGCTTGAGGCGAACGAGGCAATCGCCGGCAACGACGCCGTGCCCAGGCCTAACAGCGCGTCGCGCCGGGCCGACAAATCGAACCACGCCACCGCGCCGATCACGAGGATTTTCAGCAGCCCCCAGCCCAACCGCGACGTGCCTTCGAGCGAAAAGAGCCGACGCAGCCCGCGAATCGGATCGAGCCTCGCGAAGTCCGGCGCGGCTTTGTCGGGCAGGAACAAAAATCCGGTTTGGACCAGATGGGCCGCGGCGGCACCCACCATCAAAAGCCCGAACAGCGGCAGCAGGTGACGCGCGAGTCCGCGCAAAACTCCGCCGAAATGCGACTTCATCGTCGCCACGTCGGTCGCTAGCCACGCCGCGCCGCCAAGCTGCTCGGCCGTGTAGACCGAGAGAAATCGAACGAGCCCCTCGCCGCCGACAATCAACGCGCCCAGCCCGACCAACAACAGCACGGCCGACGCCAGGTCGCGGCTTCGGGCCACGCGGCCTTGCTCGCGGGCCTGCTGGCGGCGCCGCCGCGTCGGGTCGAGGGTGCGCTCGGCGATTTGGTCGGGCATGGGAAGAAGGGTGATTGGGGATTGGAATTATTTCAAATTTCAAATTTGAGATTTGAGATCCTTGTTCTAGCCGTCGGCGGAAGCCCACGGTGCATCGGTCTCCTTCCTTTGCGTCCTTGCGTCTTTGCGTCTTTGCGTTAAAAAAATTACGGACCGAGCGTTGAGGGGTGGAGTGCGTCGACTAGTCGGTCGAAGGTCGGCTCGACTTGGGACTGGAAAATCATCGCGCCGGCGCCCAGCACAATTGCCAACAGGCCGAACGCGAGCATCGAGTTGAGCCCAAATCCGACGGCCAGCAAGTTCAATTGGGGAATTGATCGGTTGATCAGCCCCAACACCAACGTGGCCAGCAGCACGGCCACCACGACTGGCGCCGACACGCGAACGCCCAACGCGAAACTCTGCGAGAGCAACTCGCCCAGCACGCGCGTCATCGACTCGACCGAGGCCATCGTGCCGGGCGGCAATGAGCGGAAGGTGTCCAACAATGCGCCGACGGCCATGCGGTGGCCGCCGATCAGAAGGAACACGACGAGGGCCACCAACCACATCAACCGGCCGAGCAGGGGCGTCGGCTCGCCGGACGACGGATCGAGCACGTCGGCCAGCATAAGCCCGCCGAGCCGCCCGACAAGCTCGCCGGCCATTTGCATGCCCGAGAAGAGCAGAACGATACCCAGCCCAAGAAACGCTCCCGTGATCGCCTCGGCCCCCAACAGCACGACCCAAAGGGCCGGCGAGCTTGGTCCGGCGACCGACACGGACCATTGCGTCGGCAGGACCACTAGCGCGATCGCAAGAGCCAGCAGCCCCCGGACCTGCAAGGGCACGTCGCGCACGCTGAATGCCGGCGCGGTCAGGGTCAGTCCGCCCACCCTGGCCAACACCAGAGTGAACAGGGCGAATTGGTCCATGTTCCACAAGGGCAGCGAGGGCATGGGGAAGGGTGAAAAGAGATTAGGGATTGGAGTTTGTGTTGGAAAAGTAAGAGGCAAACAGGTATCGTGTTGGAATGATTTCGACCGCGGGCTTCCGCCCGCGGCTATCAACGCTAATCCCCAATCCCTAATCCCTTCCTTTCACAACCTTTCCGGGATACTCGTAATCAACTGGCCCGCGTATTCCAGCATGGTGTGGACCAGCCACGGCAGGGCGAGCAACAGCGCGGCGAACATGGCGACGATCTTCGGCACGAAGGCGATCGTCTGCTCCTGGACCTGGGTCATGGCCTGCAACAGACCGATCACCAGGCCCACGACGAGGCCCACGGCCAAGATCGGGGCGCTGACCAGCAGCGTTTGGACCAGGGCGTGGCGGGCGAGTTCGACGGCGTCTTGGGGCGACATGTGGCGAGGGATT
>DATECS010000457.1:0-8875 GCA_035286785.1 Thermoguttaceae bacterium | reverse complement strand
CGGCCACGTTCATGATCCTGGGCGACACATGCACTCGCAACTGCGCGTTTTGCAGCGTTGCGCACGGCGTGCCCCGCCCCGTCGATCCGGACGAACCGCGGCGCGTGGCGGAGGCGGTTGCGCGGCTCGGCCTGCGCCACGCGGTCATCACGTGCGTGTCGCGCGACGATCTGGCCGACGGCGGGGCGGAGCATTTTTGTCGAACGATCCGCGCGATTCGAGAAACCTGCCCGGAGGCAACGGTCGAGGTGCTTCCGTCGGACCTGGGCGGCAACCGCGCGGCGCTCGATCGGCTGATCGCCGCCGCGCCGGATGTTTATAATCACAACGTCGAAACGGTCCCCCGGCTGTTTTCCGTGGTCCGCGGGCCGAAGCCCAACTACCGCTGGGTGCTCGAAATGTTTCGACGAATCAAGCAGACCAATTCGGCCATTCGCACGAAGACGGGCATGATGCTGGGCCTGGGCGAGTCGCGCGGCGAGGTGCTCGATTGCCTGGCCGACCTGCACGAATGGAACTGCGAGTTGCTTACGCTGGGCCAGTATTTGCAGCCCTCGCCCGCGCAGACGCCCGTGGCTCGTTTCGTTCCGCCGGAGGAGTTCGATGAATTGGGCGAGTTGGCCCGGGCAATGGGTTTCGCCGCCGTGGCGTCGGGGCCGTTCGTGCGAAGCAGCTACCACGCGGGCGAGATGGTCCAAGAGGCGTGAACGCCCGTAGGTCAGGCTGTGCCTGACGGTATTGGGTTTTTCCGTGGTCTGCCTTGTCAGGCACAGCCTGACCTACGGAATTTCACGTTTTCGCGGACGTGGATTTAGCCGCCATTTTGATGACAATCCCCGGCCTGGGTGGTTATAATAAACGGCTCGGGCGAACCTTTCCCCGCCCGTCTTTTCGTGGCCCGTGAATGTCGTGAAAATGCGTGCCCTGAGATTTGCATCGTGCTTGGCCTTGCTCGCGCTGGCGGCAGTCGTCCAGCCATCGGAAGCGATCGTGCTGTCGCAGGATTTCGACAGCGGGTCGTTGAACGTGGCCGCCTCGACCATCTCGGGCAACACGGTCAATCTGGTGGGGCGCAAAACGTGGACCCAGTCGGGTTATTCGTCCTACTACCGCTGGGTTCACTTCAAGGCCTCGGACGTCGCCGGGCTTCAGCCGCAGTTCAAAATCTCCTCGACGCAGTTCTTGGGCAATCTCTCCGATCATCGCTATCTCTACAGCTACGATCAGTTGCAGTGGAACTATTTTGACCAGTGCTACGTCAGCGGAAGCTACTACTACTTCCGCAACAACCAGGCGTTCACGGGCAACGAGATTTACGTCGCCTATTCGGCGCCCTATCCGTTCAAACGAACGGTGCGGCACGTGGCGTCGGTGGCCGCCAGTCCGTTTGTCTGTCCGACCGCCAGCGGGGGCGGCGATTTGATCATCGGCTGCACGTCCGGCGGGACCGACGAGCTGGGCCGATCGATCGCGCCGAACGACCTCTATGGTTTCAAGATCACCGATCCGAGCTCGTCGCACGCGAAGGTCAAGATCCTCTTGGCCGGCGGCAATCATTCGTGCGAAACGCCCGGCAATCACGCCCTGGAAGGCATGATCGACTTCCTGTTGGGCGATTCGCCCGAGGCGGTGGGGCTGCGGCGCCGGGCCGATTTTTACGTCTATCCCCAGGTGAACCCCGACGGCCGCGTGGCGGGTTACTACCGGAGCTCGGTCGAAAATCCCGACAAGGACTACAACCGCTATTGGGACAATCCGACCGGGTTCACCGACATGTCAACAGTGCGCAACGCCATGATTCTCGACACGGGCGGCGATGTCGATTATCTGTTCGATTTCCACGGCATGTTCGGCCCTTGGTCGCGGCCGCCCTATTTCGAGACGCGGTCCTCCGACGCGAACAGCGCGTTCGCGCTGGCCTTGGCCGAACTCGAGCCCGGCATCGAACAGTCGATCTCCTCCGGCACCCCGGGAATGCTGCGGATTTGGGGACTCACCGGCCTCCATGCCGAACATTCGTTCACGCCCGAATTCGGCTGCCATCCCGGCACGCTCGAAGCGAGGCTCGACGAAATGGGCGAGAACTACGCCCGGGCACTCTATCGCGCGATCGCGCCCTATTGGAACTGGATTCCCGGCGACGCGACCGGCGACAACCGAGTGAACGAGGCGGACGCCGCCGTGCTGGCCGCAAACTGGGGGCAAGGCGGCGCGAATTGGGAAATGGGCGATTTCAACGAGGATGGGCTCATCGGCGCGGCGGACGCTTCGATCCTCGCGGCCAATTGGGGCGCAATCGCCGAAACGTCGCCAGTGGCCGAGCCCACGGCGATTGCGCTGTTGGCGACGTTGGCGATAATCGTGTTCCCGCGACGACGGTAGAGTGGCATGCTCTCGCTTGCGTGAGCATGTTTTGAGACCGAGCATGGCCACCCAAGCGAGGCCATGCCACCCAAGTCCTTGTCTCCCCGTGTCGCCTTCCCGGACACCCTCGCGCTCGTGGGGACGCCTCTATTCCCGGCCCACGAGCGCGGTCATCCAGGCCGGCGGGCGAATGGGGCGGCCCGTCGTGTCGACCACCGCGTGGACCGTGTAGCCGTGGCAGACCGCGGTGCCCGTCGCATCGTGCAAAATGCGGCTATCGAATCGCACCCGGGCCCGGGAGGGCATGACGAGCGTCGTCGCGAGCCGGAGCAGATCGTCGTACTGGGCCGGTCCGTCGAATTCGATATGAGCCTCGCAGACGGGCAGCCGGACGCCCTCGGCTTCCCACTGGCGGTACGGCTTGCCCAGCGCGCGGATCAATTCGTTGCGGCCCAGCTCGAACCATTCGAGTACCCGGGCGTTGTAGTAGGTCATCATCTGGTCGGTGTCGCTGTAGCGGACCCGAAACCGGACAACGTGTGAGAGCTCGCTCATGACGGCCGGCTCCTTGAAGGCACCCTCTTCTCCTCGGCAATGACGTTGCCGAGTGAAAGTAAAAGCCTTGCAAGTCGTTGACCTGCAAGGCTTTAGGAAGTGGGCGATACGGGACTCGAACCTGTGACCCCCAGCTTGTCGAGCTGGTGCTCTAACCAAACTGAGCTAATCGCCCTGACGTAAATACTTTTGCCACAAGGGGTTGCGTGAATCGGCGTCAGCCGTGGCGACCAAGCCGACACCGCTCGCGCCTTGCGGCAAGATCCAGCTTACCACGCGACCGGCACGAAGAAAAGCGGGGGCCGGCAAGATGCGGCATGGCGTATCCTATTGCCGAATCAACGCCGAAAAATCCGGCTGGTTCCGATGGAGATAGGCCGCGTAATTGACGCGGGATTTCGCCTTGAGTTCCTCGAACGACCCCTCCGGTGACAGCAACCCCAGATCGTACGCCAGCCGGTCCGAACGGCCGTTCAGCAAAATCCGCTGGTCGAAAGGCACCCGGCCCGGCGACAGACGATTGACGTGGGCAATGATGTTCGTCGTGCAGTTGTTGGTCAGGGTGTTGTAGAACTCAGGCTTTTTGGCCAGTTGATTGACCCGGTGCATTACGTCGAGGAAGAGTGTCCGGGCCTGTTCAGGCGAGGCCTGGGTGCGATAGAGGTAGACGTCGTCGAGCCAAACGTTCGTGCGCAATTGGATCAAGTCGCGTTCGTCCCCCACGACGTAGATCAACTCAAAGCGGTCCAGCAGGCCCAGGATCGAATCGTAGGTCTCGCCCTTCTCGCGGCGTGCCTCGACGCTGACGGTGACGTATTGGTCGCCCTCGAAGCCGAAGCTGAGCATCGTGTGGGCCATGTCGGGCGCGGAGGCGAACGGAACGACCAGAAAGTCGACCGAGCGGATATCGCTCAGTCGAAACGCGCGGTCGTAATAGCCCGCTTCATGCTGGTTCTCGCTCACGTGACGGAAGTTGCGGATGCGGCGGATCGTGACCCTGTCGCCGTCGAATTCGGCCCGGGCCAAGACGGCCTGCTCGGGCGACCAGTCGCGGTCGTTCGACGGACGCAGGGGTGAAACCAGCGGATGGGTCGCCGGCTCGGCCAGGGTCGAATCGAGCTCAAGCGACATCGGCTGATAGCCCGTTCCAAGGACGTCCTCCAGCCCAGGCCCGCCCGCGCAGCCGATCAGCCCGACCGCCATGGCGACAGCCGACGCGAAACGGATCCACGACGCAGCGCCGCCGTGTTCCCGACGGGTAAAAAGGAGGTCATTTCTGAACATGCCGGACCGATTCATGTCGCTTCAAGGCAAGGGACACCCTTCCCAGGACGAAAAAGGGGACAACTAGGAAAAACGCCGGCTAAGGAGTTGCCTCTTGGACGCATTCGCACGAAGCCTGGGGTTCATAGCCGAAACGGCCGTCCGAGGCAAGACAAGCTGGCGAAGCAGGGAGGTTTCGGCAGGTCGTGCCGGCACTGCTTGGCAAGCCGGGCGTGCCACCGGTTTATTTCTGGACGACCCCTTACGCCGCGCGGCGGGTTTCTTTGTGATCGACCCGATCGGGCTGGCGGGGGATCGCTCGGGCGGGCGAGAAACCCCATTTGTAGAGCCAGCGCATATAGGAACGCAGGTGGATCATCGCGTTGTTCGACAGCAACTTCGCGCTGGCGCGTTGCTCGACGTGGTAGCAGAACGTCTGGCCGTTGTACAGGACGCGCCAACCGGCCCGGGCCATGCGCAGACACATGTCGACGTCCTCGAAATATTTGAGAAACTTTTCGTCGAAACCGCCCACCTCCTCGAACGCCGCGCGGCGGACCATGAGGAAGCAACCGGAGAGCCAATCGGACTCCCAGGTCTCGTCCTCGGCGTGTTCGCGATAGAAATAGTCATTGAGCGTGCCCCGCAGGAACCGGCCCAGGTGGAGCCGCCGCGCGACGATGATGGGAAGCGTCTGGAATCGCCGGGCGGGAAAAGCGAAGGCACGGTCCTCGTGGTAGAGCCGGCAGCCGGCGATGCCGCAGCCGGGGTTGCGCTGCATGAAGTCAACCATCTTTTCGACGCAACGCTCGCCCTGCTCGAAATACATGTCGGCGTTGAGCAACAGCGAGTAGGGCCTGGTCGAGGCCCACAGTATCCGATTCAGATTGGCCGAGTAGTGCAGGCGTTGCGTGTTGCGAAGGACGGTTGTGTTCGGAAAATACTTCAACCAAGGCGTCACGCCGTTTTGCGAGGCGTTGTCGACCAGAATCAGGCGTGCGTCCAGAGGACCGCAGGCCTCGGCCAGCGACGAGAGCAACCGCGGCATGTAGCCGTCTTCATGAGTATAGATGACGCCGATGTCGACGCCCGCCGGCGCCGGCCGATCCGCCGCCGCGTCGGAGACCTGATTGGGATAGGCACGCATGTCGGTTCCTCGTCCTTCCTGGACGCTGGATTCATTCCGTTGTTTCTCGCCAAAACCGAGATCTTTTCCGTGGGCCGCAAGCGGAATGCGACGTCGCGTCAAGCGGCCCTGCGGCGCGGCGGTTCTTCTTTCTCCTTCGCGAGGCCCGTCCTCGATCCGTGCCGGATCCACGGTCGCGCAAACCACGGTCGGAACGCCTCAACGGCCAGTTCCCATTCGTGATGCCCGAACCATCGCGTCCGCGCCATCCAAATGACCAACGTCGCGGCGGCCGTCCAGCCGATTGCGCGGTAGCCGGACAAAATCGCGGCGGCGGCGGCCGTGCCCGTGACGATGAACAGACCGACTATCACCCCAAGCACTTGCCACGGGTTCAATCCACGTTCCACGAGCCGATGATGTATGTGTTGGCGATCCGGCTCGTCGAACGGCCGGCCGCTGAGCCCGCGGCGCAGCAACGCCAATAAACCGTCGAACACGGGCAGGCACATCAAAACGGCCGGGAAAACGACGACCGCGCCGCCCTGGGGCGTGGTTGCCGCTTCGACGCTGAGAATGCCTACCACAAATCCAATGACCATGCTGCCCGAGTCGCCGAGGAAAATTCTCGCGGGCGGGTGGTTATGGACGAGGAAGCCGGCGGCGGCTCCGGCCAGAACCACGGCCAGGACGCCCACTTCGCGGTGGCCCATCGCCAGTGCGACGATCGCAATCAGCAAACTGGCGGTCAAACCGACGGCGGCGGCGAGCCCATCGCCGCCGTCCAAGAGATTGAACGCATTGATGCAGGCCAAGAGCCAAACGACCGTGACGGGATAGCCGAGCCATCCCAGCGCCATCGAATGGCCGAACAGGTCAATGCGTTCGATGCGATAGCCCAGCCCGATCAACAATAACAACGCGGCCACTTGCAGCAGCAGCTTCTGGCGCGACGTCAACCCACGGCAGTCATCGACGACGCCAAACAGGCACAGGGCGGCTCCGGCAACCAGCATGACGCCGGTTGTGCCCCAAGCGTGGTCTGAAGGAACGAAGGCGTTTGTGCCAGCGACGGCCACGCCGGCAAGAATCGCGGAAAACAGGCTGACGCCACCCCAAAGGGGCATCGGCCTTGCGTGAAGCTTTCGTAGACCGTCAGGGTAGTCCATCACATTGAGACGCAACGCGATCCGCCTCACGCCAACCGTCAAGAAGGCGGAAGTCACCAAGGCGACCAAGCACGGAAGCATCAGATTAGACATGGAATGAGTCGTTGGGAGACCTCCCATCTCCTCTATTTTTACTCAGTCACCGAAGTTCCCCATTCCCGTAGGATGGTCGGAAATCTCAAGTACACCTGAATGTGTTAATAAAGGCGATTCGGAAGGGTGTGTCTTACGTTGCTGAGGGTGAGGCAAGACGGTATCCGCTTACTCGTCACGGTTTACCCAACCGAAACAGCAAAAACCACATTTTTGTCCCAACAGCACGACTCCGTTCGAAATCGCGGCCCGCTTTTCCAGCCATTCCCAAAAACAGCACGCACATTGCCTAAGCTGACACGTATTTCACGGACCGCTCAAGAGTCGCAACGCCCGGGTGAGCGTTTGTTGTCGGGCCGAAATCGCACTTTCCGGCAAGGGGTGAAATGGAGTATACAGGCAGTCTGTTTTGTGTTTCCCAGGCTTCTTCTCAAGCTGTCATGAATCTGGACCGCGGATCAACCGGCTCGACGACCTCCTCATCCCGACGTTTTGGGCGTGGAGCGTCGCGGGCGGCCTCGACCTCTTGCGACCCCCTTCCGGCTATCGGACCGATCACGCTGCCCGAAGTGGTCTACACGCCCGACTCCTCGCTACGGCAGCCGACGGTGCTGCTTTCGACGATGGTCCGGGACTTGCTGGCCTCGCGCGAGCTGGCTTGGCGCCTGTTCGTTCGCGACGTGCAAGCAATGTACCGAAAGTCGCTCTTGGGATATACATGGATTTTGTTAACCCCCTTGGTCATGACGCTGTGCTTCACGGTGCTTCGATCACGGAAAATCCTGAACCTGGGAGACACCGACATTCCCTATCCCGCCTATGTTCTTGTCGGGATGCTTCTTTGGGAGGCTTTTTCGGCCTCGCTCGTCGCGCCGTTGGGACGAATCAACACGGCTTCCAGTCTTTTAACCAAACTCCGCTTTCCGCACGAAGCGTTGATTTTGACGAGCTTCTATTACGTGGTTTTCGACCTGACCGTCAAGATGTTGTTGGTGGTGGGCGCTTGGGCCTGGTTCAGGATCGACGTCGGGCTGTCCGTGCTGTTGTTTCCCTTGGCCGTTCTGGCGTTGATCGGTCTTGGCTTTACGTTGGGGGTGATCCTGGTGCCGATCGGTCAGCTCTACCAGGACGTGGGACGCAGCCTTGGGGTGGTCACGCGGATCTGGTTTTTTGCCACTCCGGTGATTTATCCGTTGCCCGACGGCGGCATCATCCGTTGGATCAACCAATTCAATCCGGTCAGTCCGCTCCTGGTGACGGCCCGTGAACTGCTGACCGGCGAGCCTTTGACCCAACTGCCCGCGTTTCTGGCGATCACAGCGGCGAGCATCGTGGTGGGGCTGGCGGCCTGGGTCGTGTTTCGCATTTCCATGCCTCATTTGATTGCGCGGATGAGCGCGTAGGAGGGACGAGAAACATGGACAAGGACGTCCTCCTCCGCGTGGAAAACGTCTCGAAACGCTTCGCGCGGAGCCTGAAGCGCGCGCTGTGGTACGGCATGCGCGATCTGGCGGGCGAGTTGTCGGGCCGCGGCAACGGCCGGGCAAATTTGCGTCGTGACGAGTTTTGGGCCGTGGACGACGTGTCGTTCGAGGTGCGGCGGGGCGAGTGTCTCGGGCTGATCGGTCCCAACGGTTCCGGCAAGAGCACGCTGCTGAAAATGCTCAACGGCCTGCTCAAGCCCGACCGGGGACGCATCACGGCGCGCGGCCGCGTCGGAGCGTTGATCGAATTGGGTGCGGGCTTCAATCCCATTCTGACCGGCCGCGAGAACATCTACGTCACGGCGGCCGTCCGCGGGATCAGCCGTCGGGAAATCGCGCGGAAATTCGACGAGATCGTCGAATTCGCCGACGTCGGCGACTTCCTCGACATGCCCGTCCAATCGTACAGCAGCGGGATGAAGGTCCGGCTCGGTTTCGCGGTGGCCACGCGGATCGAGCCCGACGTTCTGTTGATCGACGAAGTTCTCGCGGTGGGCGACGCCGGTTTTCGGGCGAAATGCTACAACCGCATCGCGGAGATCGCCGAGCGGACGGCCGTCGTCTTTGTGTCTCATGGCATGGGGCACGTCGCGCGATTGGCTGAGCGAACGCTGGTCCTGGACCGGGCCAGAACGACGTATCTGGGAAACACGCCCGAGGCCGTCAACCGATACTACGCGCTGTTTGATCGCGGCGGCGCATCGGTCCGAGCCGGCAGCGGCGAAGCCCGCATCGAGGGGATTCGGGTCGTGGATCGGGACGGACGGGAGTCGTCGAAATTGGCCTATGGCGAGGCCGTGTCGGTTTGCGTCGACGTCATC
>DATECS010000456.1:0-6397 GCA_035286785.1 Thermoguttaceae bacterium | reverse complement strand
TCGGCGTAGGCGCGGTTCGTGCCGGCCAGGGCGGCCGAGAGGATGTCGGGCAGCGACTTGCCGGCCAGTTGGTTGAGCTGGTCCTGATCGAGGTCGCTCCGTTGGATCACGATCGGTTCGCATCGGGTGCGTTCGACCACGAGGTTGGTGATCAGCTTGTCGCGGTGGCCTTCCTGGTGCTGCTGGCCGCGGGAGTGCAGGTCGCGGGTGTTGACGCAGGTCAACGGCAGCGCCCCGCGTCCGTCCTTGCCGAGGCTTTCGGCCAGAAGCTGGTCGTACCAGAGGCCGACCGCTTCGAGCCGTTTGCCCCAGGTGGAGAGCACCCGGGTCGTCGCGCCGCGTCGCGCTTCCATCAGGTGGCAGACGCCCACGTAGTCGAGCACCGGATTGTCGCCCGGCGGCGAGTTGCAGAACCGGCGATTGATGGCGGCGGCTCCTTCGAGCAGTTTGACGATATCGAGGCCCATGACGGCCGCCGGCAGCAGGCCGACCGCCGTGAAGATTGAGAACCGCCCGCCAACGCCGTCGGGAATGGGGAATGTCTCGGGACATTTCAGCTCGGCGCACAGCGCGCGGAGATTGCTCTTCAGTCCGGTGATGGGCACGATCAGGTGGCGGACCTTGTCCAGATCACCGCCGCAGGCTTCGCGGAGTTTTTCGAGCAGCAGGCGGAAGGCGACGGCCGTTTCGAGCGTGCCGCCGCTTTTGCTGATCACCACGACGGCCCAGCGCTGCGGCCCTTCGCCCGTCAAGGCGTCGAACAGACCGCTCGTGGCGTCGTTGTCGACGTTGTTGCCCTCGAACAGGATCTGCGGCCGGCGTCCGCGATGGAGCCGGCTCAATAGGTTGTAGTAGGGATGGCAGCACGCCTCGAACAGTGCCCGGGCGCCCATGTAGGAGCCGCCGATCCCTAGCACGACGACCTGATTGGCGTGCTCGGCCAGCGCGGCGGCGACCGTCTTGATTCGGGCGAGTTGGCTGCGGTCGCCCTTGGCGGCGTGTTCTTCGAGCAGGCGTTCGGGCAGGTCGATGAACGCGGCGTCCAGGGGTTGTTTTTCGGCGGGTACCGGTTCGCCCGAGTGCCATAGCGACAGGTCGTCGAGCACTTCGTTGCGCGCGGCGACGAGCTGGGGGGCGAGCCAGTCGAGATCGGCCTTGGAAAGGCCCGTCTCGGGAATCATGACGCCGGAGGGATCGTAGGCGAGGGGCGGAAGGTGCGAGTCGGTCATGGGTCACCACGCGATTGGGGTGAGCGTGTGTTGGGTAAGGGGCTCTACATTCTATATCGGACCGGGGCGGCCGGGGATTCGCCCTGGGTGGGGTGGGAAGGGTTTCATTTGCACGGGTTTTGTGCCGACGGGCCTTGCACAACCCGAATTTCCCGGCTAACGAGGCCGTTTTTTGGCTGGTTGGCCGGTTCCACGCGCCGAGCAGCCAGGCCACAACGCACGAGCCCCCCACTTGTTTTCGGGGCCGTTTGTGGTAGGAAAAAGGGTTTGTTTCATGACAATTACAGGCCTATCCGAGCCGCGACCGTGAGGGAGCGGTGGTGGTTCGTGAGGCTCTCAACCGCTCCCTCACAGAGCGCGGCTCGGTTTTTGAATTCTGATACTCCGAACAGCTAGGAACGATAGTACGATGGATACTCAAGACCTTACGCGGATGCTGCACGTCAAGAACGACAAGAACAAGTCGAAGATCGTCATGCTCGTGGCCGACGGGCTGGGCGGGTTGCCTGTCACGCCGGGCGGGCCGACCGAATTGGAAGCCGCCAAGACGCCCAACCTCGACGCCCTGGCCGCTCGCGGGGTTTCGGGGCTCTCGATCCCGATCAAGCCAGGCATCACGCCGGGGAGCGGACCGGGACACCTGGGGTTGTTCGGCTACGATCCGTTGAAATTCCTCATCGGCCGCGGGGTGTTGGAAGCGACGGGCATCGGCTTCCACGTCGGGCCGGACGACGTGGCCATTCGCTGCAATTTCTGCACGCTCGACGCGGAAGGCAACATCGCCGACCGCCGCGCCGGGCGCATTCCGTCGGAGGAAAGCGGCCCGCTGGCTAAGATGCTCGGCGAAAAAGTGAAAATTCCCGGCGTCGAACTGTTCGTCGAGCCGGTCAAGGAGCACCGTTTCGCGGTCGTGTTCCGCGCGAAGGGGCTCGGCGCGAAGGTGGACGACACCGACCCACAGACGACGGGCGTACCGCCCTTGGCGCCGGTGGCCCACGACGAGCCAAGCCGGAAGACGGCCACGATCGCCCAGGAGTTTTACAATCAGGCCGTCAAGCTCTTGGCCGGTCAGCCGAAAGCCAACGGGCTCACCATGCGCGGGTTCGCGGTGAAGCCGCACATTCCGACGTATGAAGAAGTCTACGGCGTGCGCGCGGCGGCCATTGCCGTGTATCCGATGTACAAGGGCTTGGCCAAGCTGGTGGGCATGGACGTGATCGGCACGGCCACGACGCTCGACGAGGAGATTGACGTGCTGGCCAAGGCGTGGAACGACTACGATTTCTTCTTCCTCCACTTCAAATACACCGACAGCCGCGGCGAGGACGGCGATTTCGACGCGAAGGTGAAGATGATCGAGCAGTTCGACGCGGTCCTTCCGCGCGTGACGGCCCTGAAGCCCGACGTGCTGATCGTCACGGGCGACCACAGCACGCCGGCCGTGTTGGCCGGTCACAGTTGGCATCCGGTGCCGACGTTGCTGGTCGCGGAGCACTGCCGAGCGGACGCCTGCAAGACGTTCGGCGAAACGGCGGCGATCTGCGGCGGGCTGGGCCAGTTCGAGGCGATCCACCTCATGCCGCTAGCGCTGGCCAATGCGGGGAGGTTGGAGAAGTTTGGGGCGTGAGTGGCGTCACTCCGAAGGTGACGTCGCCGCGTTCATCGAAAATGTCCCGTCCGATGCTCTCTGCATGGTCTGAAGTTCGGCAACGGTCAGCACGGGGACGATGAACGACGGCAGTCCCATTCGCGCAATACACGATTGAACGTACTCGCGCCAATATGGCCAGGCGTGGTAAAGCCCATTGATGCAGCCAAAAGCGTGGAGCTGTTCGTCGCTGAATTGTGAGATGTCGGATATTTCGTAGGTCAATTGATACTCACTGCTCACCTCGATCGCCGGCTCGGATTCGCCCACGGCTCGCGCCACGTTGTCAGTAGAATCTTCTTCAACGCTGGTGGCGAGCATCCTGACTCCGACAATTCCAATTACCGTATTGACCTCACGGTTGAGTCTGCTGCCCGTGCGGATTTGATTCTCCACGCGTAAAGGGAATCTGACGTCTTCGTCTTCACCTCGCTTCATGGAGGCTTGCAGCATCCGGAGGTTCTGAATCCGCGCGGCACGTGCCACGGGCATCATCAGGATCACTGGATCGTTCTTCGTTACATTCTCAGCCATTGTCAGCTCGCTACTTCGCCATATCCTACCGAAGAGCCTCGACTCCCCTCGTACTTCCACACTTGTTGGTCCTTGACCCGTGCCACCCAATACTGCATTCGAGTTGTCTTGAAATCGCCCGACTGGCCATGTAGGAGCGGATCGAGTTGCCGTCGAACGGCAAGGCGCTCATTCAAAACGGTGAAAATATCCGCAACCGTGCCTAGCGTGAGATTGCGCTCTCCGTTAAGCATTTGGCTCACGCGCCCTTTGCTCTTGCCCAACAATTCCGCGAGCTGTTTTCGCGATATCCCCTTTTCCTGCATGATCTGGCAGATCAACTCAGTCACCTCGATGGTGAGCGTTTCTCTGTTGAGCAAACGCCGCCCCTCGGGGGTGCTGGCGAATTCCTCGTACATCGTCTTTCCCATGGCTGTCTCCGCTCAAGTATCAGAGGTGTTCAACTTCAACCATTCTTGTCGTATTGTGTCGGCACGTGTGTATTCAGTCTCCGGCCATTTCTTCTGGCGTGGCTTCCAGAAACCATGTGTGATCACTAGCAGATCGTGGTGGCAGAAACATGGGAATCGAATGAGGCCATGACTGTTCCTCGATTCTGTCCATCCCTTCGTCTTGAACGCATAGTACGGCGGTTGTTCCCGACGAAAACGGAGTTTGTTGAATGCTCCTTCCTTTCCATTGTCAGCGACATGCCGAAAGTACGCGAGCAATTTAGCTTGCGTTTCATCAGCCAATGACTGAAAGAACTCTCTTCCGGGGACGCTGCCGTCCGCCAGCTCGGCAAATAGAATCGAGTGACGTCGCCCCTTGACGATACACATAGAGTCGGTCCGTGTCTACTAGATAGTTTAGTTTTAACTAAACCGCAGGTCAACCCACCTTATTGTCATGCCACTATTTGGTGGGAACTAAATTTACGTGCATTATCCATACTACACCGCCCGTTTTACAAGTCAACGTCTCCTAACATATTGTCGCAAAACATCTTATAATCACAATTGGCTGCTATTGATTTACGCCGTGATCCCCTTCGTCAGGGCCATGAAGGCCGTCTCGAGGTTGATTTCGTCTTCCTTGAAGAGGGTCAGCCGGTGGCCTGACTTGATCAAGAGTTCGCTCAAGGGGCTGTAGTCGGTCACGCCTTCGGCCAGGGCGGCGTAGATGCGTCCGCCGCGCAACTCGACCGAATCGACCAGCTTGGTCTGTTCGATCCGTCGGGCGGCCGCTTCGAGGTCGTCGGCCACGGCGATGCACAGCACGGGCCGGGGGCGGACCTGCCGCATCACGTCGTCGACGCGGGCCGAGACGAGCAGTTTGCCGCGTTCGATGATGCCCACCTTGTTGCAGATGTCGGCCAGCTCGGGCAGGATGTGGCTGGAGACCATGATCGTTTTGCCCAGGGCACGAAGTTGCTTGAGCAGTTCGCGGATTTCGATCCTCGCACGCGGATCCAGCCCGCTGGCCGGCTCGTCCAACAAGAGCACCTGGGGGTCGTGCAGCAACACCCGGGCCAGGCCGAGCCGCTGGGTCATGCCGCGCGAGAGGCTGGTGACCAGGGCGTCGCGTTTGTAGTCGAGGCCCACCAGGTCGAGCATCTCGTCGCACACCTTGCGGCGCTGGGCGCCCTTGATGCGATAGGCGGCGGCGAAGAACTCGAGGTACTCGATCACCTTCATGTCGTCGTAGACGCCGAAGAAGTCGGGCATGTAGCCGATCAGCCGCCGGATCTCCTTCGGGTTGGTGTAGATTGAGTGGTCGCAGACGTAGGCCTCGCCCCAGGTGGGTTGCAGCAAGGTGGCGAGGATGCGCATCGTCGTGGTCTTGCCCGAGCCGTTGGGGCCGATGAACCCGAACAGGTCGCCCTTTTCGAGGTCGAGGTTCAGCGTGTCGATGGCGCGGAGTTCGCCGTAGACTTTGGTGAGATCTTGGGTTTTGATCATGACGGGGCGTCTCTATATTGGAACCACAGATGGACACAGATAAACACAGATTGAATTAAGCTAGAGTCATCTGTGTTTATCTGTGTTCATCCGTGGTTCCTTTTTATGGATTTTTGTTTGGATTCGGTTGGACCGGGAAGACGAACCGGTAGACGGTTTGACAGCGACGGCCGGGGTCGCCCAGGAGCAGGTTGTCGCGAAGAAGCATTGTCGCGGGCGGGTGGTCGCGTCCCACCGTGCCGACGAGCATGGCGCGGTCCGGCGCGAGCAGGTGGCTCAGGTCGACGAACGGTTGATATTGGTTGGACAGGTGCGTGTAGGATTGGCCGCCAGCGTGCTCGAAGAACATCATGGCGCGGAGGATATAGGGCACTTCGACGCTTGTCTGGTCGTAGGGCGTCGTCTGACGTTCCATCTGCTTCTTGATCTTGTCCATCACGGTGCGCGAACCGGTCAGCAAGGTTTTCAATTCAGCCCGATCGGACAGCGCGTCGAGTTCAACCGCCTGGCCCGGCCGCAGCGTGCCCAGGTCGTAGACCCAATGGTCGTAGATGAACAGGCAGCGTTCCATCGGTACGTCCAACGGGTTGACGAGCCGACCGCCGGGTTCGTCGTCGCGCTCGAACACGTCGGTCGCGGGAGGCGTCTTCCACCTCGCGTTCCACCGCGCGGTGAAACTTCGCGTGGACCAGGTCTGCATGGGAAGCCCGTCCATTTCGTCCAGTGTTGGCGAGAAATCGTAAGCGGCTCGCCACGGACTGGGATTGACCGTCTTGGGGTCCATGCCGCCGAGGCCGCTGCCCGGCAGGCCGAGCCAGGCGAACCACATTTGCCCGCCGCGCGACGACACGTTCTTCAGAATCGGTTGCATCGGCCGCAGAGAAAGATTGTAGGTATCGGCCCGAGGGCTGTAGAGATTGCTCCAGTGCGTGCCGCGCGCGAGGCCCGAGCCGGCGTCGACGTCGATCAGATCGACCTGGTTCACGCGGATTTCGGCGCCCTTGAGTCGATAGGCGGCCCAGTAGGCCCCGGCGCTGAACACGACG
>DATECS010000455.1:0-3836 GCA_035286785.1 Thermoguttaceae bacterium | reverse complement strand
TTCGCCGCCCCGCCCTACGATACTGCCCTCTACCTACCGACTACCGCCTACCGCCCACCAGCATCCCACATGCCGCGTGGATCGTGCCGCCGCCGCTGTAGCGACGGGCGACGGGCATGCCGAGTTCGGCGGTCAGGCTGTCGTGGAACGTGTTGCGCTCGGCGTCGGACGGCGGGCGGAAGCGGCCCGTCGGATCGTTCACGTCGATCAGGTCGAGCTGAATCGGCAGGCCGGCGGTCAGCCGGGCCAACGCGCGGGCGTCGTCCGCGCGGGTGTTTTGGCCCGCGATCATCGTCCAAGCCAACGTGACGCGTCGGCCAGTCGCCGCGTGATAGTCGCGGACGGCGTCCATCAGCTCGGTCAACGGGTAGGTCGCCTCGACCGGCATGAGGGCGCGGCGCCGCTCGGGCTCGGCCGCGTTGAGCGAGACGATCAGGCGGAACGGAGGACGCTCGGCCGTGAACCGCCGGATGCCCGGCACGATGCCGGCCGTCGAAAGCGTGATCGACTTGCCGGGAATGGCCAGGCCGCACGGTTCGGAGAGGATGCGGGCCGCGCGGATCACCCGATCGTAGTTCAACATCGGCTCGCCCATGCCCATGAACACGACGCCGCGCACGGGATGGGCCGAGTCGTCGCGGATCTGGACGACCTGATCGACGATTTCCCAGGTTTCGAGATTGCGCCGAAAGCCCATGCGGCCCGTGGCGCAGAAGACGCAACCCAACGGGCAGCCGACCTGGGAGCTGACGCAGACGATGTACTTGGGGTCTTCGGGGCGGTGCAAGAGCGGGATGCGGACGGCCTCGAAACGCTCCGGGCCGGGGCCTTCGAAGAGATACTTGGCGAAACCGTCGTCGGCCGAGACGGCCCGCTCGACGAGCCGGAGCCGGGGGACGGCGGCCGCTTGGCGAACCACGGCGAGCCGGCGGGACCATTGGCCGCGGATGGTCTCGGGAACTTGGCCGGTGGCCAGCGCGGCTTTTTGGATCTGGCGCGTCAATTCGACGGGCACGCCCAACGGGGCCAGCTGGGCGTGGAGTTCGTCGGTCGTGAGGTCGTTCAGAAGAATGGGCACGGCGGAAAGCGGCGGGCGGACGGGGTAGTTGGGGTGGTGCTTGACAACATCCTCCACGGCATCACTATACTATACCCCATGGCATCGCTTCCGTGAGGCAGGGGCGGATCGAACCGATGGCCATTGCAGGATGCCCTTTATCAAGTGCCGAACACCCTCAATCAACTTGCCGTTTCTGAAATCCCACCAGGGAGCCAATGATGTATTTTGGAATCCATTCTTTGTTGTTTAAGGAAACGTTCGTCGAGGCGGACCTGCCCGTCCTCGACCACTGCAAGTCGATGGGCTTCGACGCGGTGGAGATCGTTCCTTTCGACCCGGACCATTTTCCGGCGGCCCAAGTGCGACGGGCGGCGGCCGACCTGGGGCTGGTGATCAACACGGGCTACGGCATGCCCAAGGAGTGCAACGTCATTAGTCCCGACCCGGCCGTTCGCCGGGCGGGCGTCGCGTTGTCGAAGAAGCTGATCGATCTGTCCGTGGAAGCGGGCGCCAAGGTGTTCGGCGGGGCGATTTATTGCGGTTGGGGATACCTCTCCGGCAAAATGCGCACGGAGGATGAGTGGCGGTGGAGCGTCGAGGCGATGCGGGACGTCGCCGAATACGCGGATCGGCAGTCGCCGGAACTTATTATCGGCATCGAACCGCTCAATCGTTTTGAATCGCACTTTATCAACGTGGCCGATGACGCCTTGAAATTCATCCGCGACGTCGGCATGGCCAACATCAAGGTCCATCTCGACACCTTTCACATGATCCGGGAAGAGAACGACATGGCCGCGGCGATCGATCGCTGCGGCGCGAATCTGGGTTACGTTCATGCGTGCGAGAACCAGCGAGGCATTCCCGGAACCGGCCTGGTGCCCTGGCCGCGGATTTTCGAGGCGTTGAAGCGGGTTCGGTACGACGGCTGCGTGACCATCGAGTCGTTCGACCCGAACATGCCGACCGTCGCGTCGTTGTGCTGTATTTGGCGCAAGCTGGCGGACAGTCCGGAACAGTTGGCGACCGAGGGGCTGGCCTATCTGAAATCGGTCCACAAGCAGGTCTTCGGCGACGAAAGGGAGATGGAACGCGTGTTCCACAATCCCTGAACCGGGGCCGTTGCACAAGATTCCGCCCGCGCGTCGGGCACGGGGTGTTGGATCCACGGTTACTGCGCGGCCGAGCGCGAACCGCCGGGGGAGCCGCCGATGAGTTCGCCCTCGGGCAGGGGGCGGCCGGCCATCGTGTAGCCGAGTTGGTAGAGTTCCTTGCGCAGCCGGCGGTATGCGTCAAAACTGTCGGGATAGACCCAGGCGGTCACGGTCGAGCGGCCCGGGCGGTGGCGCGAGAGGGCTTCGCGGAATTCAGAGCCGTAGGAGAGCGCGACGTCCAGCGGCTCGCCCATCTGCGTGCTGACGGGCAACAATTGGAACTGCTCGAGCCGGACGATGCTTCCGCCCATGCCCGTGGCTTCGTAGGTCCGCATCGAGACGTCCTGCCTGGTGAGCGTGTAGCGGAGGCGGAAGCCGCCGATGGGGCCGGCTCGGCCGGTGTATTCGGTTTCGGTCCGCATCCGGTTGATGTGACTGGCGAATTCGGCCTTGAGCGTTTCGAGGATGTCGTCCCAGGGCAGCACGGTGACGCGGCCGGCGCGGAGTTGCAAGTGGAGCTCCTCGCCGTGGACGGTGTGGCTCAGCGGCGTGGGATAGTTTTCCACGCGGACGGCCTCGGGCTGGAGGCGGCCGGCCAGGGCGTATTGGTTTTCCCATTCGGCGAGTTGGGCCTGGGCGTCGGCCAGCCGGCGGCGACGGTCATAGTCGGATTGGGCGGAGGCATTGAGCTCGTTGCGGCGTGATTCGAGCATCTTTTCAGCCGCGGCGGTCATCAGGGAAAGCCGCGACCGCTCGGCGAGTCGGGCCTGCTTGGTTGCATTGACCGCGCGGATCTTGGCGGCCGTTTCGAGCACCTCGCGGTGAAGGGTTTGCTCGGCGGAAACGTCTTCTTCGAATTCGCGTTGGGCGGCCGCCTGTTTGGGGCCCGGCACGGAAAGCGTCACCGGCGCGTTTTTGGCGCGCATGGCGACGACCATCACCAGGATGATCAAGACGCCGACCATATTGGTCAGGGTGTCCAGGAAGGAGTCCTGGCCGGCGTCGCTGATGTCGGGTTCGCGGTGGCGGGGCATGGCGGTAGTCGGTAGTTGGTAGGGTGGGCACCGCCCACCAAAAAACACGAATCTCTCTTGGTGGGCGGTGCCCACCCTACGACGCTGTGATTTACGGTTTTTGAAGTTGGTTTTTTTGTTCCACGGGCAGGCCGCTGTCGCGCAGGAGGTCTTCGACGTCGCGGTAGCGCCCCTCGGCGCCGGGGTAGACGTAGAAGTGGAGGACCGGACGCCAGTACATTCCTTTGCCGGCCATTCCCCAGCCCTCGGTGTAGTTCCAGATGGCCGTGACGAGTTCGTCCATGGCGTCGCGGGTTTGCGGGCCTAGCGCGACCGACCGGCCGCCGGCCAGCCCGCGTTGCGGAACCAGCACGAGGCGATCGGCATAACAGTCGATGCGGATGGGCTGGGTCACGGCGGTTGCCCTGGGCTGGCCATCAGGCATGGCCCAGTCCTTGCCCCGCTTTTCAGCGAGACTTTCTTGGCGATGACGCGGTTTTTCACGACTGGCTTGTGAACCCGGCGGACCTGGCTGGCCCTCGCCGGCGTCCTGGTTTGGATACCACTCGCCGAGTCGGCGCGGCGCGCCGGACGACTGCGACGCCGAGC
>DATECS010000454.1:0-9723 GCA_035286785.1 Thermoguttaceae bacterium | reverse complement strand
GCGGCCCGCGAATACCGGCGGTCTTCATCGCGTCGAGACCCAGTTGATAGGCATAGGCGAAGTGGACCCTGGCCAGCTCCCAGTTGGCGTCGTCCGCGGCGATCCGGCCGAGCAGTTTGTGGCCCTCCAAAAGCGCCGGGCAGCCCCCGACCAGCCACCGCAGTTCGTCCTCGGCCACGTCGATCTCGCCGGCGGCGAGCATCTTGTGGACCTCTTCCAAGTCCGCGGCCCGGCGGGCAACCGAGGGAGGAGGCGCCAGTTCGTACCCGCCCGAAGGACTGACGCGACGCACCGTGATCGACTTGGCGGCATGGGACGAACGATTTTTGGCGGGCTTGCGTCGGGCGGTCAAAGAGGCACCTTGGGCGGGTGAGGCAAGTGGGAATCGTTGCACGGTAGCAGGTGCCGGCTCTGTCGTCCAGTGGACCATAAGCAGAGGGCAGGAGTGAGCAGGCGTAATAATAGCCGCTGGCGGAAGCAGGGAAACGGCAAAGTCGTGAAAGATCAGGAGGACAGGCATTCCTGCCTGTCTTTTTCGCCCAACCCAGCCAGACAGGAATGTCTGGTCTCCTGGAACACGGGACTTTGCAGTTCTCCTGCTGGCGGAAGCCTGCGGCTCGGTTTGCGCCGGCCGGTTCGCTATACTGGAAGTTCACCTTCGACGAGAGCCGACCATGGCCCGAGAATCCGCTCCTCCTCCAATCCCTCTTCCGCCGGCGGCGTGGCGGCGGCCGTTTCGCCAGCGCCTGCTCCGTTGGTACGCAAAACATGCCCGGGACTTGCCCTGGCGCCGTTCGCGCGATCCCTACCGCGTGTGGATCAGCGAGATCATGCTCCAGCAGACCCAAGTGGCCACGGTCAAATCGTATTTCGAGCGGTTCGTGCGGGCGTTTCCCACCGTCCAGGCACTCGCTCGGGCCGAGGAGCGCCGTGTGTTGCGGCTTTGGGAGGGACTGGGCTATTACCGCCGCGCGCGGCAGATGCACGAGGCGGCCCGGGCGATTGTCCAACGGCACGGGGGGCGATTCCCGACGGATAGCGAGTCGGTCCGGGCGCTGCCCGGCGTGGGCCGCTACACCGCCGGGGCCATTTTGTCGATCGCCCTGGACGCCCGGGAACCGATCCTGGAGGCCAACACGATCCGGCTGTTTTGCCGGTTGCTGGCCTACGACGGCCCGCCACACGCGAAGGAGGGCCAGGCGGTGCTTTGGGCGATGGCCGAATGGATTCTGCCAAGACACAATGTGGGGCGGTTCAACCAGGCATTGATGGAGTTGGGCAGCGAGGTGTGCCGCAACCGGTCGCCCGGCTGCGCGTCGTGTCCGGTCGAGGTGCTCTGCGAGGCGCGGCGACGGGGGCTCCAGACGCAATTGCCGCGGCCGAAACCGAAACCTTTGATGGAGGATCGCCACGAGGCGGCCGTGCTGGTTCGCCGGCGGGGTCGCGTCTTATTAGTGCAGTGTCCCGAGGGGGGCCGCTGGGCCGGGCTGTGGGACTTTCCACGCTTCGAGATGACGGCCGAGCACGAATCAGGCCGCCGCGACGAACTGGTCCGCCGGGTCCACGAGACGACGGGCCTGGTGATCGCGCTCGGCCGGCGTCTAACGACGTTGCACCACGGCGTGACGCGGTTTCGCATCACATTGGACTGCTACGAGGCGAGTTGCACGGCCGGCCGGCTCCGCAACCGTGAGGATCAAGCGATGCGCTGGGTCGCGCCGGACGAATTGGCAGAATATCCGCTCTCCACCACGGGACGCACGCTCAGCCGGCTTGTGGGGGCAAGGGATTAGGGATTGGAATTCCACCTCCACAAGAAAACCGAGCCGCGACCGTCAGGGAGCGGTTGTGGGTCGGAATATATCCAACCGCTTCCTGACGGTCGCGGCTCGGTTAAATCGGCGAAAATCCGCGTTTACACGAGCCGAATTCTTGGACGGCCTGAAGGATGGACGCCCAATGGTTCATTCGACAGATTAACGACTGCGGCGGCGGAACAGCAACAGCGCAAAGGCCGGGCCTAACAGGACGATCGACATCGGCTCGGGCACGGACTGGACGCTTCGCACCGCCGGAGGCGCTGCGTCGGCGACCATCATGGCCTCGGACAGTGCCTCGTCTTCCAGGGATAATGCCTCGTCCGTGATCTCGGCCGGGGGATTGCCCGCGTTGATCACTTCGTCGAGATAGGCCAATAGGTCTGTTTGAAACGTGGTGTACTCTTCAAGGTTGACCGCGAGCGTGTCTTTCCGCTCGGTCAGGTCGTCGAGCCGGTCGGTGAGGAAGTCGAGCTTCCACCCGAGGATTTCTTCAAAGCGTTCGGCCCATTTTTCGGGAAGATCCTCGTCGGGGCCTTCCTCGAGCCGCGCATTGAGATCGTCAATCTTGTCGTTGATCCGATCGATGCAGTCGTCGACCCGATCGACGGCCGATTCCTGATGGGTGACGAAGCGATCATAGCGGTCGGTCCACCGCTCAAGCTTATCGACCATGTCCTCATAGAGATCCGACGTATAGAAATCCGGATCTTCGCCGACGGCCGTGTCGTAGTCGGTCTTGAAATCGTCGAGCTTGGTCTCGAAACGATCTTGGTACGTCTCGCCCGAGCCGAACCAGCCGAATCTCCAACCACCGAATCCTCCGCCGCCCCAGAAACCGGAGTGCGGTCCGCCGAAAAACGCGCCTTCCGTGGGCCCCCCTCCGCGCATTCCCAGCCCCCAACAACCGTCGCCCCCAAGGCCGACCGGGCCCGCGAATGCCGCCCCCGTGACAAACAACACCAGAAGCAAACCAGCGACAGTGGACCATCTCATTGTTGGAGTCCTCAAAACACGTTGAGCATCAGAGAAACAAAACGCGGCAGACGCAGCAAGGCGAGACCGCGCAGGCAACACGACGGAAAACCTGCTCCGCTCAGCGTATCACGCCGTGTCGCAAGCGTCAAAGAAAAAGAATCGCAACGTTTTTGCTGGCTGTTGAGACGTCCTTGCCGAGCTTGCCCGGCTTGCCTGCATTGTAGTGGACGACATAATAGTTGCTCGTCTTGTAGTTCCCAAACCGTTATCCACCGGGGTAAGCCCGGTGGGGAAACCCACTCGTTACGTTGCCTTATTGGTAGGTGTAGGTCAGGCTGTGCCTGACAATCAGGCGTAGCTCTTCCAACAAGCCGCTCCGCTGACGACCGAATGGACGAATGGTCGATTACGTGGAGTTGGTCGAGTTGTCAGGCACAGCCTGACCTACGGGGGCTCAGTCGCGGCTAATGACCGAAGGGCCGTCGCCGGTAGTTTTTTCGTAGTAGCCGCCCCCCGCCTTCTTGTATTGCGTGAAGCCATGCCGGGCGAGATTCTTCGCGCTGAGCTTGTCGCGGGTGCTTTTGATCGGGGCGAAGGAAGAGAAGACCCGATGGCACGGTCCGCCGCACTGGGGGCATTTTTCGACCGGAGGATCGTTGACCGATTGGAGTACCTCGAACCGGGCCGCGCAGTGCTCGCAGCCGGCGCCGTCGGATTGGTATTCGTAAAGGGGCATGGGCGTTTTTCTGGATAATATGTCCGTCCGTTCTTAGAGCCTATCCGAAAACGGGGACTGGCTCCGAACTCGACGTGCGAGGCGTTTCCTGAAACGGTTGTCGTGAGGTGCCTGTCCCCTTTTTCGGATAGCCTCTTGTCTATTCTACCTCCTGTTTGGCCCCGGGCCATTCGAGTTCGGCCCAGTAAAGCGGGTGGTCCGAAACGCCTTCGTCCCGCACGCCGGCAGTGACGCAGCGAAGGCCCCGGACGATGATCCAATCCACCCGGCCCGGCGGCGGCGAGTCGGCCAGCCGGCCCACCGGATCCTCGACATCGGGCCGTGCCAGCAGGTCGCGGATCGCCGGGTCGTCGGGCGTCGCGTTCAAGTCGCCCAGCAGAATGGCCGGCTCCTGGAGGGCCAGAAAAAGTTGGATCACGGCCCGAAGTTGGACGCGGCGGTCGCGGACGTCGCGCTGGGTGGCGTGGACGGCCAGGATATGGACGGGCAGCCGCGAACCGTCATCGAGAACCAGAAAAACGACATTGCGGTAGCTGCGATCGTAGCAGCGCGGCAGAGGGATCCTCTGCCAATGGGTCACCGGCAAGTCGCTGAGCACGGCATTGCCGAATTGGCGGCAGTGCCATCGCGTCTCGGTCGGAGCGTAGAGCCAGCCGAGGTGCAACTGCCGGCCGAGCGATCGGGCCTGGTTGTCGTCGGCTACCAGACCGCCGACATGAACCTCCTGCAGCGCGACCAGATCGAGCCCACGGAGCACGTCGCCGGCCCGGGCGAGGTCGCGGCGTCCGTCGGGCCCCTTTCCGCCGGCGAGGTTCAGGGTGCCGACGCGGAACGTCAGGCCCGGGGCGGGCAGATTGGCGGGAAAGTCAGAAAGCCCCTCTCCCGAGGCAGGCCCCGTGCCCACGCGCAACGAAGCGTGCCACACGCCCACGGCCGCCGCGATCGCAATGACGAGCGAAACCCAGCGGTATTTCGTCTTGTCGAGGATTCTCAAAGTCGCTATTCTCCCCGGCCAGTGCGGCGGGCGGCAGGCAGCAGGCAGGGAGAAATTCAAATCTCAGATTTGATTCCGTCCCCAAATCCCTAAATCCCTAAATCCCTAAATCCCCAACCATGATCGACGTTAAAGCTATTACGGCACTTCAGGCCGAAACCGTCAAGCGGTGGCATGAAGAAGAAATTGATAATCTCTACCACGGATTCATGAATCTGGTCTGTCGGCAGCATCAGCAGAACTTCCGGCTCTGGCACGAGGAAGACATCGCGCGGAGTTCCGACGTGAACGACACGGAGCTGGCCGCGGTCAAACGGCGAATCGACAAGCTCAACCAACGCCGCAACGACCAGATCGAGCAGCTCGACGACGCGATCATCGAACAGCTTCGCCAGCGCAACATCGCCCCGTTGCCGTCGGCCCGGCTCAACACCGAAACGCCCGGCAGTGCGATCGACCGACTCTCGATCCTGGCCTTGCGGATCTATCACATGCAGGAACAGATCCAGCGCGAGGAAGCCGGGCCGGAGCACTGCCAGGCGGCGGCGGCCAAGTTGGACGTCCTCATGGCGCAGTTGGACGACCTGTCGCGATCGTTGAACGAGTTGCTGACCGACATCTTCGCCGGGCGGCGACAAATGAAGGTCTACCGACAGATGAAGATGTACAACGACCCGACGATGAATCCCTATCTCTACACGCCGAGGAAGGGCAAGTCGGCGGCGTAACGTTTCACAACCTCTCAGAAATCGTTGACCGGCGTGGGGTGGATTTCCGGGGGTTCTTCTTCCTCGGAGGACGGCGGGGCGGGCCGTTCTTCGTCTTCGTCCTCTTCGTCGGACGGATGCCGGCGGAAGTACTCGTCGCAGGCCCAGGCCAACCGTCCGAGCAAGCGGAAATAGAGCATCTCGACGACCATGCCGTAGCCGGCAAAGACGATGACGCCGAAGTCTTGGAGCTGAAAATAGACCATGACGGCCGTGAGCATCAACACGCTCAGGCCGAGCAGGAACGTTTGGACAAAAAAAATGGCCCAGGTTCGGCCGCATTTCCGGAGACTTTGCCACACGATCGACGAGGCGGGCAGGAGCACCGACTCCGCTTCGAGCGCCGAGAGCATCACGATGGGAAACAGCAGCCAGACGCAGATCGGCACGAGCCACCAGTGGACAAAAACGCCGCCAAAAGGCCAGGTGAGCAAGCAGGCCACGCCCACGGACATCAGGACGCTGATGACCACGTAGATCGCCGCGCCGATCCAATCGGTGGGACTGAACTCGGGCCAGTTCAGGATGTATTTGTTGCCGGCGGCCGAGTCGTGGAGAATCGCCAGCAGGTGAGCGCTGACGATCACGAGCCAAACCAATCCCACCGCGGCGCCGAGGATCGTCATGACCAGGGTCACGATGAGTGGAGCGGCCGCTGGAATCGCGCCTTGCGTGCCGATGCCCAATGGCACGTTCATGCCGGCGGCGACAATCGCCCGCCAAAAAAACCAGCACATCAACGTTGCCCCGATCGACGAGGCCGACCAGAAAATGGCCGACGTGGGATGCCAGAAGAACGTCAGCACGTCGTCGATCATCGGACGCGGCGGCAGCTTCGGACGCTCGGACAGGGGCAGAACGATGCGGCCCTTGCCCGGCGAGGGCGCCTCGTCCGCTGGACGGTCCTCGACGGCAAACTCGTCGGGCAGGTCCACGACCGGGACGACGGGGCCGGAGTGTTCGCCGGGCGGAAGGTTCCCGGCCGCGGCGCTTAGGTCGCGAACGGCGTATTCATCATCGGTCGTCGGAGGCGCAACGTAGGTTTGCGACGAGCGCAGCAGCGGGACCGGCCCGGAGGAGGCCGCCATCAAGTGGACCTCGTGCGCGCATTTGGGGCAGGCAACGAGTCGGCCGACGTCCGCCGACGGCGCGTCGAAATGCGACCCACACCGCGGGCAGGTGACGCGAACGGGTTTATCGCTGGATTCGGTCACGAGATAGTCCTGTGAGGGATTGCCAAATCACGGGTTAATCCTACCCCTTCTTGCCGGGTTCGATCAACCCCCACGGTTCACAGCAGGCCTCGCCGCGAGGGCGGACCAGTCCGGATAAGTTGTATAGACCGAACCAACGTTCGGCTTGCCGAAGCGATTCGCGGGCGGAGGAAGATCGTCGCACGGAACGAAACGCAGGCTGTGTATAATCAAAAATGGGGCGGGAGGGGGACAGTCCCCAAGCGTAATGCGAGGAGTATTCATGGGTCGAGGATCATCGCGGCGAAAAGACGCTCAGTCGAAAACGCCCCCTCCCGCAACCCCGCGCGGCGGGCCGGGCGGAAGTGGTGGACCGCACATTCCGGTCGGCGAGCCGGGCCAGGCCGCGGCGCCGCGCCATCGGAACGACGACCTGATCGAGGGCATTCACGAGTCGGCCGACAAGCTGGCACTGGATTATCCCACGCGGGGCGATCTGAAGATTCTCGCCCGAACAATCCGCGAGCTGCGCTACGCCTTCAAGGTTTTCACGCCCTATCGCTCGACGCGCAAGGTGACGGTGTTCGGCTCCGCGCGGACGCGGCCGGACGACCCGTGCTACGCCCAGGCCGTGAAGCTGGGCCGGCTCATGGCCGAGAACGGCTGGCTGGTCGTCACCGGCGCGGCGAGCGGCATCATGGAGGCGGGCCACCAGGGCGCCGGACGCGAGCACTCGATGGGGCTGAACATCATGTTGCCCTTCGAGCAGGAGACCAACCCCGTGATCGCCGACGATCCGAAGCTGGTCCACATGAAGTATTTCTTCACCCGCAAATTGATGTTCGTCAAGGAATGCGACGCGATTTGCCTGCTGCCCGGCGGGTTCGGCACGCTCGACGAAGGAATGGAAGTGCTCACGCTGATCCAGACGGGCAAACGGACGATGATCCCCGTGGTTTTTCTGGATGAGCCGGGCGGGCAATTCTGGCGGGATTTCGAGCGGTTCATTCACGACAAGTTGCTCGGGCGGGAGATGATCAGCCCGTCGGACCTGTCGCTGTTCCGCCTGACCGACAACGTCGAGGAGGCGGTGGGCGAGATGTTGCGGTTCTTCCGCGTGTATCACAGCATGCGGTACGTCCGCGAGCGGCTCGTGCTGCGGCTCGCGCGGCCGATCGACGAGGAATTGCTCGGCACGCTCAACCAGCGTTTTGCCGATATCGTGTTGCGAGGCGCGATCGAACAGCGCGGCCCGCTACCGGAAGAAAAAGACGAGCCCGAGCTGGCCGACCTGCCGCGGCTGGTGTTTCATTTCAACCGGCATGACCTGGGCCGGCTGCGGCAGTTGATCGATTGTCTGAACGGATCGGTGGAGTTGCCGCCATCCGTAGGTCAGGCTGTGCCTGACATCTTTGAACAATAAGATCTTGCCCTTTGCCGTCAGGCACAGCCTGACCTACGGCTACGGGCTGTTCTCTCTTTCCCCCCAAATCGGCTGTTGCCGTGTGCGTGGTGGGGCGTATATTCCTTCGAACACGCTCCATTGGCAAGCCGATGGGAACCGTCCCGGCACTGTCGGCCGAAAGGTGCGACCGTTCCCGGCGTCGAGTGACCTAGGCTTTCTCATGGTTTTGGCGCACAATGGGGCCGGCGTCATTCTTGTTCGATCAACCACGGCCGGTTTCCGATTATGGGCTTCTACGACCGAGACTATTACCGAGACGATCAGCCGGGCTTCCAGCTCCGCGGCCCGCGGACCATGGTAGGCTGGATCATTCTGGTCAATGTTGTGGTGTTCATAGCGGACGGACTGTTTACGCCCACGCCCTCACCGAATGCGACGACGATTTGCAACATCCTGGCGTGCAAGTCCTACACCCTCGTTCGCCCGTGGCTCTGGTGGCAGTTTGTCACCTATGGCTTCACGCATACCCCTTTTCAAATCAGCGTCATGCATATTTTGTCAAATATGCTGGGGTTGTTTTTCCTCGGTCCCGCGGTGGAGCAGCGTTACGGCAGCCGCGAGTTCCTGCGGCTCTATCTCGCGATGATCGTGCTGGGCGGCGTCGCGTGGAGCGCGCTGTGCATGATCCAGGGCGATCGAGCAGTGACCATCAATGGGGAGACGTTCTATCCGATGATGGTCGGCGCGTCGGGCGCCGTGACGGGCGTGGTATTGCTTTTTGCATTCAATTTCCCGCGTCAAATGCTTCTGCTGTTTTTCGTGATTCCCGTGCCCGCGTGGCTCGTGGGCGCATTGTTGGTGGCGACGAACCTCTTTGGTCAGGCCGGTTACGGCGACCAGCATATCGCCTATAGCGTTCACCTGTCAGGCTTGGCGTTCGCCGGGGCGTATTACTACTTCGGTTGGAACCTGGGCCGAGTGACCGGCCGCCTGTCGTTTGATTGGCTCAAGCGGCGGCCGAAGTTTCGCGTTCACTCGCCGGGCCGCGACGAGGACGACGGGCCGACGGACGATCGACTTGCCCGCGAGGTGGACCGCATTCTGCAAAAAATCCACGACCAGGGCGAAGCCAGTCTGTCCAAACAAGAGCGGCGGACCCTGGAAGCGGCCAGCCGGCAGTATCAAAAACAACGCCGAGACGATCGGTAGGGGATCAAGCCCAGCGACGTTGTGTCGCACCCCCTTTGGGGACGAGATTGGGCCGATTTTTCACGTTCCCTCGGCGGTTCGGCGGCGAAAACGCCCGGCGCGGCCGCCGGGTCCGCTTTCCGGCGACGCGGAGTGTTCTACAATAGCCGGGGATCCGATTTTTCGTCTCTCCATCGCCGAGGATTGCCAAATGATCTGCCGTCTCCTTGTTCTTGGGGGCTTTCTGTTCCTGTGTCTCGCGACGGCGGCCGGACCGGCCGTTGCCGACGAGGCAACCGACGCGGACGCCGCTCGCCGGGCCGTGGACCGGGCCGTCGAATTCCTTCAAAAAACCCAGGAACCGGACGGGGCGTTCGCCTCCTACGCCGGACCGGGCGTGACGGCCGTGGTGGCCAAGAGCCTCAAGTATCTCGAAAGCTGCGTCCGGCCCGACGGCGGCGTCTATGCCAAGGACTCGCTCTATCGCAACTACGAGACGTGTCTGGCGATCATGGTTTTCGCGGAAGCCAATCGCGAGGGACGCTACGACAAGATCATCGCCGCGGCCGATCGGTACGTCAAAGGACTCCAATGGGACGACGGCGAAGGGCACAAAGAAGACAGCGATAGTTACGGCGGGGCGGG
>DATECS010000453.1:0-5765 GCA_035286785.1 Thermoguttaceae bacterium | reverse complement strand
TCTGGGCGGCCATCAAAACCGCAAACACGACCACGCTCCCGGCTGGCTCGTGTTGTGGCGAGGTTGGACAAAACTGCAGTCCATGCTCGACGGCTACCTCGTCGCGCAGGAAACAAAATGTGGGTAAACCTAAGGTCCAGACGCACCCTACGATTTCTGCCGGCGGCGGCAGTCGGCGCAGACGCCCGTGACGAACGTGCGGTGGCCGTTGGGCTCGAAGTCATGCTGCACGGCTGCCTCGCGGACGATACGCTCCAACTGGGCGCTGTGGAATTCGATCAACCGGTTGCAGATCTCGCAGTGGAGGTGGTCGTGCCGCGGGTAGCCGTACTGATGCTCGTAGACGCTCCGTCCGGCAAGCGTCATTTTGCGGATCAGCCCGGCCTCGGTCAGCTCGGCCAACGTGCGATAGACGGTCGGGCGGCTGATCTCGCGGCGGCGGATCAACTCCTGGAGGTGGACCATCAACTCGTCGGCGTCGAAGTGGTCGTGGTGGCTGAACACCACATCGACGATGACCTGGCGTTGGCGCGTCGCGCGTTTGCCCTTCGACGCGAGGAACTGCGCGAACCGCTCCCGCGGCGATTGGGGAACCTTCACGCGGCGGAGCGAGTAGTCTTTTGCCATGCCAAGAGGCTAGCCGATTTCGTCGAGCAGCCGTTCGAGGGCCATGTCGAGTTTCTCGGGCGTTTCGTACGTGCCGGCTTCGATCTGGCGGCGAATGGCGTCGACCCGGTCCTGGCGGACGTCGGGCATCTGTTTGACCTGGTCGACGAATCGAGCCGCGTCGGACAAACTGAGCTCGTCCTGGATGGGGTTCGAGGTCGCCGGAACCTCCGGCCGCGCCACGCGAGATGCATGCGGCGGACCGATCGGCTGAGGGCCGTGCAAATGTGACGGGCCGTGGATGTGCATTCTCTGGTTTCTCCCAAGCAGCGCGGGCAAGGCGAACCGAAGCGAACGTTCGGATTCCTCTGGCGCCTCGCAAAAAAAGTTCGTTATGGCTTCCTGCGCTACCAATCACCGCGGCGACTCGGCGCCGCGTAAGTTCCACCGTGGGCGGTTCTCGACGAGTTCTACGAACCACGACCCATTCGGTTCATCGACCGCGGACGAGCCGGGGTTCAAACAATCCGCGGACGCCGCAGTCGTATCAAAACGAGCCTCTTAATGACCTGTAACGGCTGTGACAATCTCGGGCAACCCTGACAGCGTTGTCAATCTTATTCAAGGTTGCCGCGACGGAACACGCGCGTGGCGAAAGCTCAACGCGCCGGTCCGACACGGACGATCGTGTCGCTTGTCGGGCCGACGAAAAGGCGATTTCTTTCGCCGCGCCCTCCGCCATTATTTTATTGTCTCATCGAGGGGCCGGTCTTCCAAGCGTCAGAATCCGACAGGTTAACCAGCCGCCTACTATACGCACTTTCACTAAAGAGAGTTCGCCTGGGAAACGTGCCGGATTATAGGGAATCGCCGGAGGATGGACAATATCGACCCGGCGAGTGAGATAGTGAACTGCCGCACCTGCGCGACGTTGGACAGTGAGCCGTCGCGCCTGCGCGACGTTTGGAAATAACAGTATTAGAAGCGAAAAAACGTCGAGCAGGCTCGACGGCTAACGACCGTCCACCCCATTTACGCAAAACGGACATGGCTCCTATTTCCCCCAAAATGCCCCGCTGGAATGAGCATATCCCCCCGCAAGGATGCATGCCCGGCTGAATTCCGCCAAGAATCTTCGACACCCGGGCGGCGCTGCGTGGTTTATGGTGGTGGTTGACGCGACTTCGGTCGCGTTGCCTTAGGCACGGTGCTTGTTAAGAGCCTATCCGAAAACGGGGACTGGTTCCCGGATAATATCGTTGGAGTAAGGAATAACCACAAGACGAAGGGTGCCTGTCCCCTTTTTCGGATAGGCTCTAAGTTTCCCGTTTCTGTTCGAGTACGAGGAGAAGGAAGTATGCGTCGAGCGCTCCCCTTTGTGGCGATTGCCTGGGCAATCGTAATTCTGCCATCGCTTGTGATGGCCCAAAAACCCGACCGGCCGCCCATGCGGCACGATCCCAAGGTCTTCTTCCAACGACTGGACGCCGACAAGGACGGCCAGATCACGTCGGACGAAATCCCCCAGCCCATGAAGGAACGTTTTTCCAACTTGCTCAAACGGGCCGACAAGGACGGCGACGGGAAGCTCTCGCTGGACGAATTCAAGGCGGCCCGAGGGGTCATGGGACCGCGTCCCGGGCAGGGGCCCGGTAGACCGGAGTTCGCCGCGCGAGGTCCGGGCAAGGGCCCGCGGCGCGACGTCGATAAAAAGGGATCCCACGGGCTCAAGAAGGGCAAGGACGTCGTCCGGCGCGGCAAACCAGGCGAAGACAACAGACCGAGCGCCGAAGGGATTTTCAAAAAACTCGACGCGAACAATGATCAGCAGTTGAGCCTCGACGAATTCAAGGACGGCATGAAGAAACTGCGTGAACAGCGAGCGGCGAAGCAGCGTGGCCCCGGCCAACGCGGCCCGGCCATGCGAAAACCCGGTCCGCGAGGACCGCAACCTTTTGCGAAGGGCGGCCCCGGCCGGCAGCGTGGTTTAAAACCGTTTGCGAAGCGAGGCCCCGGCCTGGATGGCCCGAGACCTATGGCGAACCGTGGTCCCGGCCGACCTGACGCCGATCATTTTGCGATGCGGGGCGGTCCCGGCGAGCGTGGTCCCCGGCATCTTGCGATGCAAAGTCCTGGGCGACCCGGCGCGGGCCCGTTTGCGATGCGTGGCCCCGGGCGGCGTGAGGCTGGCCGGCGTGGTCCCGAGGTAAAATCGCCGAATCGCGAGGCGTTGTTCCATCTGGCTCAATATCACTTGGCCATGTATCAGTTGCACGGCGGCAAATTGGGCCCGGGCATCGAGGCCCCGAAAACGCCCCGCCGGTCTGAATTCGCCCAGCGCGGAAGAGGTCCTGGCCGCGACATGCGAGGCCCCGGTCCCGGTGGACCGCGACACATGGCCATGCGCGGCGGTCCCGGCGCATGGGGACCGGCTCCTCCGTTCGCTAAGCCGGGACGTGGCCCCGGTCGCGACATGCGAGGCCCCGGCCGTGATGGACGAGGTCCGGGCATGGGCGGTCCGCGACACCTGGCGATGCGCGACGGATCCGGCCCACATGGCCCGATGCCTCCGTTCGCCATGTCCGGCCGTGGTCCCGGCCGCGACGTGAAGGGTCACGCGAAAGGTCCAGGCGTGTCCCCCGATCGCAAAGCGGCCGTGGTCGGCCATGTTTTGATGACGGCCAATATAATTTTTGACCGCGTCGACGCCAACCACGACGGAAAGGTCGTTGCCAAGGAAGCGGCCGAAGCGCACAAGAAGCATTTTGCCCTCGTGTTGGCCAAGGTCGACAAGGACGGCGATAAGGCCATCAACAAACGAGAAGCCGCCGTGGCCCTCGTCGGACTGATCAAGCGGTTCCATGCACGTCACGCCGGCCCCGCGAAAGGACCGGGAACGTGTCCCATGGCCAAGGGCAAGACTTGTGGATGCCCCTTGTGCAAGGACGGAAAATGCCAATGCCCGATGGCCAAAGGCAAGAAGTGCGAATGCACCACGGCCAAAGACGGCAAGTGCGAATGCCCCCTGGCCAAAGCCAAAGCGAAAGGCAAGAAGTCCGGCGAGTGCCCCATGGCCAAAGCGAAGGGCAAGAGTCCGGGCAAGCACCCGGAAATGAAAGCTAAAGAACACGGCAAGCGATCGCACAAGCACAACCACGAAGAGAAGAACTAGAAGAAGACCCGCCTCCGGGCGGAGCGCGTCATAACACGCTCCTAACCAAGGGTTTGCCGCACGGAATCGCGTCGAACCGACCCGTCGGGGTCGATAGTTTGACGCGACAGTTTTCACTGACGAAAAACTGTCTTGTTCGAACGAAGGAAAACGGGCCTCCCTCGAACCCGCCGTAATCCTAGGATTGCGGCGGGTTTTCGTTGCGCGCCGCCGCGGCGACGTCGATTTTTTGACTTGCCGCGAGGGGACCGGCATATAATAAGCCGGTACGTGAAATTCCTCAATAAACCCGGGAACAAAACGAAAGGATTGATGGAGGCTTGTGGAGGAAAGGACCGGGTTGACGCGTCGGGGCTTCTCTTCGTTCGGAACAGTGCGGTTCGCGGAAAATACATCCCGGGAGATTCCCTGCGACGGGGTTGGAATAGTGAAGCGGCCGGCAAAGTGAACCTGAACCGATTAAGCGTGTCTTTCGTAGGAGAGAATGAAAAGCGGACGGGCCAGGGGGCCCATGATTCTGTGGGATCGGTGAGAACGCTTCGCGTTGGGCAAGCCATGCAGAATCCGCGTACGGAAGGAGGTCGAGATGAACACTGATCGATTCGGCCGACAACGTGACCGGGACAATCCCGAGCAAGGCAGCTTGGATTTTTGCCCCACGGCGGTTCAATGCAAGATTCGTTCCTACGCCCAATTCAGCCGGTGGCTCGACGGCGAGCTGGCCAAGCTCGAACGCCGCTGGGCCCACCTGGCCGCGCACCGGCGGCCCGTGGAGCGACCGTCCTTCCCGACCCAGCCAAGGTGAACGATCGCCGGACGGCGAATGACCGAAGGGGACGTTACGGATTTTGACATTTCGGGTAGAATGAATTCTATTCGGGCGGTCAAAATTCGTGACGTCCCCTTTTCTCTTTTTCACGGGAGACCTCGCCATGGCGGATCAACCCACGGTGATTTACGTGGCCGGCACGCTCGAGCAGGCCCATCTCCTCAAAAACCGTCTGGCCGAGCAAGGCATCCGGGCCGACGTGACCAACGAGACGCTCCAACGAGGTTCGGGCGTGGACTACATCGGCTGGCAAACCGCGCCGCGCGTGATCGTCGATGAGAAAGACGCCGACGCGGCCCGCCGGATCGCCTTGGAGTACGACCGGCGGGGCGTCCAGCGAGTGACCGAAGACAACGAGCCGGCGGAAGGCTCGCCCGACGACGAGACGGAACCCGTGCCCGAGGACTGGCCGCAATGCCCCCAGTGCGGCGCGCCGCGGTTGACCCGCTGCCCCATCTGCAAGACGACGGGCACGGACTTTCCCGAGGCCGACAGCCAGTACGTCTGGGGCCTGGGCCTCGGCGAGACGCCTGACGGGGAACATGCTTCTTGCGGCAGTTGCGGCTCGTGCGGCGGCCACGGTTCGGCGACGGAAGCACGCGACGCGGAGAATTCGGAAAAAGAGGACGTCGATTCCGTGGGCCCGTCGGACGAAGACGTCGCCGACGAAGAAGATTCGCCCGAGCGGCTGGTGCTGATGTGTCCGACGTGCAGCGAGCCGTTTCTGCCCGAGTTCTCGCGCCGCTGCGCGTGGTGCACTCACGAGTTCGCCGACGGGATCGAGCCGGAAGAAATCATTCCGCCGCTGATGGAGTCGACCAGCCGCCTGCTGGTGGCCGCCATCGGCCTCTTGGTCCTGACGGCGGCCGTGGTGGTGTATTTTATGTACGTGATGTAGAAGAAGACCAGGCACTCTGTGCCTGATGGCAATATCAATCACGGAAAGCCAACCACGAATAACACAAAAGACACGAAAGAGTTTTTCTCAGGATATTTTCGTGTCTTTTGTGCTTTTCGTGGTTAATGCCTTTCTTGTCAGGCACGGTCTGACCCACGGCTTTGCGCCCTTCGCGTCTTGGCGGTGAAGAAACTAGAGCGCGCGGCGCACTCGGCGGGCCGTGCGGCCGAAGACCGGTTTGGCGGCCTCCTTCTCGGCGG
>DATECS010000452.1:0-11934 GCA_035286785.1 Thermoguttaceae bacterium | reverse complement strand
AGCGGCGGAGCGGTTTGGCACCTCGATGTCGGCTCATCACATCCTGGGGGTGGAGAAGCTCCCAAGGGTTTGGCTGTTCGCCAATGAAAGTGGTACGTGAGCTGGGTTCAGACCGTCGTGAGACAGGTCGGTCCCTATCTGGTGTGGGCGCACGAAACTTGAGGAGCTTCTTCTTTAGTACGAGAGGATTTAGAAGGACGTACCTCTGGTGTGCCAGTTGTCGCGCTAGCGGCACGGCTGGGTAGCTATGTACGGAAAGGATAAACGCTGAAAGCATATAAGCGTGAAGCCCTCTCCAAGATCAGGTTTCGTAAGGACAATAGTCCGAAAGTCCCCTGGAAGACTACCAGGTTGATAGGCTGGATGTGTAAGCGCAGCAATGCGTTCAGCTAACCAGTACTAATGGACGAATGCTTGGCCGCATGTATCCAATGCTCCAAATCACTAAAGGCGGGTCAATGTCCAACAACGTCGACCCGATGCCACGAAAAATCACAACCATGACCGTCGCGGCCTACCGGCCGCGACGGCCCCTTTCCGGTGACCATATCTGAAAGGCCACACCCGTCCCCATCCCGAACACGGTAGTTAAGCTTTCAGAGCCGATGGTAGTGCCAAAAGTGCGAGAGTAGGTGTCGCCGGATTTAATCCATAAAAGCCCCCAGGGTCCAAAAACCCAGGGGGCTTTTTCATTGCCCCATCGCTTAAAAACCCTACCTTCGTGGAAATCCAGAGGCGGCGTATAATGGGGTAAGTCGTAACCCAAGTTCATCCGATCGCGAGACGGGCCATGACAAAACGCGAAGAACTACTCAAGCGGGTCTCGATCGACCCGGACGTCTGCTTCGTAGAACCGGGACGCATCCGCGGCTACCAATGCACCCGGGGCGTCATATCGACGGGCAACGGACTCGGCGGCGGCGGCACGCCGAGCGAAAGATCCCGACGCACCCGGTTCGGCGAACGCCCAAACGCCTTCGTGAAACAACGCGAAAAGTAAAACTGGTTGTCGTAGCCGCAACGGTCGGCGATCTGCTTCATCGTCAAATTGGTTCGGGCCAACAGCGCCAGCGACAACTGCAACCGCATCAGGTTGTACGTCTGCATGGGCGACCACCCGAGCGTCTTGCGAAACAGACGGCACAAGTGCTTGTCCGTCACGCAGGCCACCTCCACAAGATCGTCCAGCCGCACCGGCCGCCGCGGATTGTCGTCGAGCGTCTGCCGCATCCAACGAAGCGTCCGATGGACCGCCTCGGGCCGACCGTATTCGGATAGCGCGTTCTCCGAAACCTGCTCCTCCAGAAAAAGACTGATCAGCGTCTCGACCACGCCGCACTCGGCCGGGCCCGGCGGAACCGTCGGCCACGTCGGATGCGAGTAAATCAATTGAATCACGTGGCGAAACAACGCCCCAATCACCGGCGCGGGACGGTTGCGCAGGATGGGCCACGACGACGGCTCCGGCCAACCGTCCGCATGACGCACAATGTCAAAGTGAAAATAGGCATGCCGGGTCTGGCCGATCGGATCCCAGCGATAGGCCTCGTGGAACCCAGGCCGGGCAAGGATCACGCTTCCCGGCGACACCCGATGTTCGTTCGACTCGACCCGATACGCAACCTGCCCCTCGACGATCAGCACCAGCTCGTAGTCCCCCAGCACCCGCGGCCCCAGCGTCTCGCCGGCTTGATACTGCACGACGCCTCCATAGAGGTAGGCCAATTCCAGACGACCGAGGGCGGCGGGTGGTGAGGGAAATTGATCCATATCTGAGGGTCCATTATATCGTCAAATCCCCCACACTATTCATGCGAAATGCGAATTTTGTGCATGGTCCTGTCACGCACGGGTATGGCACACTCCCGGCCAATAGGAAACAATGTAGTCTTGATCGGTGCGTCATTCGTTCGACGCACCCCATGGGGAAACCTGAACCCGTCCCGCTTTCCTCGCGTAGTCCCACCCGTGTGAGGGGGCTCTCGTTCGTTTGCAATCCGCTCCTTCTTACCCTCCGATTCGACAGGAGCCCTCGCGGTGAACCGTGAACCGACGATCCACTATCGCTTCCTCCTGCCCGTGACCGTCACGGCGGCCTTGGGCGGACTCCTGTTCGGCTACGACACGGCCGTCATCTCCGGGTGCATCGGCTACTTGACCAAGTTCTTCGAATTGAACAAGGATCTCGAAGGCTGGGCCGCCTCGTGCGCCCTGGTCGGATGCGTCGTCGGCGCCATGGGGGCCGGGTTCGTCAGCGACGCCATCGGACGCAGACGCACGCTGCTTGTCTGTGCCGCGCTGTTTGCCGTTTCGGCCGTCGGCGCGGCCATTCCCCGTACGTTGACCGAATTGGTCGCCGCGCGGTTGCTCGGCGGCCTGGCCATCGGCGGCGCGTCGATGACCGTGCCCCTGTACATCACCGAACTCGCGCCCGAAAAAATCCGCGGACGGCTCGTATCGCTGTATCAACTGGCCGTCGTCGTCGGCATTTCGGTCGTCTTCTTCGTCAACATGCTCATTCAGAACCAGGGAACCGAAGCCTGGAACGTCACGACTGGCTGGCGATGGATGTTCGCCGCGGGCACCGTGCCGGCCGTCTTGTTCGGCGTACTGCTGTTTTGGGTTCCCGAGAGCCCGCGATGGCTCATGGGCAAGGGCCGAAATTCCGAGGCCCGGGCCGTCTTGGAACGGATCGTCGACGCTCAGTCGGCCGACGCCGTTCTCGCGCAGATCCGCAATTCATTGGGCCGCGAAGAGGGGAGCTTCCGCGAAGTTTTCACGCCCGAGTTCCGTCCGGCCCTGGTGGTCGGCGTGTGTCTGGCACTCTTCCAACAGTTCAGCGGCATCAACGCGATCATGTACTACGCCCCGGAGATCTTCAAGGACATCGGCGCCGAGGCCGGCAGCGCCTTTCGCCAGGCGGTCGTCATCGGCGCCGTCAACGTTGTCTTTACCCTGCTCGCGGTTTGGCTGGTGGACCGACTGGGCCGCAAACCGCTCATGCTGGCCGGTTCCCTGGTCCAAGCGGCCGCGCTGGGGGCCGTCGGCTGGCTCTATTACTCGGGCGGATCAAGCACGCTTCTGTTGGTGTGCGTCTTGATCTATGTCGCCGCCTTCGCCGCCGCGATGGGGCCGGTGGTCTGGATCGTCATCGCCGAAATCTTCCCCAACAAGGTCCGCGGCCGCGCCATGACCGTCGCGACGTTCGTCCTGTGGGGCGCCTGCTACGTCGTGTCGCAAACCTATCCCGGCCTCGTCGAGCGAATCGGAAACGCCGCGACCTTCTGGATCTACGGCGTCGTCAGCCTGGCGACATTTGTCTTCGTCGCGGCCTATGTTCCCGAAACCAAGGGCCGCACCCTCGAAGCGATCGAGGCAAGTTGGCTCGATCGCAACAAATCCTCCTCGAAATGAACCACCTCTTGATGTACCCGAAGAAAGGACCAACCATGCTCCGAAAGAACTCCTTCCTCCTGGCGATCGCGACCTTGTTGATCGGCTCGGCCGGCCTGGCCTCGGCCGGCGAAGACCTCGTCGTCGATTTCGGGTACAAGCCTCCCCAATGGCGCACCGCCATCTGTCCGCCCGACGATCCGTACAAAACCCTGGTCGATGAACAAGGCTGCATGTTGTATCACTACCCTGGCCGCGGACGTTGGTTCGGCACGCACGTCACGGTGAACGTGACGCCCGACGCGAAGACCACGGGCCAGAAGCTCGTTTCGCCCCGCGTGGCCATTATTGAAACCCAGCAGCAGGCGCCCGATCTGGACATCGTGCAAGAGGCGTTTGCCCTTCGCGAGGAAGGCCCCGCCACGCCGGCCGAGAAATATCCCCTCCAACGCAAAGATGGTTCGCGGGTCGAGCGAAACTGGGCCCAACCCGGCGGCAGCGCGACCCAAAAGCTCTCCTCGATCGCGATGCACGGGGAGGTCGCCGTCCAGTATCACGTCAAGGTGACGCCCGGCGCGTCCGCGACCGTCGCCCTGGGGCTCTGCGAAGGCTGGCACGATCAGCCCGGTCAGCGAGTGCTCGACCTCGACGTCGAAGGCGCGCCGCCGCGCCAAACCGATCTGGTCGCCGATCTCGGCAAGAACGTCGCCGGCGCCTATTGGTTCGCCGCCCGCGACGCCGACGGCGACGGCCTGATCAACATTCGCGTTATCGCCGCTAAAAAGGCGAAAGACAAAGTGGCCGTTCTCAACGGCTTCTGGGTCTTCGACGACGTGCAAAAAGACGACGACGCCCTGCTGGCCGGCAAGCTCGACTCCCAGGCGGCGGCGGTCCACTACGCGGGCGATCGCGACAACCTCTCGCGCAACGACGTCGTCCTCGTCCACGTGACCAACAAGGGCGCCGCTCCCAAGACGATCGAACCCAAAGTGGTCGTCAACAGCAACCGCAAGGTCGAACTGCTCAACGACCGCGTTCGGGTCGACGGCCACGAAGTTGTCCTATCGACCCAGCCGGTCGCCTCGGTCAAGGAGGACAAAGTCAAAAATGCCCAGCAGGCAACCATGACGCTGGCCCCGCTGACGATTCCGGCGGGCCAGACCGCGTCGTTCGCCGTCGTCTATTGCGGCGGCGGCCGAATCGTCCCGAGCCCCGCCACGCTCGCCCAAGCCGAGCAGGCCCGGCGCGATTGCCAGACGTTCTGGGAAACCGTCAAACTGCCCTACGGCCGCGTGACCGTGCCCGACGAAAAAATCCAGGCCCTGATCGACAGTTCGATCCGCAACATCTGGCAGGCCCGCGAAATCAAAAACGGACTGCCCTCCTTCCAGGTCGGCGCCACCTGCTACCGGTCGTTGTTCATCGTCGACGGCGCGTTCATCCTCGAAGCGGCCACCCTGGTCGGCGCGGGCGACGAAGCCCGGGCGGGCATCGAGTACATGCTCAGTTTCCAACAAGCCGACGGCCGGTTCGAAATCCTGCCGCGCTACCACAAGGAAAACGGCATCGTCCTCTGGACGTGCGTCCGCCACGCGATGCTCACCCAGGACAAGGATTGGCTCCGTTCGGCGTGGCCCAAGCTCGAAAAGACCGTCGCTTACATCAAGCATCTCCGCAAACTCAGCCGCCAGGACGACACGCCGCTGAACGACGGGCTGCTCCCCCGCGGCTTTCCCGACGGCGGCATCGGCTGGACACAATACGAATACACGAACGTCTATTGGAACCTCTTGGGCCTGAAATCCCTCATCCAAGCGGCCCATTGGCTTGGCAACGACGATCAGGCCGACGAGTGGCAGCGCGAGTTCGACGATTTCTACGCGGTCTTCCGCGCCGCGGCCAAACGCGACTCGCGATCCGACATCCACGGCAACCGCTACCTGCATATCCTCATGACCATCGAGGACGACATCCTGCGCAAGGATCCCGCGTTGTACCACGCCTGCAAGGCCCAATGGGCGTTTTGCCACGGCGTGTATCCCGGCCAACTGTTTGAGAAGGACGACCCGTTGGTCAAGGGCAACCTCGACATGCTCGCCACCTACAAGAAAGAAGGCATGGTCGCCACGACCGGCTGGCTGACCGACGGCATCTGGAACTACTTCGCGTCGTTCTACGGCCACGCGCTCTTGTGGCAGGGCGACGGGCCCGGGGCGGCCGAGCAGCTCTACGCCTTCGCCAATCACGCTTCGCCGATGCTGGCCTGGCTCGAGGAGCAGGGCTATCGCGGCAAAACGGCTTACGAAAACGGCGACATGCCGCACAACTGGGCCAGCGGCGAGTTCATCCGCCTGGCGGTCCACATGTTGGCGCTGGATCGCGGGAACGAAATGCACCTGTTCGAGGCGCTGCCGGCCCAGTGGACCGGGCCCGGCATGACGACGCGGCTCGACGGAGTGGCCACGCCGTTTGGTCCCCTCACGGCCGAATTGAAGGTCGCCGCCGACGGCAAAACAGCCGTGCTCGCCACCGAGCCGTTGAGCGATCCTTCGTGCGAAAAGATCGTAGTGCATCTGGGCGGCTGGGCCGGCGGCGACAAGAATGCCACCATGGCGCTCGACCCGAGAACGAAGCATCAAGCGACCATCCCGATCGAGCGGTGAGCGGCAGGGCTATTTCACCATGTAGGGCGCGGAGAAGTTTGCCGCCGAACCTGCTCGACGTGAAGAAATCGCGGGTGTCTGGGTCATGGCGTCATCGGTGACCCAGACACCCGCGACGCTCTTTTTCCGTGCGCTCTAGCGACCGTACCGCGAGCGTCCTAGCAGTCCCATTGCGGCGAGACCAATGAGGAGAATCGTCGTCGAGGGCTCGGGCACGGATTGCGAGCCGAGGCCAACAGAGGACGGAGATCCCGCGATTATGACGTTCCTAGCGCCGGCGCTGCCATTCAAATACAACAAGCCTGCGCCGGTTTTGGTGAGCAAGCCGGTTCCGCTGAGCACGCCGGACATCACGGTATAGTCGGCCGAGGAATCGGCGTTGTCGTCCACCTGGACCGTGCGGTCGCCGCCGCCCAAATTGATCGAGTTTTGGAATGTCACCACGTTGGTGGACGTCGAGGAGTTTAATTTCAGCGTGCCGACCAGGTGGGTTCCCACGGTCGTGCCCCAGGTCAGGGCCGATTCGTTGCCGACGTTCACGGTCATTGCGCCTGCCCCGGCCGAAAAACCGCCGCCGCCCGTGTTCCAGCGGAACGTGCTGCCGCTGGTACCCAAGGCCCGTGTGAACGTCTGTGCGCTGTTGCTTTGCAGTACGCCGCCGCCGAGCGTCAAAAATCCTGCGGCCAGATCGGCTTGCAGCGAGCCTCCCGAGATGGTCGTCGTGCCGTTGTAGGTGCTGGTCGTGGCGATTTTCAACATGCCGGCGCCGCTTTTGGTGAGATTGCCCGTGCCGGTGCTGTTGGAGATGACGCCCGAGATAACGGCGTAATCCGCGCTGGTCGACGGATTGTCGTCCACCTGGATCGTGCGACTCCCGCCGTTGAGGTTGATGCCGTTTTGCAAGGTCAAGACGTTGGCGGTCGATCCCGATCCGAACTTCAACGTGCCCTTGATGACGTTGCCCGTGGTGCCCCAGTTGATCGTCGAGGTGCCGTTGTTGATCCGCACGGTCATCGCGCCGGTGCCCGCTGCGCAGCCGCCGCCGTTGAGATTGATGCCATTCTGGCGGGAGACGACGGCAACAGATGAGACGGAATCGAGTTTCACGAAGCTGCAGATGGGTAGATCAAGATCGCTGTTTGTCTCGACAAGTTCCGCTCGTAACCGCGAAACGCCGACAAGGCACAGACACAATACGCAGGCAAAAAGACGAGCAATTTTATTCATCGCGTGGTTCCCCCAAAGAACTCCCCGGCCAAGACTCGGCAAATGACTTCAGGCCGAGTCGCTAACTCAAAACACGATACCAAAATGCAACATCAGCAAGAACGTGGCGGATATCCTACTGGATCGCCGACACCCCGTCAATGGGCCGAACGAGCGACTACGGAAGGGTGGTGGGGTATCGAGGTTTTGTTCGGGCCGGATTCTAGGAGTTGGTAAAGATGGACGGCTCTATTGACCCCAGCATTGTCAATAAACGCCAGGTCATTGGCTGGTCGTGACCGCCTTGGATAGTGGTAGGTCAGGCACGGAGTGCCCTACTGTTACTTCGAGCGTCGCCTAAGAAGCCCCATCACGAAAAATCCCGCCAGCAGTGTCAGCGTCGCCGGCTCGGGCACCGATGTGCCAGCAAGGCGAACTGTTGTTCCTACAGAGCGAATGTTCGCCCCATTTGCGGACGGAGAAATGTGGAGTGTGTACGACTCGCCCGACGGCTGGTAAATGACGATGTCTCGCTCTTCCGTGGAGGCGAGGAGGTCGGAAATATTGACGTAGACGGGCCGCTTATCGAAGACGGTGACCCAGTATTCCTCGGTTTCGAAATCGAGCGCGACGTCGTAGGTGGCCACGCCGGGCCGCTGTTGGAGTCCGTCTTCGCTGATGAGCGAATGGGCGGCGGCCTCCAGGGCGAACGTGTATTCGCCCGGCCCCAACTCGCCGGACGCCTCCAACTGGCGGGACGTACGAGAGTAATCAGGCGTTAAATCCAGAACGACGTCGCCTGTCGAGTTGTCGACAACCGAGAAGACGAGATCGACGTTGTCGTACTTGGCCATGTCCAAGGAAAGCGAAAACGGCGTGGCTTTCTCGAACGAATAGCTCGTCTCGAAGCAGGACTTGGCCTGGGCGTCGCTACGGGCCCATTCGGCGCCGTTTCGTAGAATCCCGGTGGCCGATACGCGGCCCGTCGCGGTGAACGAGTGGTCGCCGAATTGAGCGTCTTGGCAGGCGACCGCCGAGGCGTCAGCCAGAAGCAGCCCGTCGTCGGTCACGATTTCGGCCGCGTGAGCCAACTCGGCCGAGTTGAATTCGACGCCTCGAATGGTCTTGCCCTCCGATGCGTCGTACGCATTACCCGCGATCTGGTAGTCAGTCGTCGCGCTAGTCCAGGCCGACGTGGAAGCGGAGAGACGGTTAACTGTCCATCGCTGTTCTTGGCGGGGGACGTACTCCCAGCCGACGATGACTTGGTGGGAATGGGAGGGATCGCGATCGCCTAACGACAGGACGCCGTGACCGAATATGAAACCGAAAGTGGAAGTGGAAGTGGAAGTCGAAGTGAAGCTGTAATTGTTTCCGAGACCCAGGATGGTCCACATCTGGGGCGTGAGATCGACGGTGGTCGTATCGACGACCCAATCGGGCTGAAACCCAGGACTCGCGCCGTTCCACACGGTCGTGCGATCGGCTTCGACGTTCAAATCAACGAGCCCGGCCCGAGCCACCGCGCCACTGGCCACGAAAACGCCCAATACGACAAGACAACGAAGAGCGATTTTCTTCATCGCGAGGTTCCCCGAAAGAATTTCCCCAAAACAAGACCACGACAGAACAACTTCAGCCGAGTCTCTGACCCGAAACACGACGCCGACGCAACATCGCCGAGAATACAGCAGCTATCTTATCGACTTGGCGGCACCTCGTCAACGGGCCGAGGGAACACTTTCTGGGGGGGGCCGCGGGCGCGTTCGGATTGAAACCGTGGAACGGCTGGACACGAACCGATCCGGGCCACGGTCACGCCAGGGCGGCCCAGCAGCCGAGGATCACCGCCACAATCACGGCCAGACAGCCCGGCCGTCGAGAGCGTTCTTCCTTCGAGGAAATCACCATGGCGGTCGGAATGTCGAGCCCCGCGGCAATGCCTGCCTCCAGGGATTCGTCGTGTTCGTTGGGCATGGCGTAGTGCCGTGAGGGGCGAGCGTGAATTCGATTCGCCGGGTTCAATTTCTCTTCGTAAGCAGTCGCGTCAAAAGAAGTTGATGATCTTTTGAGGAACACTAATCCACACTAATCGACGCTTATGGAAAGAATCAGTGGGAATTAGCGGAAATTAGTGTTCCGTTTTTTACAGTTCTCGATTTTGATCAAGTTATCTTGACGTGGGCTTTAAGGTACGCCTGTCGCTTCTTGGCCGGGAACCGTTCGATGGCGTAGCGGAGCATCGTCCGGGGCATGGCCCGGTGGTGTTTCTTCAAAAAAGTTTCCAATACGGCCGTGTCTCGTTTGCCGACTTCCCGAAGCATCCAGCCGACCGCCTTGTGGATCAAGTCTTCGCGGTCCGCCAGGAGCATTTCGGCCACCTTGAACGTGTCGTCAAAGTCGCCGCGGCGAATGAAGTGAAACGTGGCGAGCACGGCGATGCGTCTTTGCCAAAGTCCGTCCGATTTTGCCAGACGATGGACGGGCCGCCGGCTTCGGTTCTCCAGGTAGCCGCCGACGATTGTCGGGGCCGACAGATCCACGAGATCCCAGTTGTTGACCCAGCGGGCGTTGGCCAGATAGAAATCGTGGATCCGTTTCCTGGCCGCCTCGTCGCCCTTGTCGAACTGCCCGACAAGGATCACCAGCGCCAGCAGCCGCTCTTCATGGATTTCGGACCGCAGGAGAGTTTTGATTTCGGCAAGGGGCAGGTCGCGGAATTGCTTGGCGACCGTTCGAATCTCGGGCACGCGCACCCCAATGAACCGGTCGCCCTCGCCGTACTCGCCCGGCCCGGTTTTGAAAAACCGCGCGGAGACGGCGGCCCGATCGGGGCTGGCGAGGCGGCGGAGTTGGGCGACTGCACGCCGGCTATTTACATTGGCCTCCGCCACAACCTTCGCGCGAGATGGAGTGTTCTTGCGGCGATTCATCTGGAGCGACTCCATTGGCACGCCGGGAAAAAGACCTCGATATACATGAGACTATTACCGCTGTTCTTCGCCATTTGTATTACGCACCGTAAGCATGGCTCGGAGAGCATCAGGAGAAATGTTCGCCGGCAACCATCTCCAACCGCCAAGCACCATTTGTGCCGGAAGGCCCTCGGAGTAGTTACTCGAAATGCCACGTCCTCCCGGAATCATGGTTCAACGTCCTCTCCCGGTGCCCTTTTAGTGCGTTTCCATAAGGCGGAGACCAATCCCGTCAATGATCCCAGCAAAGCGCCGAGCACCCCCACGAAAATCGCGAAAAACGGCCAAAACAACGGGCCGCCCATGTCTCCTAACACGAATGCACAAATGACAAACAACGCAAAAGGGATTAGACACCCTCCAACAGATCCACCGATTGCGCAGCCTGCCCCGACGCGTCCGACAACACGCATTGCGTATAGTGGTTCACTCCGTGGCGGATAGGATCCCTTATCATCGATTTCACTTGGTGCCGCATAGGGATTCTTTTCGTCCATCTTTACACTCTGGGCAACTCGTTGTTTTCTTTGGCGACCTACTTGCTCAGCCGGGATTCATCTGGCCATCAGGCGGAGGCGTTTTTTTGTTCTCGTTGGCTTTCTCGATTCGTTTGATTTCCTTTTCAAAATCGCTCTCGAATCGCCGGTCCTGCCCGATGCGGAATGCCGCGAACCGTTCTTCGGCCAACTGTTTGGCCACTTCGGCGGAGACGCTTCCGGCGTTGGTCAATACTTCGTATTCATTGAATTTCAGGAAGGCATCCAGCTTGGCCACCCAATCCGCCATTCGCATCGGAATTTGACGCGCGGCCTGGTTCTCGGCATAGTCGAGGTACATAGTGACGATGCGCTCCAACTCCTTGATCTCGCTCTCGATCAGGTAGTTCTTGGCGACCGACACGTCGCTCTTGAGAATTTTGCCGTGGGGAGCGTTCTTCCAGGTCGTCAATCCCATGGTGGGCTTCGTGGCATCGGCCCGTCCGGCGACGATCTCGGCGGCCGTCTGGCCCGTCACGGCCCAATGCAGCTTGTTCTGAACGGTTTTGAAGAACGTCTGGGTGACTTCGGCGCGCGGGTCGTAGTCGATGCTGCACTGTTCGTAGATGTCGGTGATTTTGAGGTAGAATCGCCGCTCGCTGGCGCGGATTTCCCGGATGCGTTCGAGAAGCTCGTCGAAGTAATCCTTGCCGAACCGCTTATTGAGCTTCAGACGTTCGTCGTCGAGCACGAAACCCTTGACGACGAATTCCCGCAGGGTCCGGGTCGCCCAAATGCGAAACTGGGTAGCCTGGGCACTATTGACCCGATAACCCACCGAAATGATGGCATCCAGGTTGTAAAACTCGATTTCCCGGCGGACTTCGCGATTGCCTTCCTGTTGAACTCTCCAATTTTTTCGGAGAGTTGCCTCTCGGCCGAGTTCACCCGAGTCGTAAATCTCGCCCAGATGGTAACTTATGGTTCTCAGATCCACCCCGAAAAGCTCGGCGATCTTCTTCTGATTGAGCCAGAACGTCTCGGATTCATAGAGCACCTCGATCCTGACGGACCCCTCTTGGGTCTGGTACAGAATGAGTTCTCCTTCGTCCGGTTTATTAGAGTCTGACATGACCTTCGGGTTTCCTGACCGACTTCACCCTTCACCCTTCACCCTTCACCCTTCACCCTTCACCCTTCACCCTTCACCCTTCACCCTTC
>DATECS010000451.1:0-2749 GCA_035286785.1 Thermoguttaceae bacterium | reverse complement strand
ACCGTGAGGGAGCGGTTGCGAGTTTTACGAGCTACAACCGCTCCCTCACGGTCGCGGCTCGGATTGAATTTCGGGCTTCTCGCGTCGGCGTGGACATGTCCCGCCGTTTCATGTTATAAAGGTGGCGTGGGCAGGAATTGTTGGACGCCCTTGAACCACGGAGCGATTCGCCGCCATGAATACCAATGGACCTCGCGTGGCCGTGTATCCCGGCTCGTTCGACCCGGTGACATTGGGCCATCTGAACGTGATGGAGCGGGCCAGTCGGTTGTTCGATCGGTTGATTATCGGCGTCGGCGTGAACATGGAAAAATGCCCCCTGTTCGACGCTCCTGAGCGCATGACGCTCATCCGCGAGGCGACGCGTCATCTGGCGAACGTCGAGATCCGCGAGTTCCACGGGCTGGCCGTCGAGTTCGTTCGCCAGTGCGGCGCCCGAATCATGATCCGTGGGGTTCGTCCCATTACGGACATTCACGCCGAGCTGACGATGATGATGGCCAACCGGCGGCTCGCGCCGGACGTCGAAACGCTTTTCATGATCGCCGACGGGGAACTGGCGCACGTCTCGAGTTCGCTGATCAAGGAGATTGCCCCCTTGGCGGGCGACGAGGAACTCAGCCGGTTTCTGCCGGCGAACGTGGTCGCGGCCGTTCGGGCGAAAGTGAAAAGGAAGAAGTAGTTAGTTCTTTTGCGAATCGTCGTCTTTCGCGCGGCCGTGGAGGTGGCTGCGGAGGTAGCGGGCCCGTTCGATGTTGCGGTCGGACGAATCGAGTTCCACGCCGGTGAGCTTCTGCAGGTGGGCCGGTTGGGTTTTCAAGAACAGGTCGTTCAACAGCGGGATTTCCAGGTCGTGGATCAAGCCCAGGTTCACGCCCATCCGCACGCTTGACAACAGCAGCATCGTCTCTTCCGAGCTGATCGTCTGCGCCGTGCGCAGAATGCCGTAGGCGCGGCTCACGCGATCGTGCAGGTTTTCGGGACTTTCCTTGATCAGGAAATCGCGGGCCTGGCGCTCGTAGTCGATAATCACGGGCACGATGTCCTGGACCTGCTTGATGAGCTGCTGTTCGCTACGTCCGAGGGTGATCTGGTTGCTGATCTGGTAGAAATCGCCCATCGCCTGGGAGCCTTCGCCGAAGAGGCCGCGCACCGCGAGGCTGATTTTTTGAAGGCTGCGGAAGACTTTTTCGATCTGGCGGGTGAGCACCAGCGCGGGCAGGTGGAGCATGACGCTCACGCGCATGCCCGTGCCGACGTTGGTGGGGCAGGCGGTCAGGTAGCCGTATTTTTCGTGGAAGGCGTAGGTGACCTTCGAGTCGATATGGTCGTCGATCCGATTGATTTCGTCCCAGGTCTCGTCGAGGCTCAGGCCGCTGCGCAGAACCTGGATGCGCAGGTGGTCTTCCTCGTTGATCATGATGCTGAAATTTTCGCCGCCGTCGATGGCCACGGCGCGGACGCCCTGGCTCTCGGCGTGCTCGCGGCTGATCAGGTGGCGCTCGACGAGGAACTGGCGATCGACGCCGGCGAGATCCTCGACTTCGATGTAGAGCAACCGGTTGGCGTCCTGGACGCCCAGCACGGCGCCTTTGAGCGTTTCCTCGATCCGCTTGCGGTCGTTCTCCGACGCCCGGCCGACAAAGGGAAAATCGGCCAGGTTCCGCGCAAGGCGGATGCGGCTGCTGATCACGATGTCAGCCTGCGGACCGGAGCCCCGCAGCCATTGGCCGGGGCTTTGCGTCAAGTCGTTCAGTTCCACGTGGGGCACCTGGCGGTCCGTGAATCGCCGGCGCCGGGCCGGCGGTGATTTCGGGTCAAACGGTTGCGGATTATTGCGCGGGTTTGTTTTCGTCTTCTTGTTCGACGCGGCGGATCGTGTCGCGGAGCTTGCTTGCCCGCTCGTAGTCTTCCTCGGCGATGGCCTCCTGCATCTCGCGGCGGAAGCGGATCACTTGGGTCCGCTCTTGACTGGCCTGGGCGCTGACCTTGGGCGCCTTGCCCGTGTGCTCCGTCTCGCCGTGGATGTTGAGGATCAAGGGGTTCAATTGCTGCTCGAAGCAGATGTAGTCGTTGGGGCAGCCGAGCCGGCCCTGGCTGCGGAAGTCGTAGAAGCTGATTCCGCACACCGGGCAAAGCTGCTGATCGAGCCGGGCCAGTTCCTCGGCCGTCTGGCCGACCTGGCCGGCGGCCATGTGCTGGGCCATCTGTTGGGCCAGCGCGGCGGCGACGTTCTCGGGCTCGGCCTGGCCGATGCCCGACTGGCTGAGGTACTGCCGCGCGTGGTCCTCGCACAGGTGCAGCTCTTGCGGATTGCCGTCGGTCAGTTCCGTGATGTGGAACGTGGCCGGTTTATCGCATTTCTGGCACTTCATGGCGGCGGACTCGGAAGGAACCTTCGGAAAACCAGAACGAAGCAAGGAGACGATCGAGGTCGTTCCGGCGCGACCGGTCGCTCATGGGCGACGATTTCGACGGGGTGAACCTCCACTGGGATTCTATCAGGGCCCCCCCAAGTGTCAAGACGGACTCGTTTCCACCCTCCCTTTGCAGGAAAAGGGGGACAGGCACCGTGGCGGAGACGCTTCTCGTGATGCCGCGCCGTTTGGGCCGCGGAGCCAGTCCCCCTTTTCCTTCCCCCTCGCTCGGTTGCCGACGCGACAACGGGATGGTAGGTTTATCTTATGGCTGCATTTAGGGTGGGCATCGCCCACCAAATATAAATTATCGTGGTGGGCGATGCCCACCC
>DATECS010000450.1:0-15609 GCA_035286785.1 Thermoguttaceae bacterium | reverse complement strand
GGGCCGGCTCGACGGCGGCGACTTCAACCTCGGCATGAGCGAAGACCCCGCGAACAAGAAAGAGCCCTATTACATCCCGCCCGACCGCGTCGAACAGGCCCAAAAAGTGCTCTCCGGCGCGAGGGCCAAGGGCATCGAGTTCACCATGCCGGTGGATTTCGTGCTGCAAGACGGCAGTGTTTCCGACCATGTCGGGCCCGGCAACCAACAGTTCGACGTCGGTCCCAAGTCAAGTGAGCTGTTCGCCAAAACGGTTGCCGACTTCATCGCCCAGCAAAAGGGCGCCGCCCAGCCGGCCGTCGTCTTCCACAACGGCGTGTTCGGCATGTTCGAGGATCCGCGTTTCGAGTCGGGCACCAAAAAATTCATTCCCGAACTGAAGCGAATGCACGACGCCGGCCTAAAGGTCTACGTCGGCGGCGGCGAAGGCGGCACGGCGCTGGAGAAGTACGGCCAGCCCGACTGGGTCACCAGCAACTTCACCGCCGGCGGCACCGTACTGAAAGCCCTCAGCGGCGAGCCGATTCCGTACCTTGTCGCACTGAAAATGGCCGCCGAGTAGCGATCGCTACTCCCCCACCCCCGCCCGAACGCGCGAACAGACTGCCAGCAGGCTTGCCGCCGCTTGGCGGATTTGTTCCTCCGGGGCCCCGTCGCGGATGGCGTCCTCGACCGCGCCCGCCGCGGGCGTGACGGCGTCGAATCCATAGCTGCCCGCCGCTCCTTTCATCTGGTGCGCCGCCCGGCGCAGTTCTTCCCAATTCCCCTCGGCAAGCAGTTGGGCGATCACGGCGATCCGGTCGGGCATCTCGTCGACGTACATCTGGACGAGTTCACACAAGTCGGGATCGCCTGCCAGCGGAGAAAAAAGGGGCGAGGCTACCGGTGAAGTCGAGGATGTCATGGTTCTAACCCCCATTTGGGTAGGTGCGAGCGACGATTCTCTGCCACATATCCAACTATAGAACATCCGCCCGGGCATTCCTGAACAGGGAAACGGCAAAGTCGTGAAAGATCAGGAGGACAGGCATTCCTGCCTGTCTTTTTCGCCCAACCCAGCCAGACAGGAATGTCTGGCCTCCTGGAACACTGGACTTTGCAGTCCTCCTGCATTCCTGAAGCTACGCCTCAACCTCCAAACCAACCCGAACCGCCAGCGAAGCCCCGCAATACTAACCCGAAGCGCTAGCGAGGTCGCATGAATACATCTAAGCGAGTAGTCAATGAATAGGCGGGAACATATTGCGCAATAGGCTGTAACATCTTTTGCCGCCCTCGCTTGCGCTTCGGGTTAGCGTGGGTTAAAGATCCGAATGTGCATCCAACCACGTCTTTCGAGGTCGTTATACCACGGATTTTTCCTCAAAACCCAACCGTCCGTCAAAAACGTCTACGCAATATACAAACTGTGGCAAAACAGGGTCGTCTGGTTAAGAAACAAATGGCGTGGTCGTCGATAGCAGAGTTTAGGATTAGCGCAAGAAATCCAATTCCACAAGTTCTTGTGTGTCCCCTTACGGTTCCTCAATAGGAGTACCTCCCATGAACCATCGTTTCTATCTTCCGGTGCTGGCATTGGCCGTTGTTGCCATGATGCTTAGCGCCACCGTTGCCGACGCCGGCTTCCACGGTCGGTGTTGTGCTCCGGCCACTTGTGCTCCGGCCACCTGTGCGCCAGCCGCTTGTGCTCCGGCGCCCTGCGCTCCGGCCACATGTGCCCCGGCGACCTGCGAGCCCGCTTGTTGCGAGCCCAGCTGTGATCCCTGCTGTGCGCCGCGTTGCGGTCTGTTTGCTCGGCTGCGTGCGAAGCTTGCTTGCTGCAAACTGAATTGCTGCGAGCCCTGCTGTGAGCCCGCTTGCTGCGAAGCCCCGCAGACTTGTGCTCCGGCCACTTGCGCTCCGGCGACCTGTGCTCCGGCCACTTGCGCTCCGGCTTGCGAACAGCCAAAGACCTGTGCCCCGGCTGCCTGCGAGCCCGCTTGCTGCGAGCCCAGCTGTGATCCTTGCTGCAAGCCGCGTTGCGGTCTGTTTGCCCGGCTGCGTGCCAAGTTGGCCTGCTGCTGTGCGCCGGTCTGCTGCGAGCCCGCTTGCTGCGAGCAGCCCGCTTGCTGCCAACCTGCCTGCTGCGAAGGCTGCCAGAAATAGGTTGACGCGGAACGTAGCGTAGTGACTCTGAGAATGGTGGAGTCATCGGCCCGGTCCCAGGAGCCAGAACGAAGGAGCCCACGGTTGACGGTCGGCGTAGTCGAAATGCACGCGACGTCCCGTATCCTTCACAACCCTTTGGCTCGGACCGACTGAAACGACTCGACGTGCCATTCGCCCTGAAACGAACCAAGCGGCCGCTTGCCTGAAGGTAAGCGGCCGCTTGCTGTTTCTTGGGTTTCGTCGGGAACTTGCACGAGGGACAATCGCCGACAACCGCGGGCTTGCATTACCCAAGCCAAATATCGCCGCCCAACCCGATTTCGCTCCAAAGCATGTCGAGGGCAAAACCGTGTCCGTCGCCATAAGAGCGGCGCATGCGATCGGCGCCGCCCAGCCACCAGAATTTCCAACCAACCATCCGCAAAAGCGGCCAAATCGTGGGCGCAAGACCGCCGGGGATCGTCAACACGCGGTCGGGATCGTCCAGGCTGAGCCAATCGTGCATGGGCCTGTCCCATCCGACCATGCACTCCGGCGGCGATTCACGGATCAAGGACTCCAGAACCAGGCGGTGTCTCTTGTCCATGAGCGACTGAAAGTTGGAGCTGCGAATCCGATGCTCTCGCGCAACGTCCAAGGCGTCAATGAATTTCAGAAACGGCATGGCGCACTTCGTACAGGCGGGCCAATTGTGCGAGAAGGTCGCATCCGCATCACGCCATTTCTGCCACTCATCCATGTTGACGACCCAAGCATGCCGGTCGGCGCCGCAAGTCGCGGGCATGTCGCTGGCCCGTTCGTGACCGCCGTCAACGCCCTGGGCCGCGTCGGCGTGTGGAATAGCCAGCACCGAGCCGCAGGCCGGACATTTGGCCCGCCTGCCCGCGTACCTCTCTTCCGCGTGCAACCTCTTGCCACAGGTGCATACAAATTTGATTTGCACGGTCGTGTGCCTTACTGGAGTCAAGGAAGTACGCCTGGCAGGAATCGAACCTGCGACCTACGGTTTAGGAAACCGTTGCTCTATCCCCTGAGCTACAGGCGCTCGCGCAAGAATTATACTTGTTTTCTCGATGTCCGCGTGCTGTGACGTGGGTGTTAGCCTTTTTAATGGCCATCTCCGGCGCGAATATGGGCAAGATTTGGTTCGTTGATCTGGGATACAAACTACGAAGATACAATCGCACGCCCAAGCGACAGGCCAGATTCGAGTCGGCGACCCATCTTAACAGAGACTATGCCTCAGGACCAGCCTGCCCTGGGGGAGAGACGTGAACCGACGTGAACCAATGGCGAAGAACATCAAGAAGAAAGTCGGCCGCAAGTCGGACGAAGGGCTACCGCCATCGCAAGGGACGTGGCTGGTATGCGTTGGATGGAACCCGTCGCATTCCACTCTGCTATCCAAGTGGCGAACACATCAAGGACCGAAGCGTCTCCTCCGAAATGGACAAGGACGCCTACGACCGATGCAAGCTGGCCCTGACGTCGGAGTAGCGTGACCACCAGGGTGGCACGCCCTGCGGAACGAAGGGCGTGCCACCGCAATGGGGGGCCGCAAACTTTGTTGGATTGATACAGGCCACATTGTCGATACAATAGATTGATTCGACCACATAGGCCCATTTTACCAATTGACTGTCTGGCGGCGAGTGTGATGAAGAACGGTTTGGTTAGGAATGTCTTTCGATGCTTGCTTGCAACGTGGGTGTTGCTGGCAACGTCGATCACGTCCTCGACCTTCGTGCATAGCCATAGTGATGGAAATTGTTCTCATCATCACGAACAGTCGCACGGCACGCTGACACATTCGGCCTCCCATGACGCCGCTCACGGCGGCCATGTGGATCACGACAGCCATGTGGACGGCCTGAGTCTGTCCGCCGTGGACCTGCATCGCCACGGGTGTCTGCCGTTGCTGGGAGCCTTCAGCTATCTGCCGATGTCGGGCGAGTCGTCCGATTCGCACGATAAATCGCCCATCAGTTGGGAGACATTGGTCGCCGTCTCGACCGTCCAGAGCGTTGGTCCGGTTTCGCGGAACGTCGCCATGAACCACTGGTGGCTGGCGGCATTCGCCAATCTTGCGGCGGACCACTGTTGTCCTGCCGAGAACCACGAAATCCGTTCGTTGGGCGTGGCACTGGCGTCTCCCCTGTGTGACCGTGCGCGCCACGAGCGCTCCGGTGTCCTGCTGGCGTGATGCCATTTCTTGAAGGCATCCTCTGATGCCACCACTGGTCTGACCGTGCGCCCGCCGCACGGCGGCTCTTGCGTTTGACATGTTGGCGGCCTTCATGAAGGCTGCCGGGTCTTTACACCATTTCTTCCATTCACAGTCAAAGGAGTGTCGTCATGAAGTTCCGTGTTTCTCTTGTTGTGTTGTTGAGCGTTGCCGCCCTTTCTCTTGGCCTGGCGGCTGGCTGTGGTCAAAAGGAACAAACAGGCGGCGGTCAAACGGCTGTGCAGCCACCGAGCGGTGACCAGCAAGCCAAGCCTGTCAATCCACACGACGTGCCTATCACCGAAGATCAGAAGCAGCAGATGCGCGAGCAAACGGCCAAGTTCTCTGATGCGGTCGCCTTTGTGAAGCAATTGCGCGACGCCGTCGAGCGCGAGACGAACAGCGGCATCCCAGCAAACCCGTTTGAGGCCCACCAGGCGTTGGACAAGGCCGACATCGTCGTGCAATGGCTGCCCGAGATCGCCCGGAACTCTAACGTCCCCAAGGAGAAATGGGAGACCGTCACCACGGCGGCCAACGAACTTCGGGAACTCTTCGACAAGATTCACCTGAACATTGACAAGAAGGCCAATCCCGATTTCGCCTCGGTCCAGCAGAAGATGGACGCGCGAATCGCGGAGCTGGAGGCCATTGCCCAATAACCCGGAAGCGGCCGGCCGCTGGTGGCCGTTTCCCCGAACCTCCCGAAAAGGAGACCTTACGATGCGTGTCGAACGATCGACCTTGCTTACCCGTACCGCGCCGTCGATGGCAGCATGGATGATCGCCGTAGCGGCAACCCTCGGGCCGGTCGCTGCCTGGGCCCACGAGAATCATGCTCCCTTGCCCAGCAAGGGCGTGACCGTGGCGGGCAACAATGTCTTGCTCTCCGACCAGGCCCGCAAGGCGATCGATTTGACCACGTCGAAGGTCACTTTCGGCGAGTTGCACCACACGGTGGAGGTCAACGCCCGGGTCGAACTACCGTGGAACCAGCAGGCGATGATTGCTTCGCTGGTCCCAGGCAAGATCGACCAGGTGCTCGTTCGGCCCGGAGAAACGGTCACGACCGGCCAGGAATTGGCCCGGGTCGTGAGCATGGAACTTGAATCGCTCCAGCTTGCCTTGCTGCGAGCGGCCAGCGAAGTGGACCTGGCCGAGCGGCTGGTCCGCCAGCGGCGCAGCCTGGAAGCGGATGGCGTGATCGCGGGCAAGAAGCTCCTGGAGGCCGAAACCACCCTGGCCCAGAAGACGGCCGAGCTTCGCATTGCGGAAGCGAAATTCCGGGCCTTGGGAATCAACGGCGAGGTGCTCGGCAAACTTCGCGCCGGCGGCCAACCGCTCCGGTCCGTCGCCATCCGCAGTCCGATCGCCGGCATCATTACCCATGCCGATGTCCGAATGGGCCAGGTCGTCAAGACGACCGACCATCTGTATCACGTCGTCGATCCGTCCAAGGTGTGGATCGTCGGTGACGTGCTCGAATCCGACGTGCGTTACCTCGACAAGGGCCAGCCGGTGGGAGCCCGTTTCGCGTCCCATCCCAGCACGCAATTTGATGGCGTGATTGACCACGTTCGCTTGAGAATGGACCGTCCAGCGCGGACACAGTCCGTGGTCATCGCGGTGGACAACCATGACGGCCTGCTGCGACCCGGCATGTTTGGCAGTGTGGAGATCGCCGTCCGCGTTGCCAAGGACGCCTTCGTCTGTCCGACCGACGCGGTCATCAAGAGCCGCACGGGCACGTACCTGCTCGTCCAGCGGGCCCCCGGCAAGTATGAGAGTCGTTCCGTCAAGCTCGGACTGACCATGGGCAAGCAAGTCGAAGTGCTCGAAGGGGTGTTTCCGGGCGACCAAGTGGTCGTCACGGGAGCCTATCTTTTGGCTTCCTTGTTGGGTAACGAGCACAAGGCCCGCGTGTCGAGCGCCGGATTGCCGGCCGTCGCCGGCAGCGACGATTCGGCCGGTCGACCGGTCGCCGTGGTCGATGCGACCGTCGAGTTGCCCACCAATCAGCAGGCGTTCGCGGGGCCACGGATCGAGGGTCGCATCCGCCGCGTCCTGGTCGAGCCTAGCCAGGCCGTGGAGGCCGGCCAGGTGTTGGCCGAGGTCGAGAGTCTCGAACTGCGGACGGTGCAACTCGACTTGCTGTTGTGTGTTTCACGGCTTCGATTGACCAAGGAGTCCCTGGCCCGCCTTGGGCAACTGGGCAACGACGGAGTCGTCCCGCGACGCCAGGTGTGGGAACTCCAAAACCAAGAGAAGATGCTCCTCCACGAGGCGGCCAGCCTCAAACGTCGGCTATCCTTCTTCGGGCTGACCGACGGGGAGATCGCCAAACTGGAACAGACCGACCTGACGCACAAGGACTCGGACGTGGCCGTGTGCGCCGGCGTGCCGATCCGCGCGCCGGCGGCCGGTTGGATCGTCGGCTTTCATGTCGTGCCCGGCCAGATTGTCCACCCCGAGGATCGGCTCTTCGAGATTCACGACCTCTCGAAGGTCTGGGTGAAGGGTTTTGTCTTTGAACGGGACGCGAACCAAGTTGCCGTTGGACAGCCTGCCCGGGTCACTTTCTCGGCATTTCCCGACGTGGAGGCGGTCGGCACGGTGATCCGCATCGCTCCAATCATGGAAGAAGCCGAGCGGGTGCTGCCCGTCTGGGTCGAAGTCAATAATCCCGACCGACTGCTCAAGGAAGGGATGTTCGCCCGCGTGGCTGTTCTTAGCCAAGCAATGAATACGGCCGGCACGTCGCCCGACACCGCGAACTTGCGGCCCATCGAACCACGGAGGTAACGGGCCGACATTCCCGCTGAAAGGATTACCCATCCATGCTCAACCACATTATCGCCTTCTGCCTGAAGAACCGGCTGATCGTCTTGGCCGTGACCGTCGTGTTGGTGATCTATGGCGGTCGAGAGGCAGCCCGGTTGCCGATCGACGTGTTTCCCAATTTGAACCGGCCCACGGTCACCGTCATGACCGAAGCCCACGGACTCGCGCCCGAGGAGGTGGAGGTGCTCGTGACCTTCCCCATCGAATCGGCCATGAACGGGGCCAGCGGCGTCCGCCGCGTGCGTTCGGCCTCGGGCATCGGCCTGTCGATCGTCTGGGTCGAGTTCGATTGGGGAACCGACGTGATGACCGATCGGCTAATCGCCAACGAGAAGCTGCAACTGGTCCTTGAGCGGTTGCCCAAGGAGGCCCGGCCGGTCATGGCTCCCATCACGTCGATCATGGGCGAGATCATGCTGGTGGGACTGCAATCAAAGGGCGAGACCACGCCCATGGAACTGCGAACGATCGCCGACTGGGAAGTCCGGCAGAGGCTCCTGGCCGTCCCGGGCGTCTCGCAGGTCACGGTCATGGGCGGCGAGTTGAAGCAATATCAGGTGCTCACCTCGCCCGAGAAACTCTCTCGCTACGACGTGACGCTCGACGAACTGACCCGCGCGGTCGAGAAATCAAACATCGTCACCGGCGGTGGGTTTCTATTGAGCAAGAACGAAGAGGCGCTGATCCGCATCGTAGGCCGCGCCGCCACGCTCGACGACATCCGCGACACGGTGGTTCGGCCGGGCAAGCCGGTCCCGATCACCATCCGCGAGGTGGCCGACGTCCGTTACGCCGGGCCCGTGCGACGGGGAGACGGCAGCATCGGCGGCCGTCCGTCCGTCATGCTCTCCATCCAGAAGCAGCCGGGGGCCGACACGCTCACGCTTACCAAACAAATCTTCGGAGTGCTCGCCGACATTCAAGCCGGGCTGCCCAAGGACGTGACGATCGAAACCAACAGCTTCAAACAGGCGGATTTCATCGTGTCGGCCATCGACAACGTCCGCGAGGCGATCCGCGACGGGGTGATCTGGGTCATTGTGGTCCTGTTCGTATTCCTATGGAACTTCCGCACGAGCCTCATCACGCTGGCGGCCATTCCGTTTTCGATCATTCTCACGGCCCTGGCGTTCAGCTACTTCGGCATTTCGATCAACACGATGACGCTCGGAGGGCTGGCCGTGGCCATTGGCGAGTTGGTTGACGACTCGATTGTCGATATTGAGAACATCTTTCGGCGGTTGAAGGAGAACCGGCTGAAACCCAATCCCGACAACCCCATGAAAGTGATTTTTCTTGCGTCCTCCGAGGTCCGCAACAGCATCGTCTACGCCACATTGATCGTGGTGCTCGTGGTCTTCCCGCTGTTCTCGCTCGCCGGGTTGGAAGGCCGCATGTTCGCGCCGTTGGGGCTTGCCTATCTCACCACGTTGCTGGCTTCCCTGGTGGTCTCGCTCACGGTCACGCCCGTGTTGGCCTCATACCTGCTGCCCAAGGCGAAGTTCCTGAAGAAGGAGGGTGACCCGTTTCTGCTTAGGTGGCTCAAGTGGATCGACGGCCACGTTCTGAGATTCACGTTGCGGCACGGCACGGCCATCCTGATTGCCGTCTCGGTGCTGGTGTTGCTCTCCGTAACCGCCGTCCTCTGGATGGGCGGCGAGTTTCTCCCGAAGTTCAACGAAGGAACGCTGACCATCAGCGTCATCGCTCCGCCGGGCGTGAGTATGGAGGAATCGAACCGATCGGCCGGCCGAATCGAAAAGATGCTGCTGGCGATTCCCGAGGTCAAACACGTGTCCCGTCGGACGGGGCGCGCGGAACTCGACGAGCACGCCGAAAACGTCAACTTCTCCGAGGTCGATGTCGGGTTGATCCAGCCCCTGCAACCGAAGCCGGGCTTCCTTTACGAGATTCTGCGGGGCATCCCGGGTCTCAATCGCTTCGGCGTGAACAAGGTCGGTCGTTCGCGCGACGAGGTCATGGCCGAAATCCGCGACCTTGTCGCCGAGGTTCCCGGCGTGAAGGTCAACATCGGCCAGCCCATCTCGCACCGGCTCGACCACATGATGTCGGGCATTCGGGCGCAAATCGCCGTGAAACTTTTTGGCAAGGACATCGAGGAACTCCGCGATCGTGGGCAGGACATCGCCGAAATGATGGCCAAGATTCCCGGCGTGGTCGATCTGGCGATCGAGCCGCAGGTCGATATTCCCCAGGTCCGCGTCACGATCCGCCGGCGCGAGGCGGCCCGCTACGGCCTTGCCCCGGCTGACGTGGCCGAAGCCCTCGAAACGGCCCTGCAAGGCCGCACCGTTTCCCAGGTGCTGGAGGAACAGAAGACGTTCGACCTGGTCGTGTGGTTCGATGAAGCGGCTCGCAACGACCTGGGCGCGATCCGAGCGACGCTCATCAGCACGCCGGACGGCTCCCGAGTCGCGTTGGGGATGGTGGCCGACGTGATTGAGACAAAGGGGCCCAATACGATCAACCGCGAGATGGTCAAACGGCGGATCGTGATCCAGTGCAACGCGGCCGGACGCGACTTGTCCAGCGTGGTGCGCGACATTCAGACCACCGCCGACGAGAAGATCAAGCCCATTCTCCAGGATGGGTACGACATCGAGTACGGCGGACAGTTCGAGGCCAAGCAGGACGCGAACCGGCGGCTGGCCTTCCTCGGCAGCTTCGCGGTGGCAGGGATGTTTCTGCTGTTGTTTCAGTGCCTGAAATCCTGGCAAGCCGCCTTGCAGGTGATGGTCAATATCCCGCTGGCTGCGATCGGCTCGGTGATCGCCCTCATCCTAGTCAATCATCCGACCTCGGAGGCGATGGCCGCGGCATCATGGTGGCAATTGCCGGCCGTTTGGCTCGGCGCTTCCACGCTGTCGGTCGCCCACTGGGTCGGCTTCATCACGCTCACCGGCATCGTCTGCCGCAACGGCATCATGATGATCTCTCATTACATCCACCTGATGGAATACGAAGGCGAGGAGTTCGGCGAGAAGATGATCGTTCGCGGGAGCCTTGAGCGGCTCGCGCCCGTGCTGATGACCGCCGCCACGGCCATGATCGGCTTGGTGCCGCTGGCCCTGGGGGCGGGCCAAACGGGAAAAGAGATTCTCCACCCGCTGGCGATTGTGGTCATCGGCGGACTGCTCAGTTCGACGCTCCTGGACCAAATCGTCACGCCCGCCTTGTTCTTCAAGTTCGGCCGCAAGGTCTATCAGAAGGGCCGCCACGAGGACCACGCAAAAGCGGCCGGCTCCTTTGCCCCGATCCACCTGGCGGACCAGTTCAGATGAAATGAAATGAATACCGACTCTGGAAATCCGCCGGCCGCGTGGCACGAACAACAGTACGGGCGGAATCCAGGGGGAGGCCGGTTTGCATGAGGCTCAGTGAAAGAGGCGAATGGAAGTGATCGCTGGCCAAACAGTCAGGAATCCCCTGTCGCGGTCATGCCTCGCCGGCCTGCCGAGGCGTATCGTCCGGCGGCTGCTCTCTCCAGCCGGCTCAGTTGAGCCTCCTGGACCTTTTTGCCGCAGTGGTAGTCAGGGGCGTATAGACACAATAAACAACACCGTGCAGGTGTCCGAAATCATCGTAAGTCGTTGCAGGTCAAGAGAAAAGTGCAATTGTCGGCAAGAATGCAGCTCTATTTTCTGAGCCACAGGCGCGCTATCGACGCCATTTTTTTAGCAAAACACCCGCCGGCGAGGGGGGGGCTTTCCCGTGGCGACGGGCTGAATGGCTTTCGGCCCTCTATCGTATCAAAAAGAATACCTCGCGACCACGTTGATGCCGGTCCGTTCCAAGCCAAGTCGACGCACTTCCCAAAACGCCTTGCATCGCGCACAATAGGTCATAAGCAGAGTGTGTTCATCTTCGTAAACCATTCCCGGCGGCCTTGGCGACGACAAGGTCGCGTTTTTTTTGCCACAGGGAGCAACGGCGGCATGAGCGATCGCATTCCGATGACACGCACCGGCTATCAGAAGCTCAGGGAAGAACTCGACCATCTTCAAAACGTCGAGATGCCCAAGATCGAGGAACGCATCGGCGTGGCCCGGTCCGAAGGCGACCTGAGCGAAAACGCCGAGTACCACGGCGCGCGAGAAAGCCAGGGCATGCTTCAGGCGAAAATCAATTTGCTCCGCGACAAACTTGCCAAGGCCGCGATTGTCGATCCCGCGAAAGCGCCGAAGGACGAAGTCGCTTTCGGCGCGACCGTCGTGCTGAAGGATCTCGATTGCGACGACGAGGAACGGTTCACGCTGGTCGGCGCCGGCGAAGAGGATTACGACTCGGGCAAGATCCTTGTCACCAGCCCGTTGGCGCAAGGCCTGCTCGGCAAGAAGAAAGGCGAGCGGGTGGAAATTCCCGTTCCGGCGGGCACGTTGCGCTACGAGATTCTCGATATCCGGTGATTCGCGGCGATTGCGCGCGGCGCGAAGACGCTCGCCGTGGTGGGAAGTACCATGTGTGTCACTGCTTGCGGGAGCTTCAAGAGAGTTCGCCCCACCCTATTTGCCGCATCGCGTTCCGCAATAGGAGCTAATTTCGGCCCCCTGCCGCGTAAACTTTCTCCCCCAAAATTCGTAGAGACGTGAATCTGGAGAAGGTAACCAGAAACTTTCTTCGGGTGGCCCGGACCCAGACTATTGAATCCGCGTTCGTATTCGCTATCCTGGTCCAACAAGGCGGCAAGCTTTCGTCAGACTTCCCAGCCCGTTCGCTGCGGCGTTTGACGAAGCGGGCCGCCGGGCATCGAGGGTAACACCGGATGGAATCTACGTCGTCGCGCCGCGAATAATCAAGCCTGCCTTTTCGTCGCGCGACGATCGACCCCTGCCCACCTTTTATGGTTGCATCACGGATTGACCGCGAGCGATCGCGGCCACCGTGGCGACCGGTCTTTGGAAGAAGTACCGGTGGCGCGCACAATCGCGCCCTGCCCATGCCGCGGTATCCGGCTTCTCGGTGAAGCCGAATGATGTGTCGTGGTCCACGGACTTGCGTTTCCTTTGAAAGGAGAATTCCATGATGATTAGGTTCACCCTCTGCGCGTTGGCGCTGCTGTCCGCCGGCCTGGTTTACGCCAAGGAGAGCACGACTCGCCACGGCATCGAGCCGAAGGACGTCGTCAAGGCGAAGTCGCAATTGCTGCCAATCGAAAAAAACGTCATCCAATTCACCAACTGGCAGCGAAAGCGTCACGGGCTTGCGCCGCTGGAAGTGGATATCGAGCTGGTCAAATCGGCCCGTGAACACGCGAGCTGGATGACCCGCAATCGCACGTTGCAACACACCGGGAGGCCCGTGGCCGAAAACATCGCGATGGGCTATTCCTCGAGTGAAAGCGTGGTGAACGGCTGGATGAATTCGTCGGGCCATCGTGCGAACATTCTCAGTGCGGGCCACCGTCGCATTGGCGTGGCCGCCTATCGAACCAAGAACGGAACGATCTACTGGTGCCAACAGTTCCGCCGGTAGGCGATATTTTTACCACGGAGACACGGAGAAGCCCCGTAGGTCAGGCTGTGCCTGACAAAAACTACCATAGATTGTCAGGCACAGCCTGACCTACGGGGCTCGTGCCTCGGGGCTATCCGTTCGCGTCCGGCGGATTGCCGTTGGATTTGTAGAAACGGCCGGCGATTTGCGGCTCGAAGTCCGTGCGGCCGGCCAGTCGGGCGAGCTCGCGCAGCAGTTGTTTTGTGATTTCCTCGATCACTTCCCGCTCGCCTTCGCGACCGTAATACGGCGAAAGATCAATCGGCCCTCCGATCGTCACGCGGACCCGGGCCCGCATCAGCAGGCAACCAAGGAGCCAGCGGCGGTTGTGTGGCGCCCCTTCGATGTAGCACGGCACGACGGGCACCCGCGCCTTCAGCGCGATCATCGCCACGCCCGGACGGCCCGGCAAGAGGAATTCATCGGTGTTGTTGATGCGTCCCTCGGGAAACAGGCCGACGATTTCGCCCTGCTCGGCGTAGCGGACGATCATTTTCACGGCCGCCGTGTCGGTGCCCCCTCGCGTCGTCGGCACCGGTCCGAACGGACGAAGAAAGAAGCCCATGAACGGGTGTTCGCAATACTCCTTGGCCACCATCCAGCGCATCACCCGATCCACGGCCAGCGCGATAAACGCCGGGTCGAACGGACATCGGTGGTTCGAGACGATCACGGCGCCTTGACCGCGGGGAATCGGCCAGAAACCGACGACCCGGGTACGCCAGAGATAGCGAGTGAACAGGCCGGCCAGCGCGAGCAGGGCCGCTTGGGCCACCGTGTACGACGAACGCTGGAAATAGCGGACCACCAAAAATACGAGCATGATCGCCAGCGCCGCCACGACGACCACCGCCAGAATCCATGTGTTCTCCGCCGAAAACATGCTGATCCCGTTACCCGGATGGTTCACAAACCCCGGGATATTGGTGGAGTGTGCCGTTATACCAACCCGAAGCGCAAGCGAGGGCAAGCTGTCTGATTATCCTCGCTTGCGCTTCGGGTTGGCATGGACTGATGAATAAGCCGCGTTAGCCCGCCATGCGCGTGATCCGCTCTTCCGCCGGGACCAGCGTCTGGCTGTCGGCCCGATAGCGATACTGCATCAGGTAGGCGTCCTCGGGCGTGTCTTCGTAATAATCCCGCAGGACCGAGACCGCGCGGAAGCCGTTGGCCTGGAAAAACAACTGCGCGGCTAGGTTTGTTTCGCGCACCTCGAGCAGGATTCGCGTGCGTCGCTGGGGAGACAGTTTTCCGACGAGTTTCGACATCATCTGCGTTCCCACGCCGTAGCGGCGGTAGCCGCGCGAGACGGCGAAGTTGAGCAGGTGAAGTCGTGACTTGTTCAACTCGTAAACCATGAAACCCACGATGCGATTTTCATGCTCGGCGACCATGCCGATGCAATTCCGCTGTCGCAGGCATCGAATGAAATCCTCCTCGAGCCAGGGAAACTCGAAGCTCTCGGCCTCGATGTCGAGCACTTCAAGCATGTCGCGGCGGATCATCCACCGGATATGCGACTGAAGCTGTTGCTTCTGATCGAAACTCATATCGGCCTCCTTCCTTGTCGGCCAGTGATAGACGTTTCCAGCAATCGCGCGTCCTTTTGCGGCACGGTCGAAAGAACGGCCCTTGCGGCCTTCCTCGCGGCGCCACGACGACTTCGCTATCGAAAACGACTCCGTGGACGAGAGGCGACGCTCTCATTCACGCGTGAGTAAAGTAACAAAAGAACGAATTTTTGCCAATACGAACTCGCGCGCGTTGAAACGCGCTCCGGTGAACTTGAAGCAACCCCTCGCGCGGGTGGCAGTCATCCGCGATGGTTAGGGTGTGATGACGACCCGCGAGTCGCCTGCCCGACGTGGTTGACGCGGCCCGCGAATCGTCAGCCAGAGTCCGACGGCAGCAATCACCAGCCCCAAGAAGCTCGGCGTCAGCAGCCACCACCACGCGAGGCCCGCGACGAGGATCCACGCTCGTGGCCGGCGGCGCATCAGCGTTTGCCACCATCCCCGGGCCGCCCCCAAGCAGCCCAGCGCCAACAGCGAGCCGAGCAACACGACGGCCGGCCATCGTTCGGCGACCCAGGCCGAAATCCCACGATCAAAGGACACGACGAGCGGCTGCAATCCGCCGTCGTCGGTCCGCGCGATCGCCACGAGCCGTTCAAACTCATCGAAGGGACGGCGATTCGCCGACGACGATTTCGCGCGGCTCGCGCCGGCGTCGGGTTTCAATGGGGCGTGGTCGCCGGCCCGCCGCCCCAGCGCGGTCCACTGCCGTCCCAACGAATCGAGCAGGTCGGCGATCGGCTGGGTCACGGCCGATCCCTCGTCGCCGTTTCGATCTTCTTCCAACACCGAGCGAAGACAAAGAAATCGGTCCTGGTGGACGCGGATCCAGGCGAGCAGGTCGGAAGCGTCCGCGTCGCTCCGTGCCGCTCCTTCGATCGCCTGGAGCAGGCATCGGCCGCGAATCAGATCGATCCTCCACGGACGGGCCTGGAGCGGATCGACGATTTCTACCCCGTCGGGCCCTTCAAGCGTCCAAATCGATCTTGCGACCGCCAAGTCGCCAAGACGAGGCGAAAGGAACGTGCCCGATGCCCCGAAATTGTCGGCAAGACGGCCGGCGAACACGATCGAGACGCGCCGCGGCAGCCCGCGCGATCCTAGGAGAATCCTGAAACGACGTTCCTGTTTGCTCTCGCCCTGACCGTCGCGACGATCGTCCGCGTGGGCCGTCGTCGGAACGCCGTCGACGAGGAGTTGGAGAACGCGATAGTCCCGCGGAACGACAAGGGGACACCAGGTCTGCTCGTTCGCTTCGAGGTCGAAATGGACGAGGCCGTGGCAAAAACCGTCTTTATTCCACGCAAT
>DATECS010000449.1:0-2015 GCA_035286785.1 Thermoguttaceae bacterium | reverse complement strand
AAAGAAGAGTAAACGGGACAGGTCTAATTATCACGTCCCTTTGCCACGGCTCGCGTCACGCAAGTCATTTGTTTCTGACCGTTCGCACGTTGAGAACGTGATAATTAGTTTCTGTTGTTGAAGGTGGTTTTTGGGCGGCGGTGGCGGAGTTGTACGGTCGACTTTAGGACCGCCGTGATCTTAGCATGTTGGGCTGGGCGAACCAGGCGGCTTGGCGTGCTTGATGTCGTCAACGTGGCGCCGATCGGCGCAGAGTCTCTCCGGCTTTGTCATGATGGTACCTCGCTTTTTCCCCTGGCGGTCGTCAGTCGGGCACATGCTCGGCCAGCACGATCAGGTTGTGGCAGAACACGCCCAGCCCCACGGCCGCAGAAAAACTCCTAAATCCTCGAAAGAAACAACGAATCAGCCGAAACGCGCGTTTCAGTCCCGAAATAGTCCCCTCGATCCCCGCCCGAAACGCTTGCCAGTGCGCCAACACCTTGTCGACGAAGTCCCGCATCCGCCGGGGAATGGCCAGCGTGTCCACCTGCTGGGCCAACTCCTCGAACTTCGCCGCGGCCGGGCAGAAGCCCTTGTCCGCCGCCAGCACCTCGGGCCTCGTGCCAAAGAGCTTCTCGTGACGCCGGATCACCGACTCGGTCAAGTCGCAGTCGGCAAGCTGCTTCTCGTAGACCTCGTAGTCGGTGATGAACTTTTCCACCGTCTGACACAAGAGCACCTTGTGGCCGAACTCCACCGGCTTCTCCCGCCGGCCGCGCTTGATCAGTTCGGTGTGCTGCTCGAAGAGGCTGAACACCCGATCCGAGGCCGGGACCGTCTGGCCTTCGATCTGGGCCCGCGTGGTGGTGGCGACGATCGTCCGCATCGACGGCAGATAAGGCTTCAATTCCAAGGCCACCGCCGCCACGGCCGAGTTGTTTCGAGAAGCGGCCTGGGCACAGAATTCCCCGGCAATCGCCACGATCCAGCCCGTCCGCTCGATCAAGGTGCGGAACGCCGCCTTCACCTTCCGCTGGCGGGATTCCGACTTGCTGGGCATGTAGCGGGTGACGTACAGGTACAGCCGCTTGATCTTGCGGTCGTGGAAGCGGTGCGGACAACTGGCCGGGGCGATCTCCCGGGCCCGCACCAGCAGCCTCGACGCCACCCGCCAGGCGTCCCACAACAGCGACGCATCGGTGGGGTAGTGGATGTTGGATTCCACCACAGTCGTGTCGGTGCGGATGACGTTGGTGCTGACCATTTCCTCCGCAATTCCATACTGGCCAAGCAGTTCGTTGACCCGCCGCCAGGTGTCGGAACGGATGGCGAGGAAGCAGCGGTCGAGAAAGGTGAAGTCCATCACGGCCCGTTTTCGCATCCGCAGGAAGTCCTGGAGGAACGGGTCGCCGCCGATGCGGATGATCGTGTCGCGGAAGGGGAGCCCTTCGAGGTGCTGGACGAGGAGGGCCCGCAGGATGTTTTCCGAGGTGTAATCGCCCTCGCGGCCCGAGGAGTCGCCCTCGGAGAGCGTGAGGATATCTTTATGCACGGCGGAAAGGATTTTGGGATTGTCGTCGAGCACTTGACTGATGGCCCGGTATCGGGCACGATAGTCACGGATGACCTTGGGCAACCCGTCGTCGCTGGACTCGAAACTCAACACGGCTTCGTTCTTCCGACGCATCCTTGTTCTCCTCTGGGGTTATCGTTTCCAACCACGAGGATAAGGATGCGTCGCTTTTCGTCAATGCCAGGCGGGGCAAAATCAGCCTTAAGACCTATCCGCAACAGAAACTAATTATCACGTTCTCAACGTGCGAACGGTCAGAAACAAATGACTTGCGTGACGCGAGCCGTGGCAAAGGGACGTGATAATTAGACCTGTCCCGTTTACTCTTCTTTTGAACGTACCCGGAAGGACGAGAACAGTCCTTGGGGCGAATGGAAGACGAAGGAATGGGGCGCGATGACTAGCGGGAAAACGATTCACATGCCCGGCTCATACGGAGACGACACGGCGGCCTTCTTTT
>DATECS010000448.1:0-3999 GCA_035286785.1 Thermoguttaceae bacterium | reverse complement strand
GGTTGAATTGCCAAGAATCTTCGCTTGTCGTCAAACGTTCTCGGCTGAGCGATCCTGTTTCGCCGCTCTTGCCCCACCGGAATCGCCATGATGCCGCTTGGTGGGGCAATCGTCCCACCCTTATGACCCGACGGGCACCAGCGGGCGCGGCGGGAGCATGTCGCCTTCTTCGGCCGCCGGGGCGGATCGCGGCGGGATTTTCAGTTCCTCGCCAAGCGGCAGGGCGTCGGGCGCGGACAGCGCGCCCCGATTCAACTCGAAAATCTCCACGGCCCGGGCGGCGCTGCCCAGGTAACGCTCGGCCAACAGCGCCAACGTGTCGCCCTCGGCCACTTTGTGGATCCGGATCGCCGGGCGGCTGTCGGGCGGCTCGGGCAGACGATACTCCGCTCCCACCCCCGCGCCGAACGAGGACGTTTCACGGTAATCGGGATAATCGCGGGCCAGCCGCGGCGGCGGCTCGTTCTTTTCGAGCGACGCGCGAATCATCGCGCTCGGCTCGCGTACCGGCGAAGCCTGTGTGATTTCGCCGGGCTTCATCACCGAACGAGTTGATCCTGAAGCCGACGGGCCCTTCCACGAGCGCAGCACCGGCCGAGCGAGTTTCGCCGGACGCGGCGCTGGGGGCGGGGGCAACGGATGGCGGTCGAACATCGCCACGACTGTGCCCGCCAGCAACACGGCGGAGGCCCAACCAAGTTTGGATTTCCGGCTCATGGCGATGTTTTTGAAGGTTCGAAGGCGATTGTGCATCCGGCGCCGCGAAAGGACGTTTTGCCGTCACGCGGAGCGCGAGGAGCACGATTCCGCGCACGGCGCGATCGTTGCCCGGCCTACAAGACGGGGCAATCCTTTATCTCTATCGGGTCGCCGGCCGTCGTTTTTCGACCGGACCAGGCCCAACCGCCCGAACAAACGCGGCCGGCGCGCGGTTCATGACGCGTACGGAGAAGATGCCGACGCCCACGTCGCGATTATGCCGGATGGGCTGAGTTCGCCGAAGAATTCGGGTACGAAAAGAGGGGGGCGTGGGATGTAGGGTGGGGCGAGGGTCGCGTTGCCGGAAACCTTCGCCCGTCGCTAAACGTTTCCGGCCGAACGACCCCGTTTCGCCGTTCTCGCCCCACCGGAACCGACGCGGCGCGTCTTGGTGGGGCGACCGCGGCAAGTCGTGGGGCGGATTGTGATGGAAGGTTTGATGGGGCTTGCCGCGATCGCCCCATCCTACATGCTGTCTGCTCAGGCGGCTTTCGACGCGCCTTGGGCTTTGCCGCGGCCGGTCATCCAGTACAGCAGCGGCGTGGCGACGAACACCGAGCTATAAGTTCCCGTGATGATGCCGATCAAGAGCGTGTAGGCGAAGGCGTGCAGGCCGCTGCCGCCGCCGTAGAACAAGATGATCAACACGAACAGGGTCGTCATGCCCGTCAGCAACGTCCGGCTGAGCGTCTGGTTGATGCTCGCGTTGATGGTTGTCTTGTTCAGGTACGGCAGCTTGCCTTTCACCTCGCGGATGCGGTCGAACACGACGATTGTGTCGTTCAACGAGTAGCCGATGATCGTCAAGAACGCGGCCAGCACCGTCAGGCCGATCTTCATCGTGTCGACCACCGGATAGATATACGCGGTGACGGCCACGGCGCCCAAGGTGATGAGCACGTCATGGACCAGGGCCAGCACCGTCGCCAAGCCGTAGGAAATGTGCTGGAACCGGACCCAAAGGTAGGCGACGACGCACAACAGGCTCAACAGGATGGCGATGATCGCCTTCTCCTGCATGTCGCCGGCCACCTTTCCGCCGATGCTGCTGGACGACGGGAAATAGGGCGTGGCGGCCAGTTGCTCGTCGATCGGCTCGATGACTTTTTCCTTTAGCTCGTCCTCGGGCAGTTGGATCCGCAGGGTCCAATTCTCGTAGGCGTTCGAGTCGCCGGGGGCATAATGGTCGTTGCGCAACTCGAAGGCGACCGCGCCGAGCCCGACCTTGGCCAGTTGGGACCCGACCAGTTCCTTGACCGTGTCATGGTCCAGGGCCAGCTCGAAGTTCAAATCCACCCGGCTTCCGCCGGCGAAACGATCGCGAACCGGGGCCGTTTCCATGACGCCTTCGGCCGGCGCCGCGGCGGGCGGCGGTTGGTCGGCCGGTTCGGCCTGGGCCAGCAGCACGACCGACGGATCGGTCGACGTCACGAGGCTCGACGGCGGCAAATCGTTGCGCGATTGCTCGTTGGCGGCCGGTTTCGTTGTCTCGTCGGCCGGCGGAGCGGCGGGAGTCGCGGCCGGCGGCGCGGCCTCGGGAGTTTCCAGCTCGATCGCCTGGATTTTCCCGAAGCTCAGTTGGTTCGTCGCCAGTTCGCCTTTGAAGAGGTTGGCGAGATCTTCCTCGACGATTTTGACGGCCGACTTCTTCTGGGCCGCCGCGTCGTCGACCGTTTTCGACGTGTTGACGATGAACCGCATGCCGGACGCTTCGCCATGAATGTTGGTGTCCCAGACCATCAGGTCGGGAAACACTTCGCTGCCGTCTGCATTCCTGGCATCCAAGAGGGTCCGTCGCACGTTGTCGATGCGTTGGGGTTTTTGGAATAGTATCTGGACCGATTCACCGCCGGTGAAGTCGATGTCCAAGAGGCCCTTGCCCCGTCCGACAACGGCGAATAGTCCGATTACCAACAACGTGAGGGAAAGCCCCACGCCGAACGTGCTCAAGCGGCCCATGAAGTCGAATTGGGTGGGTTTGACCCAGTTGCGCATTGACAATTTTTTGATCCAGCCTCGCCGCTCGCCGACGTCGAACACGACGTGCGAGCAGAAGACGGCCGTGAACAGGCTGAACACGATGCCCAGGCCCAAGGTGGCGGCGAAGCCGCGGATCTGCGAGGTGCCGATGGCGTAAAGGATCACCGCCGTGATGAGGCCGGTCAAGTTCGAGTCGATAATCACGGACATCGCGCGGTCGAAACCGTTGCGAATGGCCATGCGGAGCGTGGCGCCCCGGGTCAATTCTTCGCGCATGCGTTCAAAGATGAGTACGTTGGCGTCCACGGCCATGCCCACGCTCAGCACGAGGCCGGCGATGCCGGGCAACGTCAGGTCGAACCCCTTGATGACGTCCATCACGGCCAGAAGCATCAACAGGTTCATCACGACCGCGGCGCTGGCGACGACGCCCGCGAAGCGATAGTAAAACGTCATGCAGAAGACCACGGCCAAAAGCGACAGGCCCGTGGCGATGGCCCCGCGGCGGATCATGTCGCGGCCGAGCGAGGGACCGGATTCTTGTTCAAACAAGGGATTGGGCTTCAAGGCCGTCGGCAGGCTGCCCGCGTTGAGCACGTCGACCAGATCGTCGACTTCCTCCTGGGTGAAACGGCCGGTGATCTCGCCCTCGCCGAAAATTTGCGAACGCAACTGCGGCGCGGAGAAGAGTTCGTCGTTGAGGATGATGCCCAATTTGCGGAAGAGTTCCTGGGCGCCCTCTTCCAGGGGCTTGTTTTCCCCGGTGAATTGCCCGAAACGATTTCCACCCGCGCGATCGAAATTGAATTTGACGCAAGGCTGGCCTTTGTCGTCGTAACTGGCGGTGCAAAAGCTCAACCGGTCGCCCGTGACGTTGTAGGGATCGTTGAGCACCAGGACTTCAAGGACTTGCTTGCCGCGGTAGTTCGCTTTGCGGGTCACGACGTTGGGGTCGTCGGCGAAACTCGCTTCTTCCCCGGGAGCGACGCGCACCCACCAGCCCAGCGTCTCCGAGCCGTCGGTGTTCATAATGACTTCGGCGTCGGTTTCGGCCGCTTGGGCAATCAGCGTTTTGTGGGTCGATCGCGGGTCGTGCCGATCGGCCAGAATGCGGAATTCGAGACTTCCGGCGCTGCTGATCTTTTCGCGGATGCGGCGGACTTCCAGGGGATTGGCGCGGGGAATCGTCACTTCGATCTGGTTGCGGCCGTAGGTGCGGATGTCGATGTTGCGCGTTCCACCCGGATCGACGCGCATCGT
>DATECS010000447.1:0-7212 GCA_035286785.1 Thermoguttaceae bacterium | reverse complement strand
TGTCGTATCACGGGGACATGGCGCGGCTGCAAGGCTGGCTCACCGCGCCGGGCAAACCGCCTACCTTGCGGGCCTACGGTCGGTTGCAGGGCCAGGCCCAGGTGAGCCACGCGGCCGGCGTGGTGAGCGGACGGCTCGACGCGACCGTGACAAAGCTCGTGATGCAAAACGCCGATGGCCGGCAGTTTCAGGATCCCGAGGCGAAGCTCACCGCTCGCGGCAGCTATCAATCGTCGACGGACCAGTTGAAACTCGACGAGATGCTTCTGGCCACCACGGCGCTGGGCGTCCGCGCGGCGGGCCAGGTCGATTCGCTGAGCGCTAATCCCAAGGTGAATTTGACCGGCCGGCTCGGCTACGACTGGCAGCGGTTGACGCCCTTGTTGCAATCGTACGCCGGCGACCAGATCATCTTCGCCGGGCGCGGCGATCGGCTCATGACGTTCGCCGGGCCGCTCGATCCGGCCGTCGCGCAAGCGGCCGCCGCGGTTGATTGGACGGGCGCTTACGTCTATGGATTCCAGTTCGGGCCGGGCGTGCTTGACGCGCGGCTGGCCGGCGGAGTCGTCGAGTGCGCGCCGTTGGACCTGTCGGTCAGCGAGGGACGGCTCTCGGCCCGGCCGCGCCTGCGACTTTCTCCGGAACCCATGCTGCTGGAGGTCGAGCCGGGCCGCTTGATTCAGCAGGTGCGAATCAATCCGAACATGTGCGCCCAGGGGCTGCAATACATCGCGCCCGTGCTGGCCGGCGTGGCCACGGCCGAGGGGCGTTTTTCGATCGACCTGGACCAGTGCCGCATTCGGCTGGACGACCCGGCCCAAAGCGAGCTGTCCGGGCGGTTCACGGTCCACACGATCGAGATTGGGCCCGGGGCGTTGGTGCGCGAGCTGGCCGTGGTGCTCAATCGGGCGACGGCGGCCAAGTTGCAGCGCGAGTCGGTCATCCGATTCCATCTGGCCAAGGGCCGCGTCTATCACGAAGGGCTCGAACTGGTCTTTCCCGAGATGACCGTCCGCACCTACGGTTCGGTGGGCGTGACGGACCAAACCATGTCGCTGGTGGCCGAGATGCCCATACCGCCCAAATGGCTCGCGGGCAATCAGGTGCTGGACTCCGCGCTGAAGAATCAAGTGCTCAAGGTGCCCATCCGCGGCACGCTCGGCAAGCCGGCGATCGACCACCGCACGCTGGACCAGTACAACAAGAGTCTCTTGCGCAACGCGACGAAGAACGTCATCGAGGGCGAGTTGAACCGCCAGCTCGACCGGTTGTTCCAACCACCAAAACGATAGCCATGAAAATCATCCTTCTCGGCACGACCGGCTATCACCAGAACGACCGGCGGCACACGCCCTGCATGGTTCTGCCCGAATGCGGCGCGCTGTTGGACGCGGGCACGGGCATGTATCGCGTGGGCCGCTACCTGACGACTCCCGAAATCGACATTTTTCTAACGCACGTCCATCTGGACCACGTGATCGGACTGACCTACCTCTTCGACGTCGCCCGCGATCATCCGTTGGAGCGAGTTCGAGTCCACGCCTTGCCTGAGTATCTGACGGCGATCGACCAGCATTTGTTTTCGCCCGCCCTGTTTCCAAAAAAGCCGCCCTACGAGCCGCGGGCATTGCGCGGCCCGGTCGCGTTGGCCGGCGGCGGACGGCTAACCTACTTCTCGCTCGATCACCAGGGCGGGTCGGTCGGCTTCCGTCTCGACTGGCCCGGCCATTCGATGGCCTACGTCACCGACACGACGGCCGCGCTCGGCGCGTCGTACGTCGCCAAGATCGCCGGCGTCGACCTCCTGCTGCACGAATGCTACTACGGCGACGACGAGGCCGATTGGGCCGCGCGGACGGGCCACAGCGCGACCACGCCCGTCGCCCAGGTCGCGTGCCAAGCGGACGTCGGCCGGCTTGTGCTCGTCCACATCAATCCCCGACGACTCGAAGACGACCCCGTCGGACTCGACGCGGCCCGACGCATCTTTCCAAAAATTGAAATCGGCGAGGATTTGATGGAGCTGGAGTTTTGAGCCGGGTCGCGGACGGAGGAACCACGAAAAGCACGAAAGACATGAAAATAAGACTCTGTAACTTGTGCGTTTTCGTATCTTTCGTGCTTTTTGTGGTTCTCTTCTGATCGGTCCCGAGCGTTGATCTTGAGAGGCGTAAACGCCCATGAAACACACGGCGATTATTCTGCTGTTGGGTCTTCTCGCGTGTTCGTGGGCGTCGAACAGTCTCCGTGCCGAAAACGTGAGCGGCGAAAAGGTCGAAGTCGATGCGATTCACAGCGCTACGATGGACGCGATCATCGATCAATTGCCCGACGTCGGCAACGAAGGAAAGTGGAACAAGAAGAAAACGGAATACGTCTATCATCCTGCTTACCACGAACTCATGCGGCGAGTGGCCGAAGGCGAGGAACCGACCGACGCGCAATGGCGAAGGATTCTGGTGGACACGAGAGCCATTCGCGTGCCCCGACGTTGGCCGGCGGACAAGTCGTTCGCCATTTCAATGCGAAAGCCGAGGTGGCTCGGCGTGTGCGAGATCCGCATGAAGCCGCGCACCGAGGGACTTAAGGAGGCCAAGGCCGGAACGCTCTTCGACTTCTTCCAGTCGGATTGTATTACCTACGGCATGTCGATGTACCGGGCGGCCCTTTGTCAGCGACTCGGGAAGCTCCCCTTGGGTAAACATCACCTTGTTTTTAACGTTGTCGTCAAGCGTGGAAAAGAAGACGACTCTTTTCCGTTTCTTCTGGTGGAAAAGAAGAAGAAAGAAGAATTGCTCCCGTCGGGCATTCTATGGGCCGGCAATATGGCTTTTGATGTCGAGATCGTCGACTCGGTGGACGAGTGTGTGCCGCCCGCCGAAAGCGACAAGTTGGCCGAAGCGGTACGCCACTCGCTTGGGATTACTTTCAGTGACCGGTATGCTGACAACACGACGGCCATATTCATAATCGACCCAGACGTGAAGGACTATCCCATACTCGCCGACACGGCCTTGTCGTTGAAGATAGAGGTTCTCCATCAAGACCGCGTTGTGGAAAGTAGACACCTGATGGCGTCTGACGATGATCCGTTCGCCTTGCTCATGTCAGTTAGCAAGTGGGACCATCAAGCTATCGGGTGCTGCTGGTTGAAGTCGGTGCCGGCCGACTTGAAGACGCGGAAGGAAGACTGGAAGGATTGGTCCGTTCGCGTCAGCGGCACGTCGGACAAAGCCATCTATCTTTGGGACGCCAAACGCCGATGGAGCGGCTTGATCGAAATGCCGATCGACGAGTTGATCGAAAGAGAGAAAGAACGGACCAAGGGGAAGGATCGCTGGGGTCATTTCCCCTCGCTTCGATGAAGGCCCGTGGGCTGGGCAACCCAAGGGCCTTTGGCCCGGAGTACCAACTTCTCCAAACATCCACAAACATGACACTCATACGTCCCAGCCATGGACAGCACACGCCGCCGCGAACCGGTCCGCATAGCCTTTTCGCATCTTTCCCATTTACCCCGGATTTAGTGCCAGCCATCTTTTTCACCCACGTTTTTCATCTTTTCATCCGCATTCATCCGCGGTTCCTTCCTCTTCCGTATCCTCCGTGCCCGTGGTGAAAAACCCGGCGATACAAAAATTCGCGGCCCAAAGAAACCGGCCTTGACGCCGTTTTGAAAATGGCCTATTCTCGCCGCCTCATCGATGAGAGAGCGGTCGCCCAAGTGAAGCAACGGCGGCCGGAGGAAAGAATACGGTTTCAAACCACGTGGTTGGGTCTGCACGGGACCGCTCCGGCCGGAGCGTGTCTGCGGACCACGAAGCGAACTACCGTCCGCATGGATGCCAGGACGGTACGCTTCGATTAAAGTTACGGCGTCGACCGTTGATAAGGAAATTCTTGGTCCGTGACGCTACTTGAGTCCGGGCCAAGGCGGCGACCAATCGCTCCCGGAAACGAGTAGTGTCCTTTGCCCCCCTGGGACGCAGCCTTTTCCGGGGGCCTTTTTTTGCGCGCACGGCGGCCCGAGTCGTGCGAAGAGATTGGAAAGACTCGTTAGCCGCCGTGCCCGCACGGCGTTTCTGAGTGGTTCACACCGAAAAACGTCGGGCAGGCTCGACAGCTAACGATACATCGCTGCCCACCGCGGACCTCACCCCTTTCACCCTTCACACTTCCTACTTCACGCCGTGGCGAATTCGTTGCGCCGGTCGCGGAGTTGGATTTGCAGGCGTTCGACCAGGCTGCTGTGCATTTGGCTCACGCGGCTTTCGCTCAGATCGAGCGTCGCGCCGACTTCCCGCATGGTCAGTTCTTCGTAGTAGTAAAGGATGATGATCAAGCGTTCCTTGCGGTTGAGCCCCTTGGTGACCAGCCGCATGAGGTCGTTTTTCTGCACTCGCCGGGTGGGATCTTCGCCCCGTTGGTCCTCGAGGATGTCGATCTCGCCGACCTCCTTCGCGCCGTCGGTCTCCGACCACTTCTTGTTCAGGCTGATCAGGGTGACGGCCTTAGCTTCGAGCATCATCTTTTCGACTTCCGAAATGGTGATGCCCAGGTGGGCGGCCAATTCCTGATCGCTGGGTTTGCGGCCCAACTGATCTTCGAGGGTTTTTGTCCCTTCAGCCAGCCGTCGGGCACGCGACCGGACAAGTCGGGGCACCCAATCCGTGTTTCGCAGCTCGTCGAGCATGGCCCCACGAATGCGGGGTACGCAATAGGTCTCGAACTTCACGCCCCGCTCCATGTCAAAAGCGTCGATCGCGTCCATCAGGCCAAAAACGCCGGCCGAGATCAAATCGTCGACGTCCACGCCCTGGGGGAGCCGCGACCATACCCGTTCTCCGTGATAGCGGACCAGCGGTAAGTATTGTTCCACAAGCCGGTTGCGCAGCTCGCGGTTGTCGGGGTCCGTTTTGAACTGTTGCCAGAGTTGGGCGACGTCTTCGGCCGGGGTGAGCGTGTTGACCATGCGATCCTCCGTGATCGAAACACTGTTGGCAATTCCACTTGCGCGTGCTCCGGCGGCTGCCGGGCCCCTGGGCGCAGGGATTCTCGGCAACTACGCTGATGAGATCATAAGGATCGGCAGAAGAAGCCAGGGAAGTTAAGCAAACCCGTCCGATTCCGCGGAATTTGCATGGCGCCGCAAAAAAGCTCGCCTCAAAAACACGAAAGACGCCGGAACATCACTTAAGGATCGCATCGCACGCCCGACAAACGTCGTCCACCTCGATGACCTCCATCAGGGCGGCGGGGGCGTTGCGGCGTTGGCGGCTAGTGCCGTGGAAATCGTCACATTTTTGGATGGCCATGTGACGGGGGCCGTAGGGGCCGTTGCGCGCAGCCGGCATGGGACCGTAGAGACCGACGCAGGGCGTGCCCACCGCCGCCGCGATGTGCAACGGGCCCGTGTCGGACGCGATGAACAGTGAGGCCCGACGGCACAACGCGGCCAGTTCGGTGAGCGAGGTGGGCGGGGCCGTCTGGGCATGGCCCCCGGAGCCGGCGGCGATTGCGTCGGCCCACACATGTTCTTCGTTGCCCGCCCAGACGACGAGGCTTTTTATGCCGTGGCGGCGGCCCAGGTATTCGGCCACGGCGGCGAATCGCGAGGGCGGCCAGAGTTTCGACGGCCAGCCCGCCCCGGGATTGATGAGGGCGAATCGTCCGCCCACGCCCGCGCGAGCGATCATTGCCTCGATGTTCCGCGCGTCCTCGGGCGTCTCGGGCACGTCGAAACGCACGGCCGGCGACGTGACGCCCAAGGGGCCGAGCAGTTGTAGATTGGCGTCGATCACATGGGCGGCCGGGGCATGGACCAATTCGTTATTGAGCCACCGGCTTAGCTCGCGGCCTTTTTCGTCGCCGAAGCCGATTCGTCGTCGCGCGCTGGAGAGCCTTGCGACGATCGCGCTTTTGGTCAGCCCCTGCAAGTCGATCGTTACCTCGGGCTGAAGTTTCCTGAGTCGTCGCCGCAAGCCGAGTACCTCGCGCGGGGAACGCAGCCAGCCGCGTGGCAACTCGATCAGCTCGTCTAACGCCGCGTGCCCTCGCAACAAGGCCGCCGCGCGACGTTCGACCACCCAACTCAAATGGGCCGCCGGGAACCGCTCACGCAACGCGCACAGCACGGGCATGCCGTGAACCGTGTCGCCGATGGCGCTGAGCCGGACGATCAAAATTCGCGGCGAGGCGTTCGGTTGCATCGTGGTTTAAACAAGGCGAAATTCGTAGGCCGGGTCGTGACCCGGCAAAATTCATCCGATTTTTTCCAAATGCCGGGTCACGACCCGGCCTACGAATAATTTGTCTGGCACAGCCTGAGCTACGGGCTGTACTCCTCACGCTCCGCGTGAGGTCTCCCATCCGGTTGGTCGCCAGATGGACCTCACGCGGAGCGTGAGGAATACGGGCTGGGTCATTATAACGAGGTGATTCACTGTGGCCCAATAGACGTTCCGTGGTCCTCGTCGCGGAATGTTTTCCTATCTTTCGATCGAAAAGGCGGCTAGAATAATAAGATTCTCGCCCTACTCGCGTGCCTCGGAAGCACGATCCATGACGTCCAAACCCCATCCCACCCTGCCTACGCCGCCGCTGCCGATGACCTCGGCCGAGGTCGCCGCGCGCGGTTGGGACGCGGTGGACGTGGTCTTCGTGTCGGGCGACGCCTACGTGGATCATCCGAGTTTCGCCGCGGCTATTTTGGGGCGGTGGCTTGAAGCCGCCGGCTGGCGGGTGGCGATTCTCAGCCAGCCCGACTGGCGCTCGTGCGACGCTTGGCGCAGCTTCGGCCGGCCCCGGGTCTGTTTCGCCGTCAGCGCGGGCAACATGGACTCGATGGTCAATCACTACACGGCCGATCGCAAGCGGCGGAACGACGACGCCTATAGCCCTAGCGCTGAAATCGGCCGGCGGCCCGACCGCGCGACGCTGGCCTATTGCCAACGGGCCCGCGAGGCGTTTCCGGGCGTGCCAATCGTGGCCGGCGGGATCGAAGCGAGTCTGCGACGGTTGGCCCATTACGACTACTGGAGCGACACGGTCCGGCGGTCGATTGTGATGGATGCCAAGCCCGACTTGCTGGTCCACGGCATGGGCGAGCGGACGCTGCTGGAAATCGTGCGACGGTTGGCCGCCGGCGAGACGGTGGAGCAGTTGCACGATCTGCGCGGAGTGGCCTATCGGCTCGGGGCGAGCCAGACGCCG
>DATECS010000446.1:0-9088 GCA_035286785.1 Thermoguttaceae bacterium | reverse complement strand
GGTCCACTGCTTGGGGTCTTCGCCCACGTCGGAGAGATCCCAACCGCGGACTTCGGCGGCGATTTGGGTGGGGAAGTTCGAGGCGTCGAACCGCGTGATGCGGCCCACGCCCGACTCGCCGGCCAACAGACGCCGCCACATGGGCTCGATTTCCCAGCCCAGCGGCGTCACCCAGCCGATTCCCGTCACGACAACGCGTCGTCTCATCTTGCGACTCCTTGAAGCGCTCTCGCGCGTGGTGGATTTGGTTTGCCCTCGCCGGCGCTTCGGGTTGGTATCCGGTTGGGCTTCATGGGCGCGTGAAGGTGGGCTGCTTGACGCGGCGCGGACGAGCGACCGTCACGCGAGCCAACCTCAGCGGCCCGCCGTCGGACCGGCCGGTTCGGCCAACGGGCTTCCGTCGGCCGCGCGGCCCACGTCGTACGCGCCGAGCATCCGCATCATGTCCAGGAACGTTTGGGGTTCAAAGAGCATCCGGTTCTCGTGGCCGTTTTGCAGGTGGGCAAAGACCAGTTCCATGTAACCAAAAAGCTCCTCGCCGCGGTGGACCGTGCCGAGGATCATCGCCCCGTCCTTCTTGATGTACTCGACGTCGGCCGTGTAGGTCAGCACGTCGCCGGGCACGGCGTCGCCGTGGAACTTGGCCTTCGAGATCTTGGCCAGCACCACCTTCTCGGAGAAGGCGTTGTATTCGGCCACGAGCAGCCCGCCCGTCTGGGCAACGCCCTCGATAATCAGCGGATGGGGCATCACCGGATGGCCGGGGAAGTGATCGTGCAGATACTCCTCGGCCAACGAGACGGCCTTCACGGCCTTGGCCCGTCGGCCGCTCTCGAATTCGATGAACCGATCAATCCAGTACCATCGCATGGAGGCGTCTCTACGTCGTCACAACCGCGAAAGCGAGTGTAGGGTGGGCACCGCCCACCGAAATAACCAAGCACGTCGTGGTGGGCGATGCCCACCCTACGGCGATTTCCGCAACAAAGGCCTCTACGCCGCGTTTTGCAGTTTCGTCTCGACAAACCGGCACATGTCGGCCACGGTCAATAGGTTGCCGAAGTCCTGCACCGCCGGGTTCTTCGAGAACTCCGTCAAATCGGCGAACGGCATCCGCTTGCGGACTTCCGCCAGACCGGCCTCGGTCAGCTTCCCGTCCTTGATGTATTGAGCGTTGGTCAAAATATCCTCGGGAAACAGTTCGCCGCGAGGGATGCTGATCGAGAACGACTTTTCCAGGCGGAAGACGATGTCGAGGAAGTCGATCGACTCGGCGCCCAAATCGCCCACTAGCGTCGCCTCGGGAGTCACCTCGTCCTCGTCCACTCCCAGCGCGTCGACCAGGGCCACTTGGATCTTTTCGAAGATTTCGTCTTTGGTTGGCATCGTTTTCATTTCCTCCGGGTAACAATTCCAAATATCCGATGAATGGGCGCAAGATCGCGCCGCGACGGCTCAATAACCGCCGAGGCTGATCCCTCCATCCACGCGTATGACTTGTCCGGTCAAATAGCTTGCCTCCTCGCTCGCCAAAAACGCCACGACGTTGGCGATCTCCTCCGGTTGACCGATCCGTTTGAGCGGGATCGCCTTGGTGATCTGGTCGGCCGCCAGGCCGCGAACCGCCGCGCTCATGTCCGTCTCGATCATGCCCGGCGCCACCGCGTTCACGCGGATCTTGCGGGGAGCCAGTTCCTTGGCCAGCGCCCGGGTCAGCCCGTCGATCGCGCCCTTGCTGGCCGCGTAATTGGCCTGGCCGCGCGAGGCGAACTCGGCCGCCGTGCTCGACAGATTGACGATGCTGCCGGCCCGCTGGTACATCATTTGCTGCACCACCGCGTGGCAGAAGTTGTAGGTTCCGCCCAGGTTGGTTTCGATCACGTCGGCCCATTGCTCGGGCGTCATGGCACCGAGCAGACCGTCGCGGACAATGCCGGCCGAGTTGACCAACACGTCCAACCGTCCCCACTGGTCGACCAACTGGTTGACCAGCTCGTGGACGCGGGCCGAATCGCGGACGTCGGCCTGGAGGGCGCGGACGTCGTGGCCGGCGGCGGTCAGTTGGGCCGCCAACTCGTCGGCTGCCTGCTGGTTGCTTTGATAAACAAACGCCACCGTGCCGCCTTCGGCCGCCATTTTGGCGACGCACGCGCGGCCGATGCCTCGGCTGCCGCCGGTGATCAGGATTTTCTTGTCGGCCAGTCGCGTCATTCTTGCTCCGCTTCCACTTCCACTTCTTCTTTTTCGACCGGTCGGGTCGGGTCGTACAACAACGCAAACAGCTTGCGCAGGTGCGTGCGGACTTGCTCGTCGGTTTTGGCGTGGGCCGGGTTCGAGTCAGCCAGGTTGTACCGGACCAACGTCAGCCGGCCCGCCACGGTGAGCCGGCCGAGCATGGTTCCCCGGGCCTTGATCTTGGTTTCGTCGTCGTCCTGGTCGACGATCTCGGCTGTGACGTGCAACGTCTGGCCGGGCTGAACGAATTGGCCGTATTTCACGTTGTTCGCCTTGCGCAGCATGACCATGCTATGGGCGAAGTCCTCGCCGGCGCGGACGAGCCACGCGCCCGCCTCGAGCATCGCCTCGAGCATGAGCACGCCGGGCATGACCGGGAACTGGGGGAAATGGTCGCCCAGATACTCTTCGGCCATTGTCAGGTTTTTGACCGCCGTGATCTTCGCGCCCGGTTCGAGCGAGGTGATCCGGTCGAGCAACGTGAATCGCATGTAGGTATGGAAAAATACTCGGGTTGCGCAAAATAGGCCTGCGCCGGAAAAATCAAACCGTCCAGTATACCGGCGTCGGCGGGGGGCTACAAGCGAGAAAAGACCCTCGGCCGATAGACGCGAAGGGACCAAGCAGGGCGACCGGTGAGTGTTTTCAAATCATTGTTATGCAATGACTTAAGTGGGCGGGCACCATATCCGCGGCCGCTGAAGACGCACCATCCCACAAAGGGTAGAAATCACGACACGGTCGAATGGACGTTGGTTCCTCGCCGTGGACATGCTTTCCCAGCCGTGTGTGGTGGGGCAACGATCGACCCATTCAGCGTTTGAGACAAGTCGTGACGTTTTGTGGGCCGATCGTCGCCCCACCCTACCTTTTGCTGGGCAATCCATCCGGGTCAGCAAACCCGCGACCTGCCATTTTGGCACCCGGATGATGCTCTATAAAAATGGGCCATCAGGCTACGGCAAAATGCAAGATCGCAAGTTTATGGCCGCCAACGGGTAACGAACACCCCCCGCCGTTTGGCACGCAGTTTGCCAAAGGTGTGGTCTAGGGACGATGGTTCAACAAAGGAAACGAGCGACAAGTCCGCTCGACGCACGCCATATTACATTAGCTCCGCTATTCAAAAAGGAGGGTTTTACCATGGTCTTTCGATACACCATTCCACGACATCCCATCCATCAACTACGCGACGAGATGGATCGGTTGCTCTCGGGCGCGTGGCCGGGAGGGCCGCTGGCGGCCTGGGCGCGGCGCGAGGGACCGGCTGTGAACGTCTGGGAAGCGGACGACGCTCTGATGGTCGAAATGGAAGTGCCTGGCGTGAAGAACGAGAACCTCGACATTTCGGTGGTCGAGAACGAACTGGTGATTCGCGTCGAATTGCCCGAGACCGAACAGCAGGGCGTGACCTATCACCGGCGCGAACGGCCCGTCGGATCGTTTGACCGGCACGTTCCGCTTCCGTTCGAAGTGGACGCCGAACACGTTTCGGCCGAGCTGTCGCGCGGCGTGCTTCGCGTGACGCTGCCCAAGGTGCCCAGCGCGAAACCCCGCAAGATCGAGGTCAAAGTCGGCGGACAAGAAGGATAAAGAAATTGCGGAGGGACGCAAATAGTCGTAGGGTGCGTCTGGACGCACCAACACGAAATAAAAGGAGACGACACAATGGCAGATCAAGAAAACGTGGTTGTGGAAAACGCTCGCGGGTGCGAAGAGACCCGGTGCGGGCAATGCTACCGGCCGAACGTCGATATCCTGGAGAAGCCCGACGAGTTGGTCGTCGTGGCCGACGTGCCGGGCGCGGTGACCGAGAAAATCAGCGTGGATTTCGCCGACGGGATCCTCTCGGTCCATGCCCCGGTCGACGCCTCGCGGGCCGACGGCCGGACGTACCTCGCCCAGGAGTTCGGCGTGGGCGACTATTATCGCAGTTTTCGCGTGAGCCAGGAGATTGATCCGAGCCGTATCGCCGCCGAGTGCGCCGACGGCGTGCTCACGCTCCACCTGCCCAAGGCCGAAACGGTCAAGCCGCGCAAAATCGCGGTTCAGGCTCGGTAGGAGAAAGAGGATGAGTAGTAGTAGTAGGTCAGGCTGTGCCTGACATTTTTTGAATGTCGGCCGACCGATTGTCAGGCACAGCCTGACCTACGAATGGCGGCCGAGTGGTCGAAAGAATAAGGAGGCATGAAAATGAGTTTGATTCCTTGGAGAAACAAGTCGGCGGACGAATCGTCGCGCGTGCCCACAACGTTGGCTTCGCTCCGATCGGACATCGATCGGTTGTTCGATGCGTTTGTTCGCGAGCCGTTCGCGGCGCTGGACTGGCCGCCGCGCGAGTCGGGCGCGTGGTCGCCCTCGGTCGATCTGGCCGAAACCGACACCGAGTACACCGTCCGGGCCGAGTTGCCGGGACTCGATCCAAAAGACCTCGACATCTCCGTGACCGAGAACCAACTGGTGCTCTCGGGCGAGAAGAAGGAGACGGTCGAGCGGCGCGAGAAGGGCTACTACCACGTGGAGAGCCGTTTTGGATCATTCCGCCGGACGGTGGCGCTGCCCGCCGGCATCGACTCGACGAAGGTCAACGCCGAATACGCCAATGGCGTGCTGACGATCCACCTGGCCAAGTCGCCCGAGAACGCCCCAAAACGGATCGAGGTGAAGGTGAAGGAAGGATAAGACGCATCTTTCACCACGGAGGATCCGCCCATTCCCGAGCCGCGACCGTCAGGAAGCGGTGGTATCTTATGACTCGCGCCACCGCTCCCTGACGGTCGCGGCTCGGATTTTTTATTGCGCGTGACGCGAGATTCACCAAAAGGGGGGCGTGGCGGAACGCCTCTTGTTTCTCGCAATCGCTGACGATACACTAAGGGATTCTCACGATCCAGTATAGCTGGCCCCATGATGTCATCAAGACGCCTCTCTGCGGCTGACGAAGGACCATAGAATATGAAAGACAACATCCATCCCAAGTACGTCGAAACGAAGGTCACCTGCGGTTGCGGCAACGCCTTCACGACCCGCAGCACCCAGGCCGAACTCAAGGTCGATATCTGCAACGTCTGCCATCCCTTCTACACGGGCAAGCTGAAGTACGTCGACACGGCCGGCCGGATTGAGAAGTTCAACAAGAAGTTCGGCGGCGGCAACTACGCCAGCTTGCAGCCCAAAAAGAAGAAGCCGGTTCGGACGACAACCGACGAGGAGTAGTCGGCGCTGTTCGCTAGCGCATACCAACCCGAAGCGCCAGCGAGGGCGATCGTCAAAATCACCCTTGCGTAACTTCGCGTGCGTCCCTCCGCGTCCACTTGTCCTCGCTTGCGCTTCGGGTTAGTATTTGGCCGTTCTCACCGCGGGCGTTATCCCATGCGCGATCTTCTTGAACAAAAACTCCGCCGATTCGAGGAGCTCGAGAAGCTGCTGGTCGATCCGGACGTGCTGGCCCATTCGGCCCGGCTGTCGGCCGTGGCGCGCGAGCACGGGTCGTTGGCCAAGCTGGCCACGAAGTATCGCCGCTTCAAGCAGCTCAACGCCCAGATCACCGAGGCGCACGAGTGGATCGATGGCCACGACGCCGAGATGCAGGAGCTGGCCACGGCCGAATTGCCCGTGTTGAAAGAACGCCGCGAGGAACTCTGGAACGAATTGCTCGACATGACCATCGGCGGCGAGGACGCCAATCGGGCGTCGTGCGTCATGGAGATCCGCGCGGGCACCGGCGGCGAGGAGGCGGCCCTGTTCGCCCGCGATTTGTATGAAATGTACAAACACTACGCCGAAGGACAAGGCTGGAAAGTCGAGGTGCTGGGTCTCAGTCCGACCGAACTCGGCGGGTTCAAGGAAATCACGCTGGGGCTCGAAGGCGAGGGCGTTTTTCGCCAGTTGCAGTTCGAAAGCGGCGGCCACCGAGTGCAGCGCGTGCCCGAGACCGAAGCCAAGGGCCGCATCCACACCAGCGCGGCCACCGTGGCCGTGATGGCCGAGCCCGAGGACGTCGAAATCAGCCTGAAGTCGGACGACTACCGCAAGGACATTTTTCACGCCAGCGGCCCCGGCGGCCAGCACGTCAACAAGACGGCCTCGGCCATTCGGCTGACCCATTTCGAGACGGGCATCGTCGTCTCGTGCCAGGACGAAAAGAGCCAGCACAAAAATTTGGCCAAGGCCCTGCGCGTGTTGAAAAGCCGGCTCTACGAACGCAAGCAGGAAGAAGAGCACGCCAAGCGATCGCAGGAACGGAAGACCAAAATCGGCTCGGGCGACCGCAGCCAGCGGATCCGCACCTACAATTTTTCCGAGAACCGCCTGACCGACCACCGCATCGGCCTGACGCTCTACAAGCTCGATAGCATCCTGGCCGGCAATCTGGAACCGGTGATTGAAGGCCTCCTCGAATACGAACGGCAGGAGCTGCGCAACACGTTTGGCGCGGTGGAATGAGCGTAGGCCGGGTCGCGACCCGGCAATACCTGTGTCACAACACGTGCCCACGCGCCGGGTCGCAACCCGGCCTACAAATCTCCAATCCTCGCCTTGTCTTCTTCCGAACCCTGGACCATCGGCCGGCTGTTGACGTGGACGCAGGAATATCTTGCGTCGCACGGGGCGGAAAGTCCGCGGCTGGACGCGGAGGTGCTTTTGGCCGAGGCGCTCGGTTGCCAGCGGATTGATCTTTACACGCGATTTGACGACGTGCCCGACGAGGGGCCGAGGGGCCGCTTTCGCGAATTGGTCCGCCGCCGCGCGGAGCACGTGCCGGTGGCCTATCTGGTCGGACGGCGCGAGTTTTACTCGCTGGCGTTTCGCGTCACGCCCGACGTGCTCATTCCGCGGCCGGAGACCGAGTTGCTGGTGGTGGCCGCGCTCGATCTGGCACGGCAGTGCGGCAACGGCCGGGCGGCGGCGATCTGCGACGTGGGCACGGGCAGCGGGGCGATCGCCGTGGCCGTGGCCAAACACCTGCCGGCGGCGCGCGTAACGGCCGTCGATTGTTCGCGGGCCGCGCTGGCCGTCGCCCGGGAAAACGCCGAGCGGCACGGGGTCGCCGGAAGGATCGAGTTCGTGGAAAGCGACCTGCTCGACGGACTCCCGGCCGACGCCTCGTTCGACCTGGTGCTGAGCAATCCGCCCTACGTGGGCGAGTCGGAATGGTCCGCCCTGATGCCCGAGGTCCGCGACCACGAGCCGCGGACCGCCCTGATCGCCGGATCGCGAGGGACCGAGGTGATCGAGCGTCTTTTGCCCCAGGCCGCCGCGCGGCTGCGGTCCGGCGGGCATCTCGTCATGGAAATCAGCCCGATGATCCACGAGGCGGTCTGCCGGCTGATCGAAGCCGTCGGCGCGTTCGGCCCGGTGGAGACGGTCAAGGACTTGGCGAGACTTCCCCGGGTCGTGCGATGTGCTAGAAAGCAGGCGAAATAGAAGCCGAGTCCGGGGAATTGGATGCGTGCCACTGCTTGCGGAAATCTCAAGCCTGTTTGGACTTGCATAACAACACTGCTTGCCGGAGACCCTTGACGCGCCGAAAAGCCGCAAGCAGTGCCGTGTCCGATCGCATGCAACGTCTTGTGCGGCAAGCAGTGGCACGCACCTTTAGGTCCGCGGCGATTCCCGACATCAGTAGTGACAAGTTTGGGACAATCCGTAGGCCGGGTCGCGACCCGGCAAGGTTTTTGCTCGGGACTATCTGTCGCCGGGTCACGACCCGGCCTACGGTAATTCGGCGAATTTGGAACTACTGGACATGCTTCTTTTTCCGTGGTGCGGATGAGAGGTGATCCCGTGAAAAGACACTCGATGCAATCGGAAAATGTTGCCCGAACCGGCCTCGCCGTGCTGTTGACGGCGGTCGTGGGGGCCTCTTGCACGTCTCCTTCGCGCGACCGGCCCGACGAGGTGGACTCCGCCGCCGCGACTTGGATCGGAATCACCGCGACGATCAACGACCAATCGGCGGCCGCGCCGTTGGCCTATGCCCAGGCGGTTCGCGACGCCGGCGGGCTGCCGGTGATTCTCCCGCCGATCGACGACGACGCGCTCCGCGCGGAGTACGTCCAGAAGCTCGACGGTCTGGTGTTGACCGGCGGCGCCGACGTTCCGCCGTCGGCCTACGGCGAGAAACCGCATCCCGCGACCAGGGTCATGCCCGAAGCTCGATGGCGCTGCGAATCGAAATTGATCGACGCATGGCTCAAGACGGGCAAGCCCGTGCTGGGGATTTGCCTGGGGTTGCAAATGACGAACGTCGTGCGCGGCGGGTCGCTCGTCCAAGACCTCCCCAGCGAGGTCGGCGGCAAGGTGGTCCACGGAAACCCGTCGCCCAAGAAGGACAACGACAACCCAATCACCCACCGCGTCACGCTCGCCCCCGACAGCCGATTGCGCGAAATTTTCGGCGAGGAAACCATCACGGTCGTCTCCTCTCACCACCAGGCGGCCAAACGAGTGGGTCGGGGGCTGCGCGTCGCCGCGCGGAGCGACGACGAGGTGATCGAAGCCCTGGAACTGTCCGAGCATCCCTGGGCCGTTTTCGTCCAGTGGCACCCCGAACGCATGGACCGCGCTCACCGCCAAGTGCTGTTCGTTGCGCTGTTTCGAGCCTGTCACGAGGCAGAAAGACATCGTCAGGGATCCGAAAACAGGGACGGGCTCCCGGATATCGCGGAGGGGGCGATCCGCAACCACTAGATGACGGGCCTTTTCCGTTTTCGGATAGCCTCTCGGAACATGACGGACCGGAATGTTGGCGCTCCGATTGGGATTGGCACACCGTTTGCTCTTCTAGGTGGATGCGTGCCGATGGCACAGCACTCACCCCCCCAGACGGTTCGGCGACCCACTGCGGGTC
>DATECS010000445.1:0-6200 GCA_035286785.1 Thermoguttaceae bacterium | reverse complement strand
TATTCCTCACGCTCCGCGTGAGGTCGTCGCTGAACGCGAATACCGGTCTATCGTGACATCACGCGGAGCGTGATGAGTACCGACCTGCCCACGGTGCGTCCAGAGGCGCCACCGTATTCCTCACGCTCCGCGTGAGGTCGTCGCTGAACGCGAATACCGGTCTATCGTGACATCACGCGGAGCGTGATGAGTACCGACCTGCCCACGGTGCGTCCAGAGGCGCCCTACATTTCATCCAACCCGGTGAAATTCGTCAAGAGCGTGCGGAGCCGGCGGCGCAACACGCTGTAGCTGAAAAACGCTTTGCCCAGCTCGTAGTTGTAATCGACCATTTCCTTCCGATACGCTTCGTCGGCGATCACCTTGCGGACGTGGTCCAACACGCCGCGCGTGAGGAATCCGTCCATCGCGATCACCTTGAACCCCTTGGGCTCGATGTCCGCAATGAAGATCGAGTAGCGATTGACCACCACCGGCTTCCGATAATAAAACGCCTCGAGCAGCGCGTTGCCGAAACCCTCATAGAGGCTCGGATACGTGATCAGGTCGGCCGCCGCGTAGACTTCGCCCAGCGCGGGACTGGGCAGCACGGCGGTGCGCAACTCACCCGACTCGCCCGGCTCGCCCGACGGCGCGACGTGCGCGTGGACGAACCGCAGATCGACGCCGGAGGCCTCGGCCAGCTCGGCCAGCGCGCGCTGATAATCCGGCCCCTCGTCGCCCGACTCGTGCGACACGACCAGTTTGCACCGCGGGTCCTTGAGTTGGGCCACCAGCGCGATCGAATGTTCGATCCCCTTGCGCGGCACGACCCGGGTCGGCTGAAGCACCATGATGTCGTCCGGCGCCAGGCCCATCCGCTCGCGGAACGCGGCACGGACGTCCGTCGCGTCGGGCGGGGGATTTTCAAAGTCGAGCACATTGGGAATGAGCACCGACGAGGCGCCCTCGCGGTGCGACAAATTGTTTTGCGCGAACGAGTTGATCGTCACGTGCTGGATCGACGGCAGGCCCGGCGGGAAGGCCATCGTCAGAAAATCGCCCACCGAATTGACCGTGAATCGCGTCCGCTCCCAGTAGAAATCGTGGTGATGCGCGATGGTGGGCATCTCGGTTTCGGCGATGAAATGGGCCAGCGCCACGCCCAGCGGAATATGCATCGGCAGACACAGCACGTTTTCGGCGATGAGAATCTCGATCCTGAAGGCGTCGACGAAATCGTAAAGCGTGCCCTTCAGGTAATCGGCCACCTGATAGATCTTCCGCGTCATCTCCGGCGAGCGCCGCCGCGTGCCGAACGCCCGCTCGTTGATCCACACGTTGTCGCGGTCGTAAAAATACGCCTCCGGCACCAACATGCTCACCGCCGGATCGCGGTCCAACCGCCCGGCGTACCAATGGCTCACGTGCTGGTGGTCCCAGAGAATCTGCGCCCACTTGGCGCTTTCCAACGACACCCCGTCGGTGCCGGCGAATCGGGTCGAGACAAAACCGATGTTACAGGCCACGGTCTTTGAGTTCTCCGTTAGAAAAACAACACGACGGGTCGGACATGATTGCCGGCATGTTCGCATAAACCAAGCCGCGACCACAAACCGAGCCGCGACCGTAAGGGAGCGGTAGTGGCTCGTGACGCCGGCAACCGCTCCCTTACGGTCGCGGCTCGGTTTCTTCCATGTCGCAACCTATCACGGCCACCCTGCCGTCAATAAATAATACACTCCAATAACTGGCCAAGTCGGGTCAAAATCAGGTCGGGCTTGACTTCCTTCACCTGGGGGTCGTCCTCTCGGAGTCGCAGGCTGCGGGCGTCGCCGGCGAACAGGGCCGTGCGAAAGCCCACATCGCGCGCCGCCAAAACGTCGTTGAGCATGTCGTTGCCCACGCAGAGGGCTTCCGCCGGCCGGATCGACCGCTCGGCCAGTTCGTGGACCGCCATCTCGAACAGCCGCCGGCTCGGTTTCCCCCAGCCGTGCTGGTAGGAATAAAACTGCAACGCCGGGTCGAACCCGAGCGGCTCCGCGCGGAACCCGAAGAGGGCCTCCATCAGATCGAGCGTGTAAAACTGCGCGTTGCTGATGATCCCCAACACCCGGCCCCCGGCGCGCAATCCGGCCAGGCATTCCGCCGCGCCGGGCATCAGCCACGCGGTATTCGCCCGCGCCTCGTACTCGACGGCCAGCCGCGCGACGTCCACTTTTTCACACGCCGCCGGGTCCACGCCGCCTTCCGACGCCAGCGCGGCCAACACCCGCGGCCACACCACGCGAATGTCCACCTCGGGCCAATCGCGGCCGGCGGCCCGCAACTCGTCGTGCATCGCGAGAATCGTGTCGAACAGGCATTGCGTGATCTTCACCGAGGGCACGGCGGTTTCAAGTCCCACGGCCGCAAACGCCTCGGCCGCCGCCGTGTCGCTCGCCGCGGCCGCGATGCCGACCTCGCCGCTGCCGCTGACCAACAACGTCCCATAAAGATCGAACAGCACGACCCGAATCCCCTCGAGCCGGCGCAGACTGGGCTCCGCGCCCGTCGGCTCCGGATCGAGCGGCTTGGCCAGTTGTCGAAAAATGTCTATCGCGTTTGCCATGCCGATTACTCCCCTGGATACTCACCCTTCGTCTCTTTTTACGTTCGAATCATCCGAAAACGCCGAGGATCGAGCAAGGCGTCCAAAATCCGCTCGTGCCGGGCCAACCGCGCCGCCGGGCCGCCGCGCGGCGACCCGGCGACGCGCGCAAGCAGTTCCGCCAGACGCCGCCCGCTGGGCACGGGCCCAAACCGGCGCTCGACCACGCGCGCGTTCCGTTCGATGGTCGCGGCCGACGACGAGCGATCGACCGCGAGCGTCTCCTCCAGGCCCGGATTGCGCGCGAAGACCTCCCGCCGGTCCTCGGGCGACCCGGCGACGCGGCCGAGCACGTCCCGCTGCATCGCTTCGTCGAGATCGGCGAAATCGACCGCGCCGTTGCTCATTTTGTCGCGCAAGGCGTCCTCCCAGCCCGTCGGCAACGGCCGGTCGAACACGGCCATCGCGCGGCGATAGGCGGCGCGCGCCGCGTCGGCAAATCGTTCGCGTCCGACCCAGGCAAGCGGCGCGTCGAGCCGTTTCCACAGCCCGTCGAGCCGCAGGCCGGCCGCGGTGAAGTCGGAGGTGATCTCCGGCAAATCGCGGCCCACCAGCGCGCGGCCCGTGAGCCACGATTCCAGCATAACCATGCCGAACCCTTCGGCCACGCTCGTGGTCATCAGCGTGTCGGAAGCCGCCAGGTTCTCAGCGATCGTCAACGCGCCGGCCCCGCCCACCTCGAAGCGGCACGGCAGCTCCAGCTCCGCGGCCGCGTCCTTCCACTCCGCGTAAACCGGCCGCTCCGCCGGATTCAACGGCGCCAACGTCACGCCAACCACCGTCCCCGGCGGCGAAAGCACTCCCACCAGCAAAGCCTCGCCCACGTTCTTTCGCCGGATCGCCCGCACCGGATAAAGCAAAAACCGCCGGCCGGGACCCACCCCGAAAATCGTCTCGAGCTTCGCGCGGGCCACGGCCCGATCGGGCAGTGCGCCGCCGGGGCACACGGGATTCGGCAAGAAGTGAAGACGCTCGTCGGCCACGCCCGCCGCAAGCAGCATCGCGTGGTCGCGCCCGTTGAGCACCGCGTAGTGAATGCCGGCCGCCTGGGGATACAACGTCTCGGCGCCCAGCGACGCCACGCGCCGGTAGTTGGCCGGGCGGAAATCCTCGGCGAAGTCGTGGATTTGCAGCAGCAGGTTGTAGCCCGAGGCGGCCAACGCTCCGACGCTCGCGGAAAGCGCGACGTTTTTGCCCAGCGAATGATTGTGGATCTGCACGACGGTCTCGCCGGGCGTGAAGCCAAGCCGGCCAATCGCGTCGGTCAGTTCGAGCAACAGCCGCGATCCCTCGTCGGGCGGCGCATTCTCGGCGGCCCTCGGCTCGTCGTATTCAAGCCCCGGCACGACGGCCAACTCCAGCCGGATCGCTCGAAGCCGACCGGCCAGCCCGTCGTTCCACCCTTCCTTGCGCCCGCCGTGGAGAATAGCCGCGTGCCACGGGTCCGCCGGATCGAGCACGGCGTCCAAGGCGAGCAGTTGATTCTCAATCACCCGCGCCACCCCGCCGCGATTCAGGTGATAGTGAATGATGGCCAGATTCATGGCAAACTCGCGGACGGATTCGGAAAAACCACGGCACGGAGGCGGTTGCCTTTCTTTTCCGTGTCGTCTTTCTTGCTCTAAAACCTAGCAAAATACCCCACCGGGGCAAGCCCGGCGGGGAAACACAATAGCCTGACCTCCGATGTTTCGACAACAAATCGTCTCCGTGACCTCCGTGCCTCCGTGGTTTATTCAACGTCTCGGCTTCAGGCGGACTCCGGGTGAAATTTATGACGATACGCCTCGACTTCGAGGATCGGCTGGCGTTCGACTTCCTCAATGACGTGTTCCACCTGGGCGTAGCGGCCGTCGCTCACTTGGAACTGGCGCATGATGCTCGGCAGCGTGTTTTGCAGGACGACTTTCTGGTCCTGCTGCAACCGCGACATGAAGGTGCGCAGCACGCCGAACGCCATCCGGCCCAGCGCGATCGTGTCCTGGTTGCGGTGGATGCGGCTGTCCAGGTCGGTCTGGGCCAACGCGCCGAGTCCCAGCCGCTGATAAATGTCGATCAGCATGGCCGTTTCGACGCCGTAGCCCACCGGAAACGGAATCCGCTCGAGCACCGACCGCCGCCCCGCGTACTCGCCCGACAAGGGCTGAAGGATCCCCGCCAGCTCGGGATAGAAGAGGCTGAACAACGGGCGGATCAGGATTTCAGTGACCCGGCCGCCGCCGGTGGGCCGCAAGCCGCCCGAGTAGGCGATCGGCCGGTCGTAAAACGCCTTGACGTACTGAATTTCGGGATTTTGGATCAACGGGCCGACCAACCCGTAGACGAACCGCGGATGGATGTTCTTGATGTCGGTGTCGACGTAAACGATGATGTCGCCGCGGAGCAGATAGAGCGCCTTCCAGAGGTTTTCGCCCTTGCCGCGGTGGGCGCCGCACTCGACCAGGTGGTCCGACGCGATGTAAACGTCCGCCCCGAAGCCGGCCGCGATCTCGCACGTCCGGTCCGTGCTGCCCGAGTCGACCACGGCGATCTCGTCCAGCAACGGATAGCGGTCGGCCAGTTCGGCCTTGAGGATGACGATCTCCTGGCCGATGGTGGCCTCTTCGTTCAGCGTCGGCAGGCACAGCGACACCGTCAGCCCCTGACGCTGCTTCTCCTCGACCAGCCACTTGATGTCCCAAAAATTCGAGTGATGGAACGTCCGCGAGGCGAGCCACTGGCTCGTGTCGACGGCCGCCGCGGCGGACGGTTCGTGATGGATGGTTTCAGGATGCATCGCACACCCCCGAATCAATGGCCAGCACCGCGCCGACCAACTGGGCCACGCCCGTCAACAGCGGGCCGATGTGGACGTGGTCGGGTTCCTGCTGGCTTCCCCGTTTGCCGTAGGTGATTCCCAGGGTCACGCTGGGGATGCCGCGGGCAATCAGCTCGGACAATTCCGACGGGGCGTGGCTCTGGTCCGGTTCAATGCCGAGTTGTTCCATCACGTCGAGGACCGCTTTGACGAGCGGATGGGAAAAAGGAACGCCGCCCGCCTTGGTCGAGAAGAAAACGTCCAGCGCGGCGTCGACCGCGTGCTGGGCCGAGGCCTCGCCCACAATGTCGCGAATCTGACTACATATCTGCTCGATCATCTCGTCCGAGTGGCTGATGATCTCGAGGCCCAGTTTGGCCTGGTCGGGCTCGACGTCGTAGTCCACCCCGGCCCGAAGCTTGCCCAGCCGGATCATCGTATAAGGTTGGCTTGGCGTCGCGATTCCGAGAATCCGGCCGACAATGTCGTTCAACGCGACGATCGCGTTTTTTGATCCGTAATTTCCCGAGGTCTCGTTCGTCTCGCGCACGGTACACGTGACGTCGGCGCGGGCCGTTCCGACCGAAAAGAAGTTGAGCCTTCCGAGCCGAATGCCCTCGACGCAAATGCCCGCGTCGATTTTTTGCGGCGGATGGTCGAGGAAAAACCGCAACCCGGCGTGGTTGCCGCGGCCCACCGATCGCGTGGAACCGACCAATAGCAGGTCGCTCTGGAGTTGGATCCCCAGTCGTTCGAGCACGACGGGCATGAGCG
>DATECS010000444.1:0-4056 GCA_035286785.1 Thermoguttaceae bacterium | reverse complement strand
GGCGTCGATCCGCCGACGCGAACCAACAGCCGCTCCTCGAGCACTCGCAACAGTTTCGACTGGCTGGCGAGCGACAAGTCGCCGATCTCGTCGAGAAACAGAGTACCGTCGGCGGCCAGCTCGAACTTGCCGAGCCGCCGTTCCTGGGCGTCGGTGAACGCGCCTTTCTCGTGGCCGAACAGTTCGCTCTCGGCCAGCGTGTCGGGAATGGCCGCGCAATTCACCGCGATGAACGGCTTGGCCCGGCGGCGGCTTTGATAGTGAATGCTCCGCGCGACGATCTCCTTGCCCGTGCCGTTTTCGCCCAGGATGAGCACGGCCAAGTCGGTGTCGGCCACGCGACCGAGGATCGACCGGAGCGACTCGATCGCCGGGCACTGGCCGATCATGCGCGCCGCATCGGCCGCCTGATCGACGATCCGCCGATTGGCCGACAGCAGTTGCTCGTAGTCCTGCGCGTTTTCCAGGGCGATCGCCGCCCAGCCGGCCAACTCGACCAGGGCCGCCTCGTCCTCGTCGGTGAACGCGCCGGCGCGTTTGTTGAGCAACTCGAACGCGCCAAGCCGCTCGCCGCGCGGCCCATCGAGCGGCACGCACAACACGGTCCGCGTCTTGTAGCTGAGCCGCGCGTCGACGTGGCGGTCGATCGCTTCCGGCTCGATCGTCGTATCGACCCGCCGCGGCTTGCCCGAGCGGATCACCTGGCCCACCACGCCCGCGTCGTCGGGAATCCGCAGTTCGCCGCCTTCGACGCCCAGCGCGGGCCGGCCGACGAGCGTCTTGGTCGAACGGTCCCAAAGAAAAATACTCGCCCGATCCGCGTCCAACAATCGGGTGGCCTCGGCCGCCATGTCGATCAATAGCGGCTCGACCTCGTGTCGCTGGTTCCATTGGCGCGCGATGCGGACGATCGCTTCCAGTCGATGCAGCCGCCGATCGCGCCGCCGGCCCTGGGCGTAGCGATCGCGGATCGCCGCCAGACACTGGCCCAGCACGGGCGCGAGGACGTCGACGAAGTGCCGGGCCGTCTCGATCTGCGACTTGCCCGGCTCGTGATGGACCACGAGCAACTCGGCCGTCGCGGCCCGGCGATCCAACGGCGCCGCGGCCCAAAGTTCGTCGGCCTGCGTTGTTTCGCTGTCGAGCGTCTCGGCCAGCAACTCGCCGGGCAACGGTCGAACCGGGCCCGACGCGGCCACTACTGCCCACTGTCCGGCCCGCGCTGCGACCACCGCGAGATATTCGCTGCCGATGCTTGCGGCCAACCCCGGCAGTGTTGTCGCCAAAAAGGCATCGGCGTCCTCTGCCTGATTGGCCCGCCAAAGCAACTCCGCCGCCAATGGAGCGAGATCCGAATGTTTTCGGAGTCCCAAAACCGCTTCGTGGGCCGACTCGCCCCGCGTCGAGCTGGACATGATCACCTCCGTACTACAAAGGCCCACCTATCGTGGTGATGCAAGAATGCGTCCCGGATTCTATCTTATTGTTGTCAATCTGACAACGCCCAAGGCAGGGTAGGCACTGCCCGCCGTGACACCAGGCCTTTTTCATTCCTCGTCTTTTATTTTTTTGGTGGGCGGTGCCCACCCTACGTTGATCCGCAGGCTTCCGCCGGCGGCTATCAAAGTCCGCGCCTCTGCCTACTGCCTGCTGGATCGTGCCGAAAGCGGGGCTTGACCCATTTGCGTAACACTGGTAACTTCCTTGGTTTCAGGCAGTTTGAACGACGCAGACCCGGAGCCCGCCAAGTGCCGTACGACAGCATCGTTTGTGTCAAACAGGTTCCCGACACGGCCAACGTCACCGCCGAGGCCATGAAGGAGGACGGGACCGTCAATCGGGCCCAATTGCCCGCCATTTTCAATCCCGAGGATCTCCACGCCCTGGAAACGGCCCTGGAGGTGCGCGACGCCCACGGCGGAACCGTCACCGCGTTGACGATGGGTCCGCCCAAAGCGGCCGACGTGCTGCGCGAGTGCCTCTATCGCGGCGCGGATCGGGCCGTCCTGCTGACCGATCGCCGCGCGGCCGCCAGCGACACCCTGGCCACCAGCTACATCCTGAGCCAGGCCGTCCGCGCGATCGGGCGCTGCGACATGGTCTTCTGCGGACGCCAGGCCATCGACGGCGACACGGCCCAGGTCGGACCCCAACTGGCCGAGAAGCTGGGCCTCCCCCAAATCACCTACCTGGAGCAAGTCGTTAGTCTGGCCGACGACGTTATTCAGGTGCGGCGCAACATCGGCCAAGGCTGGGAAATCGTCGAGGCCCATCTGCCCGTGCTCTTGACCGTGATCGACACGGCCAACCGCCCGCGGCCTTGCTCGGCTCGTCGGGTGATGCGGTGCAAGCGTGCCCGGGTCGCCGCCGAACTGGCCGCCGAAGTGAAAGCCGAGCGGCCCGAGGCGTCCGACGCGGATCGCGCGGCTGAAGTTGATCGCCGCGCGAAGGCGCTCGCCGAACACGGCCTGTTGGTCGAGCAATGGGATCTGGACCGGATCGGCGCGGAGTTGGACCGCTGTGGCGTGGCCGGCTCGCCCACCAAGGTCCACCGGATCCAAGCCATCGTGCTCACCAAGGAAGGCTTCACCAAGGTCGAGCCGAACGAGGAAGGCATCGGGCAGATGGTCCACGAGCTGGTCGTCGATCGGACGTGGGGCTAGAAAAAAGGGGACATCACTGATTTTGCGGAGAGAGAAAGGGCGAGTCATTGTCGAAATCGGCAAAATCAGTAATGTCCCCTTTTCCATTCACCCGGAATACAAACTGCTGGAGCAGCCACTGAAGCGTGTAACAAGCCGTGATACGAAACATCCTTTCGTGTATTTCGTGTCTTTCGTGGTTTGTCGCGTCCTTCGTGGTTTCACCGTTAACTGGAATCTGAGATGATCGAACCGAATCGTCAGGGCGAAGTTTGGGTTTTCGCCGAACAAGAAGACGGCACGCTGCACGACGTCGTGCTCGAACTGTGCGGCAAGGCCCGGGAACTGGCCGACCGGCTGGGCGTCGGCGTCGGCGCGGTCCTGCCCGGCACGGCGGTCGAGTCGCTGGCCAAGCCGCTCATCGCCCACGGCGTCGATCGGGTCTATCTGGTCGAGGACCGTCGTCTGGCCCATTACCAGACGAACCCCTATTGCCGCGTGATCAGCTCGCTGGTCGAAAAGCACCGTCCGCAGATCGTTATTTATGGCGCGACGGCGATTGGCCGCGACCTGGGCCCGCGGGTCGCCTCGACCGTGCGAGCCGGATTGACGGCCGACTGCACCGATCTGGAAATCGACAACGTGGTCGATCCGCGAACGAAGGTGGAGGTGAAGGATCTGTTGTTGCAGATTCGTCCCGCGTTCGGCGGCAACATCATCGCGACGATCGTCAACTTCGACTGGTGGCCGCAAATGGCCACGGTCCGCGAAGGCGTCATGCCGCTCAAAGAAGCCGACAACACGCGCGGCGGCCAGGTCGTCCGCGAGACGGTCGAGTTGGACGACACGCTCCTCGCCCTGCGGCTCATCAAGCGGCACATCGAGCCCCGCAAGGTGAACCTCAAGGCGGCCCGGGTCATTGTGGCCGGCGGCGGCGGCGTGGGCAGCAAGGAAAATTTCGAGCTGATTCAGCATCTGGCCGGCGCGATCGGCGGCGTGGTCGGCGCGAGCCGCGCGGCCATCGATAGCGGCCTGATCGGCAAGGAACACCAGATCGGCCAGACCGGAACCACGGTGCGGCCCGCGTTGTACATTGCCGCCGGAATCAGCGGCGCGGTGCAGCATCGGGCCGGCATGGAAGAATCGGCAAAAATTATCGCGATCAACACCGATCCCGACGCGCCGATCTTTTCGGTGGCCCATTACGGCATCGTCGGCGATCTGAACAAGGTGATTCCGATGATGATCAAGGCGATCAAGGAGAATAGTAGGCAGCAGGCAGCGGGCGGTAGTCGGTAGTCCGACACGTCGTTAGCCGTCGAGCCTGCTCGACGCAACGTCATTGGCAAAACCGAGCCGCGACCGTAAGGGAGCGGTTGTGGCTCGGAAGGTATATGCAACCGCTCCCTTACGG
>DATECS010000443.1:0-12767 GCA_035286785.1 Thermoguttaceae bacterium | reverse complement strand
TGGACGAGGTGGAATTGCTGCGGTCGATTCTCATTGCCCAGTTGGTCCGCTTGCAGCGGCGGATCGGGGCGCACGGCGGGGTGATTCACCTGGCGGGACTGTCGCCGCACAACCGCGAGGTGCTTCGAACGTGCCGGCTGGAAGATCGGTTGCCGGCCTATGAAGATCGGGTCAACGCCGTGATGGGCGATGCGCCCCGGCGGCCGCGGTAGATCAGGCGTTACAAAAGGGGACTGGCTCCGTCGCCTTGACAAACGTGTTTCCGCCAAGAGGGTCCATGGCGACGGTGCCTGTCCCCTTTTGCGACGGACGGTCAACGTACTGCATGGAAAAGGGGGACAGGCACCGTGGCGGCAACGCGTCTTCCACTGCCACGGCTACTTGGGCGACGGAGCCAGTCCCCCTTTTCCCGCTGAACCCGCGCGGACGCTAGACGACTTGGGCGACTTCGAGTTCGTTGCTGATTTCGCTCACGCCGTCCACGTAGCGGACCGCTTCCTGGGCCATCTGTTTCTGGTAGTAGGAGCGGACGGTTCCACGCAGCGTGACGCGGCCTTGTTCGGCCTCAAGAGAAAATTGTCGGCCCCTCAGATGCACGTTCCCTTCGAGTGCACTGAAGACCCGATGGTGCAGGGTAGTGTTGATCATTGCCGTTTCCATCGGTCGAGTTTGAAAAGAAGCGAGTTTTCCGGATCCCGAAACGACGGCTCGCGGCTCGCTATGGCCTCGACCCCACTTCGCTGCATACCTCGGAATCGTCACTCCGCAGCCTAGAATTCCAGACGAAGTTCCACGTAAGATGCGGATTCTGGAAAATATAAGGCGGCTTTGACGATCCTTCCGTTTCGACTCGCGAAGGTGTCAGCCGAGCAGGCAGGAGCACACGAGCAGGCAGATCAAAGGGCTCAGCGACAGGCCGATCACGATGCCTCCGAGCAGGCGAACCCGTCTATCGAATCTTAGGCCAAGTTCCGGTGCGCGCCGGACGGATTCAAGAAAATCGACCCGGCGGGCAATACTCCCGTGCTGCCAGGTCCGCGACCGGCGATTTCCACAGGCCGCCGCCAGCCGCTCCAGGGCCGAACAGAAGACAAGAACCCCCTCGTCAGTAGGGATGCTTCGGCAGGCCGCCAGGTCGGCCTCGTACTCCAGGCACCGCGAATAGAAGCCAAAAAACGTAAGTACATAGGCGATCATCCCGACCAACGCCGGTACCGCGAACCAACTGTCCAGGTTGAGGCCGGCCGAGCGGGCGAAAATCTCTCCTTCTCGGACCAAGCCGGGAAAACCATAGAAAACGAACAGCCCCAGGCTCAACGGGATGAGCATGGCCGCCGCCCGAAGCCACAGGTGCCGGTGCCGCACATGGGCCAGCTCGTGCCCGAAGACGGCCGCGATCTGGTCGTTGTCGAGCCATTCCAAGAGCCCATCGGTCAGGAAGACGTAACGCAGCCGAGGCCAGAAGCCGGTCACCGCCGCGTTGACGACCATCTAGCGGGTGTCCCAGACCAGGATTTCGGCCAGCCGCAGGCCGTGCAGCCGGGCCATCGTTTCGAGCCGGGTGCGGAGTTCTCCGGCGGGGAGCGGCCGGGTCCGCCAGACGCGCCGCAGCAGCACCGGAAAAACGACCAACAGTGCCACCATCCCCACGATCGGCGCAAGCAGCAAGGCGTCGCTCCGCCACGGGCCCTCGGGCAACAACAGGCCCACGAGATCCTGCACGGCCAACAGCGCGACCACGGGCAGCAGCACAATGGCCAGATAGTGACGCGCGTGTAGATCGAGATACTCGCGCATCGATACGCCCGGTCCGTGGCACGTCGCGCGATCCACCTCATAAAACGCGGCCCAGGAAAGCACCAGCGGCACGAGCACCGGCGCGAGGATCAGCAAGTCGTCGAGAAACGGCACCCGGTCGAGATGCCAGTTGAAACGCACGATCTGGGCCCAGCCGAGCCCATAGGCGATGCCCACCACGGCCGCGAGCCACACGGCGACCTGAATGCGCCGCAATCGGCGATAGGACGCGAGCACCCGTTCGGGATCAGCCGTCCGCCGGCGAAGTCGCCGCGAAGTAATCTTTGCGACGGCCACCGCCGCCCCCGGCACGCATGCCATCGCCAACGCAGCCAACAGCACCCGTACGCCGACGTTGCCCGCCAACGGCGAAGCAGGAGCGTTTTCGGCGATGAACAACGTGGCGACAAGGGCCAGGATGAGGACGATTTGCATGGGGCGGCAATCACACGGGCAAGAGAGACTTGTCGGAGGGCCCCAAATTGTCGCTTTGTAGCCCCGTCTTCTCATCCTAATTGCTGCTTGGGTCCGGCTCAAGAGCATCGCGAGGCCCGGTGATTGCCGCGCGCCGCAAGTGCCGATATTGTAAGAGCTTGGAGCCGCCAGCACTGAGGTTGAGCGAGCATCCGCTGAAGAAGTCCCGGCGTTTCTGGACGCATTGGACCGACTTCATGTCTCTATGGTTGTAGAAGACCGTGGAACCCGGCGATGGGAAACCAATGAAATCAGACGCTGAAACTGTCCGGCGTGTTCTGTCCGGTGATCGATCCGCGTTCGCGGAATTGATTCGAAGGCACGAGTGTGCCGTGATCACCGCCGCCTGGTCGATACTCGGTGAGTTCCACTTGGCTCAAGATACGGCTCAGGAGGCGTTCCTTACCGCTTATCATAGCTTGGCCACGCTCCGCGATGCGTCGTCGTTCGGTCCGTGGGTTCTGAAAATTACCCGGCGCAAGGCACAACGCGAATCGAAGCAACGCTCCCGCATGCGTACCGCGACCTTGACGGACGACGTGATCGGCCGGGACTGCCCTGAACCTGGAGATCTTCGCGAGAGGTTGATCCAGGCTATCGGTCGGCTGCCTGAGCAACACCAATCGGTTGTCATGCTCCGATACTTGGGTGGTCACTCGGTCAGGTCTATCGCTTTGATGACCGGTCGTTCCGTGGGAACCGTCACCAAGCAACTGTCACGGTCCGTGGCACGTTTGCGCAAACTGATGGAAAAGGTGAAGACATGAATAGCGATCGTCAAGTCATCGACACTCTCGAACAACTGGCTCGCGACTGGCCAGCCGACGCTTCCCTCGTGGATTGCGTCATGTCCCGGCTTGAAACCGACGCCCCAGCCACCCTGATCCGACCGCGGCCATTGTGGTTTCGCCGTTCTCTCCTTTCCGGCGCGATGGCGGTCGCCATCGTGATTGTCGTTGGCATGGTGATCGTTTGGGGAGGCAATACGAATTCGCTCTATGCCCAGGTTCGCGAGGCCATCCGTCGGGCAAATTCACTGCATGTCGTTGCCAACGTAATCCAAGAAGGAAAAGAGACTCGCTACATGGAGTCTTGGTACCTGCGAGAAGTCGGATTTCGGGTTGATGCCTTCGGCAAAACTTGTCTCGATAACAGCCGGAATTACTGGCAGTATCGCAAGGGGACACAGATGGCGTATCGCTCGGCCAGCACGGGCATGGGCGACACTCTGGAGGAGGCCCTTGATCTGCAACGCCTGCTCGGCAGGGACTCTCGGCGGTATCCCGAAGGCGACCGCCGGATCGACGACACTCCATGCAAGTGCTATCGGGTCACCGGACCCAACTGGCCCGACGGGCAAGAAATGCGAGTCCTCATTCTCGTAGCGCCCGAAAACCGCGTTCGTCGCGTGCTGATGGAGAAAAATGTCGACGACAGGTGGAAAACGCAGATCGTCCACCGCTGGGAATTCGACCGGCCCGTCGATCAAGATCTATTCCAGCCGAAATTCGGACATGACGTTCAGATCATCGACGTCGAAAAAGCGTTCGATGCGATGGCCGATCTGGATAAGGCCGTTTACGTCAAAGAGCGAGAAGGCATTATCTTCGCAATCCACGCGATTGAGCGACTTGAAGACGGAGGCGTTTTCTTGCTCACGTCGATGCGAGGAACGGAGCAAACGCTTCGCGAGTTTCCCGCCGAGCCACGCCGACTTCGGCCCGACCTTTTCATCGCGAATCCACCCGCACGCCTTTCTCTGAGCGACTCGGATCACATCGATTTGGCCGAGGCCCTCTATCATCGCGTTGACGTGCGATGGTGGATCATTCCGGCCGATCCGCGAGTTCGGCCGGCGCGGCAGTCGAAGCAAACGTCCGACAAGGTCAAGTTCGCCGTCGGTTTCAGACCCTGGGGTCGGTTCGCGGACCGCTTCAAAGATCACCGTGGCGTCATCCATGACGTCATGTGGGACGTCGAAGTCGATGTGCCGGTGTCTGAGAAACTTCCAACGCTACGACAGATTGCCGAGCGGGTCTACGGCGATCTTCGGGCACTTCCCCCGAACGTTTACAGACGTTTGGAGCTTTGCCCCAAGTATGAGCGAGTCGATTTTGGCCGCAAGAAAGAGGAAATGGGGTGGGTAACACGGAGTTCCGACACAGAAGACATCGCAGCGGCCGAGTATGTCCAATCCATTGAGGATCACGTACGAAACTGGCAGGAGCGAAACGGGCCCCGCAATCTCTCAGAAGAGGAGCGGAGGAAGATCGAAAAAGGGATCCCTCGCTCTACGCCGTCCGTCCCATCCACCCCGGCATCTCGCGGGCCGGGGGCAGGTCGATGATCCAGGCGCGGGTGACGGCGTCCAGGGCGATGACTTCGTTCATCGCGTCGGCCGGGGGCGGTTGTCCAGGGCCAGCACACCGACCGCTTCGCCGCCGGGCGTGTCGCGGTGGACGGTGCCCATTACACATTATGTGGGCAAGATGATTGACGATTAGCGAAGCAACCCGTTGGCTCGCGTGGCCGTTTGGGTGGCGGCGCCGGGCGGGACAGTCACGGGAGCGACGCCGGTGACCGTGGTGGGAAGGCCGGCTTGGAGCGAGGCGATTCGCGCGGCCACCTGGGGCTGGAACCGATCGTGCCAGAGCGAACGCTGGTAGTTGGCCAACGCCTGGGACTGTTCGCCCGCCTTTTCTTGCAGATTGCCCAGCGCGGAGAGGGCCCGGGGGTGATTCGGGTCGATGGCCAGCGCCTCGACCAACCGTTCCTTCGCCGCGGCCAGGTTGCCCGTCTCTTCGCGCAATCGGGCCAATTCGATTTTCGGCTCGGCCAGATCGCCGCGCCGGTCGGCCCAACCTTCCAATAGACGGAAGGCCTCTTCGGTGCGTCCCTGCTCGGCCAGCAGGACGGACAGGCCGCGATAACATTCGGCGTGGTCGGCGTCGTGGTCGAGACACTGATTGTAGTAACGTTCGGCCTGCTCCAAGTCCGGTGGGCGACAGTTGAGCGTGCCCATCCGATGATAAACCGCGCCCAAGTTGTAATAGGCGTCGGCGCTGTTCGGATCGTTCTGGACGGCTTGCTGGAATTGGGCGAGTGACTGCTCGTATTGGGCCCGTTCGAACTTGCGGACGCCTTCGGCGTTGAGTCCCCGGGCCGCCAGCCCGCCGCACCCACAAAGCGATACTGCCACCATTGCGACAACAAAGAAAAAGGGGTCGGAACTATTTTTCAGCAAGACGGCGATTCTCCGCGTGGCGGATGGCTCGAAAAATAGTTCCGACCCCTTTTGGGCGTTGTATTTCATGATTCACCTACCACGAAAGTGGGATGGCGGCGAGTGGTGCGACAATGCGCGACGGGGGACAATAGCGAAAGGGGCCGGACGCCGCAAGGGCGATTGGGGCAATACTGGCCACCTATTGGGGGAGTGCCGCAAGGTATCTGAAAAGGGGTAAAATTTGCGTCGCATGTGTTGGTCTGAAGACACATACACCTTATCTTTTCGTTTTGGGTGCATCTCGCCTCTACTTGCAGGTTTATACCATGTACCAAAACGAACCCTGTCGTGTCTGCTCTCGCGCTATGGCAGTGGACTACATGGTGCGTCTGTGGGACGGACAATGGTACTGTCGCGACTGTGTCGAGGCCGCCTGTCCGGGGCTGTTCTCCTACGCGTTGAAACATCCGCGCTTCGAGGAATCCGCGCCGTTTGTACGCGGCGACGTATGGCGCATCGCCTTGCGTCTTGAGGCATGGATTGCTCTGTTTTTTGTGTTACTTTTTGGCGCGATCGGCTACGAACAACATGGGTTGATGGGTGCGATCGTCGGCATCGTTGCCGCTGTGATGAGTGCGACCGTGCAGGCGGCCGTACAATTGCCCATGTTCGTCTGGGTGACTCGTCGCATGATGCCAACAGTCGGCGTGGTCGACGGCCTTGTCAGTTTTCATCGAGGAATCTGCAAGAAGTGCGGTCCCTGGACGGCCCCTTTGCGAAACTTTCGATGGCGTGTGGGCCGCTCACGTCAGGACACGGGCCTGCGAAACACCCTCGCGCCAAAACAACCGGTTGTGCTGCTGCTATTTCGGCGAGGACGATGGGCAATCTTCGGAGAAGAACGCATTGCGTGTGGTTGGACTGAGAAGACGCGGCGAATCTGGACGGCTTTTTTGACTCTGGCCGGTGTTCCAGAATATAACGAAAAAGGAAGGGGATAAGCCCCATCGCTGGACCTATCCCCTTGAAACACGCTTCGGGTTAATGTGGATTCGACCTAGATCGCGCCGGTCGGCGAAGTCGTCGTTTCATCGATCGGGCCGATTTTGCGATAGCCGAGGCCCGCGAAGACTTCGAGGATCTCGCTGCACGTGGGGAACATGCGGCCGCTGGTTCGCTTGTACTCGTCCAGGGCGCTCATGAATTCGAGTTCCTCGGGCGTGTAGTCGCGTTCGCAGGTCGTCGGGTCGATCTGGCGGCGGCGGTTTACCTTGGCCCGGCGTTCGAGTTTGCGGCGCTCGACGACCACCGGCTGCTGGCCCTTGCGGCGGTCGCCGTTGCGTCGGTCGTCGCGGCGCCGATCGACGGCAACCTCGCGGTCCGCGCGCGCCGGCTTGCCATGCTGGGCCGCGGCCGATTTCTTCTCACCGGTCGGCTTGGTTTTCTTGGCGGTCTGGTTTTTCGTGGCGTCCTTGCCCTGGCCGGTCGTGCGTCGAGGGGTCTCGGCGTGTTTGGGGGCGACTGGCTTTTTGGCGGTGTGGGATTTGGATTTGGTAGCCACGGACGAACCTTTCTTCGAAGATCGGGACACGGAGGGGTGGGCCACGCTGCCTTGCTCGTTGCTTGGGAAGTTCCAAGGGGTCCAGGCCTCGCCCCGGATCGGCCTCGACAGGGCTTTTACCCGTCAAGTCACCAGGTGGGGGTTGGTTGACAGGATCATCGACCGGCGGGGGTGAAAAAATTGACCGATCGGGAGAAGTGGGTAATTTTGGGGGTTTGTCGCGATTAGACAAACAGTAGGCTTTTCGAAGATGTAGCGGTTGTGCGGGCGGGTTTTAACGCAAAGGTACGAAGACGCAGGGACTTGGAGAGGTTTTTAACGCGGAGACGCGGAGACGCAAAGGAATAGCCGGACGAGGAGAAGAACAGAAGAACAAGGGAGAGGCGTAGAAGCCACGACGGAGCGTGGCCCTCCGGTTAGCGATTGATTGAATCGCCGACGCGGCGGCAGATTTCGCGGACTTCGCCCGCGGTGAGGTCTTCCAGCCGCTTGCCCTCGCGGTCGATGTGCTCGTTGATTTTGACCACGGTTTCCTGCATGACGGAGTGGGTTTCTTCGGAGCCGCCGACCAGGGCAAAGTTTTTGCCCCGGGTCAGGCGGACCTGGCCGGGCTCGGCGTCGAAACCCACACCCAGCATGGCGGCGAACCGGCGGCGTGCGTCGGCGGAGCGTACCATGGCCTTTCCTCGGTGCGTTTCGGGGGAAAAATCGTCTACTGAATCATACCTTAATGAGTGACCGCCGACCAGTTTGCTCGATTGGTTTCCTTGCTCTCCGGCGATGGGGCAAAATACACGCTTGGGAGTTTGGAGGCCAGAGATTGTTGTCGGTCGGGTTGAAGACGTTGGAGACGGAGACAGGCAGGAATGCCTGTCCTCCTGGATGGGCCTTCCCCCTGGAGGGGACAGAACCTCTCACTTGCGGTTGAAGAAGGCCCGGAGGGTCTCGGCGGCGGCCGATTGGCTGTCGGCCGATTTGGGTTTCTTGGCGCCGGGAGCGGAACTGGCCGACTTGACGGGTGGCTTTTTTTGCGGTTCCGGCTGGGCGGCCGGCGGCGAGGGGGGCTTTTTATCTTCCGCTTTATTTTCCGCGACCGGGGCGGCGGCGGGCGTGTTCATGGCCACGGTGCCGGCGTGCGCGTCGGTGAGCGATTTCGTGTCGGCCTTGCCGTCGACCTGCTCGCCGACCCAACCGGCGATGTCGAGTTCCTCGTCGGCCGGTTTGGCGGCGGAGCCGACGGTCCGCGCGGCGGCCTCTTGGAGGCTCTGAACCTTGGGCTTTTTCTGACCGGCCAGGCCGACTTCGAGCAAGACCTCGAACAGAAGAGGACCGACTCGCAAGCGATCGCCGGAGCGGAGCTCGTGTTCGCCTTCGATCCGCTCCTCATTGACGAGCGTTCCGTTGCGGCTGCCGAAGTCGCGGACCGTCACCGTGTTTTCGAGGACCGTGATGGCGCAATGGTGGCGGCTGACCAGATCGCTGTTAGGCCGCAGATGGCAGTCCTCGCCGCGGCCGATGAAGAACTTCGGACCGCCCACGGGAATCGCGCGGCCGGCGTTCTTTCCACCGATAACCACTAGCTTGACGTTCATCGCCGCTGCCTGTTTCAACGGACCGCATCGCTGGGTCCAGGACAGGAAGTCCAGGAAACACACGTTTAGCGCGGTCCGCCCAGGCAAACGACCACCTCCGCGCCGGGCCCCTATCTCCACAACTTGATGATACCAACAAATCGGGCCCGGGTCAACGATGGACGGTCCACGCATCGGAGGCGTATTTGGCCTCGACGTAGCGCTCGGCCCGGCGTCGCTGGTCGTCGTCTAACGCACGGTTTGAGAAGGCCAATCCCAGGTGCTCTTCCAGCCGTGGGAGCCAGGCTTCGACCAGCTCGCCGGGGGTCACGTTGCGCCCGGTCAGGTCCGCGATTCCCGGCAGTTCCGGGGCCGCCGCCGATCGGCCCAGCAAGACGCTGCCGTGCTGGAGGACGGCGCCGTGGCGGCGGCGTTGGGCGCTGCCGGCGATTTTGGTCTGACCACCATATACTACATCGCCCGGCGAACGCCGCTCGAAACACAAAAAAGGCAAACGGTCGTCGGTGCCCCCCCGCGGTTGGCCGAAGAGCGAGGCATCAGAAACCCCCAATTGGGCCAGAGTGATTATGAGCGTCTTGTGAACCACGTCATAGAGACGGCTCGATTGCTTGGCCAAAGCACTGCCGGCCGCGGCGATGAAGCTGTACGTGAGTTCGACGTCGTGCAAAATGGCCCCGCCGCCGCTGGCACGGCGAACGACCGGGCAGGCCATGCTCGCCGGATGCAGACGGCGATCTTTGATCGATTGAAAATAGCCGAGCGACAGCGTGGGCACGCGCCAGGCGTAGAATCGCCAGCAACAACGATCACCCTCGGCAAACGCATCAAGCAGGCTCTCGTCGACCGCCATGTTCCACGCGCCGTCGCCGGGCGGGTCGAACAACAAGGAGCAGGGTGTGCGAAGAGGCATGGTTGGTCGACTTTTCTCGTACCGCTGAGTCGCCCAGCATCCGAGCCGCGCTCTGTGAGGGAGCGGTGGAAGCGGCGAAGCAGTACAACCGCTCCCTAACGGTCGCGGCTCGGTTTGTGCATGGCTCGGATTACGCGAGGATCGGACTGTCGTCTATTCCCCCTGATTCGGCGACCAGGAGAGGATCGCCTTTCGGGCCGCTTGGACTTCGTCGGGGCGGCTCACCTGGGTCGTGTGGGGCGCTTCGTGCAGGACGTGCTCCTCCTCTTCGACGATGCGGAACAGGGCCTCGGCAAACGCGTCGAGCGTCGCCTTGTTTTCCGTTTCGGTCGGCTCGATCATCATGGCCTCGGGCACGATCAGCGGGAAGTAGACCGTCGGGGCGTGGAAACCCCGGTCCAACAGGCGTTTGGCCACGTCCATCGCCATGATCCCCCGCCGGCTTTTGAGCGACGCGGCGCTGGCCACGAACTCGTGCATGCACCGGTCGCCGTTGGGAACCGGCAGGAAATGCTTCACGCGGGTCAATAGATAATTCGCGTTGAGCACCGCGTTTTCCGACACGCCGCGAAGCCCGTCGGGCCCGTGGGTCAGAATGTAACAGACCATGCGGACCAGCACGCCCGTGTTGCCGAAGAAACTGCGCACCCGGCCGATCGACTTGGGCCGATTGAAATCGAGCCCAAAGCCGTTTTTGTTGCGCACGACCAACGGCACTGGCAGGTAGGGCGAGAGCGTCTCGCTCACGGCGATGGGGCCCGCGCCGGGACCGCCGCCGCCGTGCGGGCCGCTGAACGTTTTGTGCGGATTGTAGTGCATCATGTCGGCGCCGAAATCGCCGGGCCGCGCGATGCCCAGGATCGCGTTCATGTTGGCGCCGTCCAGGTAGACCAGCCCGCCCACCTCGTGAACCATGCGGGCAATCTCGCGGATCTGGCCGTCAAACAGACCGAGCGTGTTCGGGTTGGTGATCATGAACACGGCCGTCGAGTCGTCGAGATGGGCGGCCAGGTCATCGAGATCCACCAGCCCGCGCTCGTTGCTCTTGACTTGCTTGGTCTGGAAGCCGGCCACGGCGGCGCTGGCGGGATTGGTGCCGTGGGCCTGATCGGGCAAGAGCACGGTGGTTCGCCGCTGGCCGATGTCGCGGAAGTAGGCCGCGGCGGTCAACAGCGCGGTCAACTCGCCGTGGGCCCCGGCGGCCGGTTGAAGGCTGACGCCCGGCAGGCCCGCGATTTCGGCCAACATTTCCTGGGCGTGCCAGAGCAGTTCGAGCATGCCCTGGATCGTGTCGGCCGGCTGATAGGGGTGCAACCCGGCGAAGCCCGGCATCGAGGCGATCCGTTCGTTGCGCTTCGGGTTGTACTTCATCGTGCATGAGCCGAGCGGGTAGAAATGGGTGTCGACCGACATGTTCAGCGTCGAGAGATTGACGAAGTGGCGAGTCACATCGGGCTCGGACAGCTCGGGCAGGGGCAGCGGCGCATCGGCCACGGCGCGGCCGGGCAACAGTTCGGCCATCGGTCGCGTCGGCACGTCGCACGCCGGCAATTGGACGGCGGACAGGCCGGGCCGGGAAAGTTCGAAGAGAAGTTGCGTGGCTTGGTGGTTGCGCATGGGGAGAAGGGATTTTGGAATTTGAAATTTTGGGATTTTGGAGGAGCAGGCTTTGTCGCGGATTATAAAAACTTTGAGATTATGAAATCGAAGATCTCAAATTTGAAATTTCAGATTTAAGCCGTAGGCCGGGTCGTGACCCGGCGAGCGTCAAAGGTTCTTTTTCAAATTCGCGCCGGGTCACGACCCGGCCTACGATTCATTTCGTCGGCGGTCACGCGGTTCCAAGGACGGCGGCCAATCGGTCGATTTCTTCCTTGGTGCGTTTTTCGGTCACGGCCACCAGGATGCAATCGGCCAGATGGGGATACCAGCATTCCAGGGGCACGCCCGGCAGAATGCCTTCATGCCGTGCCCGTTTGAGCCGCTCTCTCACGTTGCCGCCGCCCACGCGGACGACGAACTCGTTGAAAAACGGCTTGTCGAACACGATGTCCAACGCTTCTTCGTCGGCCAGACGCCGGGCCGCGTAGTGGGCTTTTTGCAGGCACAGTTCGGCGACGCCGCGCAGACCGGCCGGGCCCATCGTGGCCAGGTAGACGGCCGCGCGAAGGGCCATGAGTCCCTGGTTCGTGCAGATGTTGCTCGTGGCCTTCTCGCGGCGGATGTGCTGTTCGCGGGTCTGAAGCGTCAACACCCAGCAGCGCCGTCCGCGGCGATCGGTCGTCTGGCCCACCAGGCGGCCGGGCATGCGGCGAACGAATTTTTCGCTGCACGCCATGATGCCGAGATAGGGCCCGCCGTAGGAGAGCGTGTTGCCCAGCGGCTGGCCTTCGGCCACGACGACGTCGGCCCCATAGTCGCCGGGCCGCTTCAACAGGCCGAGGCTGATCGGGTTGACCGAGACGACCAGCGCCGCGCCGGCTCGGTGAGCAATCTCGGCCGCCGCCTCCACGTCCTCGAGGCAGCCGAAGAAATTGGGCTGCTGGACCAACACGCAGGCCGTGTTGGCGTCGACGGCCGCCTCGATGGCCTCCGGTCCGGTGGTTCCGCGGGGCGCGTCGAGCACGCGAAGCTCGGTCCCATGGTTGGCCAGATAGGTGGCCATGATCTGGCGATACTCGGGATGCACGCCGGCGGTAGTGACCACGCGGCCGGTCCGGCGGGTCACGCCCATCGCCATCAACACGGCCTCGACCACGGCCGTGCCGCCGTCGTAGAGACTGGCGTTCGACACGTCCATGCCGGTCAACTGGGTGATGAGCGTCTGGTATTCGAAAATGGCCTGGAGCGTGCCCTGGCTGGCCTCGGCCTGATAGGGCGTGTAGGCCGTGTAGAACTCGCCGCGCGAGGCGATCGTGTCGATCACGGCCGGAATGAAGTGATCGTAGGCGCCCGCGCCGAGGAAACAGGCGTTCTGATCGGCCGCGAGGTTCTTGGCCGCCAGGCGGTGCATGTGGGCCGTCAGTTCGATTTCGCCCATCGCCGGCGGCAGGTTCAAGTCGTCCTGCATCCGGAGTTCGGCCGGAATCATCGCGAACAGTTCATCGACCGACGCGCAGCCGATCGCTTGGAGCATGGCCCGACGTTCGTCAGGGGTGTTGGGAAGGTAAGGCATCGTGATCTAGATTTCGTAGGCCGGGTCGCGAC
>DATECS010000442.1:0-4093 GCA_035286785.1 Thermoguttaceae bacterium | reverse complement strand
CACCCGCCACGACCTGGGCCGCGAGTGTCTGCGCCATTACGGCGAAGAGGTTCTGGACAGCTACGTCAACAAGCGGGTGATCGCGATGGAGTGCGCGGCCCAAGGCGTCCAGATCACGCGCCAGGACGTCGAGGCCGAAATCGACCGCATGGCCAAGCACTTCAATCTCTCGGTCCAGCAGTGGTACAAGATGCTCCAGGAAGAACGGGGAATCAACCCGGAGCAATACGCCGCCGACATCGTCTGGCCGACGCTGGCCCTGCGCCGACTGGCCGCCGACCGGTTACAAGTCTCCGAGGCCGAGCTGCGCGCCGCGTATGAAACCCAATTCGGCCCGGCCGTGAAGGCACGGCTCATCGCGTGCAAGGAAGCGGCCAAGGCCCGGCAGCTCCACGCCCAGGTCGCGGCCAAGCCCGACGATTTCGGCCGCGTCGCCAAGAAGGAGTCGGACGACGCGCCCAGCGCCAGCGACATGGGCTGGATTCCGCCGATCCGGCGGCACGGCGGGCCGAAGGAAATCGAGCAGGCCGCCTTCGCCCTGCGCGACGGCGAGATCTCGCCCGTCATTCCGGTCAGCGGCCAGTACGTGATCCTCAAACGCGAAAAGGGCCTCGAGGCCCGCGACGTGCCGTTCGATCAAGTCGCGCCGCAATTGAAACAAATGCTCGAGGAACGCAAGGTCCGCGGCGTGGCCGGCGAAGTGTTCCGCGAACTCAAGAAAAAGGCCCATTGCGAAATCCATTTCGGCGATCCGCGCTACGCCAACTCGGGCATCGCCGCCGTGATCAACGGCGAAAAGATCACCATGGGCCAGTTGCAGGATGCCTGCATCGAACGTCACGGCAAGGAAGTGCTCGAAGGAACGATCAACCGCCGGTTGATCGAACAGGCGTGCAAGAAGTCGAAGGTCGTGGTGACCAAGGAGGAACTGGCCGAGGAAGTTCGACGGGCGGCCGAGGTGTCCGTCCCGCCCAAGGCCGACGGCACGCCCGACGTCGAGAGCTGGATCAAGCTGGTGACCGAGAAGCAGGGCGTCTCGTACGAAGTCTACATGCACGATTCGGTCTGGCCATCGGTCGCCCTGCGCAAACTGGCTGGCGACCAAGGCGCCGTGACCGAAGAAGACATTCGCCGCGGGTTCGAGGCCAACTACGGCCCCCGGGTCCGCTGCCTAGCCGCCGTGTTCTCCGACCTGCGACTGACCCAGCGGATCTGGAAAATGGCCCGCGAAAAGCACCAGACGCTGGCCGAGGCCCGCGAAAAGCAGGTGGCGTCGGGCATCACCGCCCAGCAGGCCGACGGGCTGTTCTTCGACACGTTCAACGACTTCTTCGGCGATCTGGCCGAGCAGTACTCCATCGAGCCGGGCAGCCGCAAGCTCCGCGGCCAGGTGCCGCCGATCAAAAAATGGGGCGGCCAGCCGATTCTCGAAAAGGAAGCCTTCGCGCTGTCGCCCGGCGAGCTGTCGGGCATCATCCAGGTAGGCGACAAGTTCGTGGTGCTCTTCTGCCAGGGCCTGACCGACCCGGTGAACGTCGATCCCGCGTCGGTCCGCGAGCTGATCCTCGAGGATCTCCGCGAGAAGAAGCTGCACGCGGCCATGGCGACGTACTTCCAACGCTTGCAGGACTTCGCCACGATCGACAACTATCTGGCCGGCACGAGCCAATCGCCGCAAGAAAAACTCCGCGGCGGCGCCACCCTGCCCGACCTGCAACAAGTGCCCACGCGGCAGTAGCCAGCGTCAACACAACAATCGCCACCATCGCGAGCAGGAGGACAGGCATTCCTGCCTGTCTCACCGCTTATAAACTCGCGACAAACTCGCGACAAACTTGCGACACGCGGCGGTAGGCGGCACGGAAAGATCGTAAAACTCCACATTCTAGCAAATCGTAGGGTGGGCACCGCCCACCAATGTCCTGGAGTCGTGGCCGGCTAGCGCCGCGCGGCCGGCAATTCTTGACGTCCGGCCCCCGGCCGCTATATTGAGGGGGCCCGAGTCTTCCGGGGCGTGCGACGACCGTCTCTTGTATCGCACGAGAGTCCCAATAGATCGCTCGGGCCGCTTGGCCCCCAGGCTCAAATCCGAAAACGAGCGGCTTTTTCAGAGAAAACACCATGGCCGACCAGAGCCTGCCCGCCGATCGACCGCCCGAGGGGGAATTTCTGCTCTACCGGACCGAAGACGGACGGACCCGGATCGAATGCCGATTCGCGGGCGAGAGTCTCTGGCTGAGCCAGGCCGACATGGCCGAACTCTTCCAGGTGACCGTGCCGACCGTCAACGAACACCTGAAAAACCTCTACGAAGAGGGCGAAATCGAGCAGGATCGAACTATTCGGAATTTCCGAATAGTTCGCCAAGAGGGGGTGCGCCAAGTCACCCGGCAGATCGAACACTACTCCCTCGACGCCATCCTGGCCATCGGCTACCGCGTCCGGTCCCCTCGGGGCACCCAATTTCGCGTCTGGGCGACCGACCGACTGCGCGAGTACCTGGTGAAAGGCTTCGCCATGGACGACGCTCGGCTCAAACGGGCCGGCGGCGGGGGGTATTTCGAGGAACTGCTTGCACGGATCCGCGACATCCGCTCGTCCGAACGGGTCTTCTGGCGCAAAGTGCTCGATATCTACGCGACCAGCATCGACTACGATCCCAAGGTCGAAACGTCCGTCCTCTTCTTCCAGACGGTGCAGAACAAAATGCACTGGGCCGCCCACGGACACACGGCGGCCGAGATCGTCCACGCCCGAACCGACGCCTCGCGGCCCAATATGGGCCTGATGTCGTGGGCCGGGGACCGACTTCGCAAGACGGACGTCGCGGTCGCCAAAAATTACCTCCACGCCGACGAGATCGAATCGCTCAATCGCATCGTGAGCGCCTATCTCGAATTCGCTGAACTCCAGGCGTTGCGCCGCCATCCCATGACGATGACCGACTGGATCGCCAAGCTCGATGACTTCCTCAAACTGAGCGATCGCGAGGTTCTCGACCACGCGGGCCGCATTTCGCACGTCGAGGCCCAAGCCAAGGCCGAAGCGGAGTACGAGGTTTATTGCCGCCGTCAAGCCGCGCTGCCCCAGCCCGTCGATGAACATTTCGCGCAATCGCTCGAAACGTTGAAACAAATCGAATGCCGCCATTGCGATGACCGCAATAATATCGAGAAGAAGTGAAAGTCGCGCCATGACCAAAACCTTTGACCAAGGCAAGGAAGAAATCGCCAGGCTCTGTCAGCATTTTGCGACGAATCGCCAGGTGTTTCTTGCTCCCGGCATGAAGGAAGCCCACGTTCGTCAGATGCTCATTGACCCGTTGTTCGAAGCCTTGGGCTGGGACGTGGGCAACGCCGCGATGATCGCGCCGCAATACCGCGAGGTGATTCCCGAGGACAGCCTCGACGTCGAGGGCCAGCAGAAGGCGCCTGATTACACGTTTCGCGTCGGCACCTTGCCCAAGTTCTACGTCGAAGCCAAGAAGTGCGGCCTCAACATCGGCGCGGACCCCGCGCCCGCCTACCAGCTTCGCCGCTATGGATGGAGCGCCAAGCTGGCTCTGTCGATTCTGACCGACTTCGAGGAACTGGCCGTTTACGACTGCACGATTCGGCCCAAGCAAAGCGACAAGGTGAGCCACGCGCGAACCTTGTGCTTCGGCTTCGAGGAGTATCCCGACCGCTGGGGAGAAGAAAAACGTGCCGGGCACCAAATTTGACAAGTCTGGGGTGTTCTGGTAAAAAGCGGGGATGCCACGGTCGCCGCGATACTTTCCGGGAAGGATGGTTTTCCACGTGCTCAACCGGGGCGTGGGCCGGAGGACGCTGTAGGCCAAGGACGAGGATTTCCTGGCGTTCGAGCGGGTCGCCGAGGAAACGCTTCGCACTCATCCAATGCGGATTGGTGCATACTGCTTGATGCCGAACCAATTTTTATTTCCATGGGCATTGAAGAACAACTGCGGGAACTGGATCTGCACGGGTCGGACGACGGGCGGCCGAAGTACGAACGGCTGCGCAATTTCCTGGCGGGCGAAATCGGCAAGGGAAATCTGAAGCCCGGCGCTCCGTTGCCTTCGGAGGAGTCGCTT
>DATECS010000441.1:0-3205 GCA_035286785.1 Thermoguttaceae bacterium | reverse complement strand
TACGGTCGCGGCTCGGTTTTCTTGCGGCTCGGATCCGTGTAGCAAACCACTAATTCTGGAAGGAATCCAGTCCCCAGGGGGGATGCGTTATGCTGCTCGGGCGGTTGACGCCTTGGGGGCATCGCTTACAATACGGAATTCCATTCTGGGCGTCTTGCCCACTGTTAGGCCGCAAGCCGTCCGAGTGAAGCGACCGTTTCATCGCCGGGCTGCCGTCGCGCGGGAGCGCGCGGAATCTTGGCCTCCCGGCGCCGAGTTATTTTTTGGACTCCTGTTTTCGAGGGAGCGTACGGCCTGGGCACGTCGGCCGTTGAAGCAACGGCCGTCTCGAAGGAGAGGCATTCGCGGTTCGCCCACGCACTCCGCCCGAGCGTGACTCCCTGGATGGTGCAACTTTTCCTGAATTCCCGTTTCGGAGGAAGCCCCTGATGGCACAAGCAAAGTCCGGTCAGATCGTCAACGTTATGAAAGAGGCGCGGCTGTTCCCGCCAAGCAAAGAATTCGCATCGAAGGCCCGGATCGGCTCCATGGCGGAGTACGAGAAGCTCTACAAAGCGGCCGCGGACGATCCCGAGGGCTTTTGGGGCTCTTTGGCCAAGGAGGAACTCCACTGGTTCAAGCCGTTCACCAAGGTACTCGACTGGCAGGAGCCGTTCGCCAAGTGGTTCGTCGGCGGACAAACCAACGTGTCCTACAACTGCCTGGACGCCCACCTCGGCACGTCGCGCCAGAATAAGGCGGCCTTGATTTGGGAAGGCGAGCCGGGCGACACGCGGGTCTACACCTACCAGCAGCTCCATCACGAAGTCTGCAAGTTCGCCAACGTCCTGAAGCAACTCGGCGTCAACAAGGGCGACGTGGTGAGCATGTACATGCCGATGGTGCCCGAGCTGGCCATCGCCATGTTGGCCTGCGCCCGGATCGGCGCGATCCACTGCGTGGTGTTTGGCGGATTTTCGGCCGAAGCGATCGCCGACCGCAACAAGGACGCCTCGACCAAGCTGCAAATCACGGCCGACGGCGGCTGGCGGCGCGGCAAGGAGCTGCCTTTGAAGAAAACCGTGGACGAAGCGCTCGACAAGTCGCCGACCGTCGAGAAGTGCATCGTCCTGAAGCGCACCGGCAGCCAAGTCACGATGAAGGAAGGCCGCGACTTCTGGTGGCACGAACTGATGGAAGACGCCTCGGCCGATTGCCCCGCCGAGCCGCTGGACACCGAAACGCCCTTGTTCATCCTCTACACGAGCGGCTCGACCGGCAAGCCCAAGGGCGTGAAACACACCACCGGCGGCTACAACCTCTTCGCCAAGAAGACCACCCAGTGGGTTTTCGACGTGCGGGACGAGGACGTCTATTGGTGTACGGCCGACATCGGCTGGATCACCGGCCACACCTACATCGTCTACGGCCCGCTGTCGGCCGGCGTCACGTCGTTCATGTACGAAGGCGCCCCGAACTGGCCGCAGGAAGACCGCTTCTGGGAACTGATCGAAAAGTACCGCGTCAACATCTTCTACACCGCCCCGACCGCCATCCGCGCGTTCATCAAGTGGGGCGACGACTGGGTTGACAAGCACGACCTGTCGAGCCTGCGGCTGCTGGGCACGGTCGGCGAAGGGATCAATCCCGAGGCCTGGATGTGGTATCACAAGAAGATCGGCGGCGAGCGCTGTCCGATCGTCGATACCTGGTGGCAGACCGAGACGGGCGGCATCATGATGACGCCCCTGCCCGGCGCCATTCCGACCAAGCCGGGAAGCTGCTGCAAGCCGCTGCCGGGCATTCTGCCCGAGGTGGTCGGCGAGGACGGCAAGCCGGTCGAGCCGGGCAACGGCGGCTGGCTCGTCATCGCGCGGCCTTGGCCCGGCATGATCCGCGGCATCTGGGGCGACGACCAGCGTTTCAAGGACCAGTACTTCAGCGACGTGCCCGGCAAGTACCTCTGCGGCGACAACGCCCGGCGCGACGAGGACGGATACTACTGGATCATGGGCCGGATCGACGACGTGTTGAACGTCTCGGGCCACCGGCTCTCGACCATCGAGATCGAAAGCGCCCTGGTCAGCCATCCGGCCGTAGCCGAGGCGGCTTCGGTGGGCCGGCCCGACGATCTGAAGGGCGAGGCCGTGGCCGTGTTCGTCAGCCTGTCCGCGGGATTCGAGGCGACCGACGAGTTGAAGAAGGAACTCAAGCTGCACGTCCGCAAGGAAATCGGCGCGTTGGCCGTGCCCGACGACATCCACTTCACCAGTTCGCTGCCCAAGACCCGCAGCGGCAAGATCATGCGGCGGTTGTTGCGCGACATCGCGGCGGGCCGCGAAACGGTCGGCGACACCACGACGTTGGAAGACTACAGCGTCCTGGCCCGGCTTCGCGCCGGCGACGAGGACTAATTTTACGGGTAGCAGAATGGGTGCCATGGCCACGCTTGCGTGGCCATGCTCCACATTGAACATTCATGACACACGAGCGGGTCGGAGCCCTCGCGGTCTTCGGCCCGCTCGTTTTTTGCGCAAGAACCACCGTAGGCCGGGTCGTGACCCGGCGAGGAAAACACGCTTCGGCAAATCTCGCCGGGTCATGACCCGGCCTACGGTAGACTGTCAGGCACAGCCTGACCTACGGTTTATCGGCGGCTTTTGCTTTTCTCGCTTGTTTGCGTTTTTCTTTAGCGGCCGCTTTGAGGTCGGCGATTTTCTTTCGCTGCTCGGGCGTGAGCAGGGCGTCGATTTTGGCGTTGCGTTCGGCGGTCAGCGTCTTGAGTTGCTCGCGGAGCTTGCGGATTCGCGGGTCGTATTCCTGTTGGACGGCGTAGATCTTCTGTCGTTGTTCGTCGGTGACGACGGTGCGGAAATGGGCCGGCAACCGGCCTTTCAAAGGCACGGCCGCCTTGGGTGGATCGGCCTTCGCGCCGGCGTTGTCCTTTTGGGCCATTGCCGGGCCGCAGAGAACGATCAGCAGTAGAGAAGCCAGCAGCAGGGAAACGAGCCGGGAATAACTATGTCGTGACGCGGTCATGGTGCTGCCTCGCTTTGCGGGAAAAGAGATTGCGAGAACGCGAACATGACGTCAATCTAGGCGGGCGAAAACCGCTTGACAAGAGGCGGCGCAAGACAATCCGAGCCGCACTCTGTAAGGGAGCGGTGGGGGTGGCTTATCGGACAATGCAGCCACCGCTCCCTGACGGTCGCGGCTCGGTTTTTGG
>DATECS010000440.1:0-17780 GCA_035286785.1 Thermoguttaceae bacterium | reverse complement strand
TCCCGCGTCGATCACCCCGAGGGCATGTTCCTGGAGAAGTGCCAACAGCCCCTTGGCCCCGTGCTCCTCGAACCACGACGCAATCGACAAGAGGGGCTGCCATAGCTCGTAGTGCCGGCCGCTCATCGACGGGCACACGTTGGCCCGCTCGGGCAGTTCGAGCCAAGCCGGCCCGTGCCCAAGGGCCAGCGCGTGCAACTCGTCTTGCAACCGCTGCCAGTCCTTCGGGTTCGCGTCGATTCGTCGCCGGGGCTTCTCCGAACCGGGCGGACTGCGAAACATCGTCACCGGGATGCACCGCGACGCCAGCGCCGGGGGCAGGCCCGCGATACAGGCCAGAGCCTTGGGACCGTACACGTCGAATGTCACCGCCTTGAATCCGTTGTCGCCGACGGGCTCTAATCGCGTCGCCGCGCCACCGTGTTTGTAGCCGGCCAAGAGCATCGACAAGATTTCCGCCGTTGCCGGCTCTTGGGTGTTTTTCAGTCGCTCCGCTTCGTCCAACAGTAGAGAACCGCCTTGGCCGTGCAACGTGCGGAACAACGCCGGCCCCGTCATATTCGAGGAACCAAGCGGCCGAAAAACCAAGCGCGATAGCACCTCGAAAAAACGGCTCTTGCCGCTGCCCAATGGCCCGCCGATGTAGAGATAGGGCACCGCGTCCCAAGTCTGGTAGACGTAGGACAGCATAACCCAACAAACCGCCGTAGCCGTCACGCCGGGGCCGACGGTCGCCGGCAGGTCGATGAATCGGGCAAACGCCGCCGCCATGCCCTTGAACACTTCCGACGGCTCGGGCGTCGGCTCGCCCTCCAACCACCGCTTGCGCGCCGCTGCCGTCCAGCCCGGCTTGGTGCTGGGACTTGGCTCGCACGGCTCGGGGTGAACGAACAGCCGCCCACCGTCGGGCAAGTCAAGGGCCGACGCCATAGGCCGCCGCTCCCGCGTCCCATCGGCCCATTGCAGGTAGAGATTCCAGCGCCCCGCTACCTTGTCGCCAACCGTAATCATCGAAGGTACTGCGACGCCGGACACCTCGGGCCGTATGAACCGCTCGGGCCGGACAATGGCCGATGCGTCCACCTCGGGCAATCCTTGCACGTCGGGCGGGGCCTCGGGTTCGCGTGCCGCCTCCGACGCGATTTCGAGCAGACGCAATTCGAGGAACCCCGCGTCAAGCTCGGGCCGCTGTCCCATGATGGTTCGCAGAAACGCCGCGCGTTTGTCGTGCTTCGTCACGTTGAAAGTGTCGCACGCGACGGTCTGGCCGTCATCCAAAACGCTCACAGTTGCATTGCCGGCGCGTCCGTTTTTTTGCCAGGTCATTTCCAGAGTCATGCCGACACCCTGCCTTTCTGCCGCTCAAGCAATTCGGTGTGAATGCTCGCACACTCCCGAATCATCGACAGACTCTCTTGCCGCCGACGCTCGCCCTCGGGCGTGCGCCGCCGAACCATTCCCACCGCCAGGACATGAACCGGCCAATAGAACAGACGATGCAGCCGAGGCAATTCCAGTTCATGGTATAGGTCGGCCAGCGTCGCCATGTCAGCTTGGATTTCGGGCGGGCCGGAATCATCAAAACGATCCACGATCACCGGCCGAACATGACGAGGACCAAACACCTGGACAAAGCCGTCGCTGTGCAACTCGACAACCACCGGCACCGCCTCGGGCCGCCTTGCCGGCTCCGGCTCGCCCGCCGTCCGTAGTACAATCCGACGTGGTTTGTTCGCTTTACTTTTCATTGGACCCTCCATCAACGCGAGGGCACCCGGCGTCGATCCACGCGATGTAGGTCGTCTTGTTATACCGTACCGTGCCCCGAGAGATTTTCAGCGGGGGTGGGGACATGCCCGACTCCGCCCATCCCCAGACCGTGCGAGGCGACACACCGCACAATTTGGCGAGTTCGGGCAAGGTCAATAGTTCAGGGGCAATCGTTGGGGTGCTATTCAACACCGGCCACCCCCTTCCCGCCACGCCGGGCGTCGATGCTGTTTAATTCGTGGCGTACTTGGGCGACGGCCGCTTCGTCGTAAAGACGCAGCGTGCCTGCCCGCGCCGATGGGAGGATATGCCGCCGCGTGGACAGAACGTAGACCACGCGCGGCAGGGGAACCCCCAGTTCGTCCGCAATGCGGCCGGGGGTCAGCAGAGTGGGAACCGCTTTGGTTCTCATATCACAAGCTCCTACCAGAAAGGCTCTTAGCGGGTCACTCGCCCGCCTTCACTGATAGTGCTTGTTCGCCACGAACAGCCAAAAAACAGCGAAATCCTCAGAAAAGATTGGGGTTTTCTGTTCGCCGAACAGACCGCAAACAGCGTTACACCTGCCTGTAGTGCCGCACTTTCTGGCGAGTGTCGTCGAGCGGACTTGGTTCGTGGTCCACCTCTTGTTGGGCACGCAGGTTTTCCAAGGCTTCTTGTCTGTTACTCTCTCCAATCACCGCCCCCACTTTTTCAGTCAAGGCTACCGCCTTGGGCGCTTTGCCTTTGGTTCTCCCACGCCCGGTTTCCTTCATGGTTGCCTGCCATAGTCGCGTTGCCTTCACGGTAGCGGTTGAACACGTCTTGCCACTCACTTTGCGAATTGCCGCTGCCCACTGACGCACACCGCCGTTGACAAATGCTGCATCTTGCTTGGCAAGACGCATCGCGATTTGGTTCGCTTCGTCCCGACTAATGCTTGGCGTAGCGGCAAACGGTTCACCTTCGTCCGCCGCTGTTTCCGCCTCCAATCGGTCCCACGCCGCCTCAAACTCTTGTTGTATCTGCCCCCATAAGTCGCGCGGCAATCCGCTGTTCTTGCCAAGCCGCCGCAACCGTTTCCAGATTTCAACGCTCACCTCGATAGCAATGTCGGCATCGTGGCCGTCGTATTCCGCGTGCATCCGATCCGGGGCGCGTTTCACGGCGTTATATCCGCCGGCCCGTTCCCATGCCGCGAGAACTACACCCCCGAGGGCTACTGCCGCCTCATGCGCGGTTGGGTAGGACGACCTATCGACGTAGATCGGTTGAACCCGCAGGCCGATCGTTTGTCGTATCAGGTCTAGTGCGGTGTCCGTACCTTCAAAAAAACGCCATTTGGCATCGTGGAGACGCTTTATGTTGCCATGCTGGCAGACAAGCCATCCACGCGCCTCCGCCCTTTCTTGCGCCCGCCGTATCTGAGGGAACGTGGAATTGGCAGCGTCGGAGAAGTCTGGTTTGCGGCGGTAGTCTGTGATGATTGCTTGGGCGTTGCCATTGGCAACTTCCGCTGTATCGCGCACCTTGATGAGCAAGTCGAAGCGGTCGTCCGCCATGATTCCTGCCTTTCCTCGGGTCGAACCCCAGGGCGTTGCCAAAGGCAGGAAGGCAATCGCCCTCGGGTTCGCTTGGCTGCCAGGTGGCCACCCGGCCAGCCGTCCCGATATTTGTCGCCAAAAATTCTACCAAACTCCATAGGGTTGGCCAACAATGCAGCCCCCACCCAAGGTACTACCGCCAGCTTTCTCTGGGTAGTATCTTTAACGCCCTCCCCATGTTTTCTCCCGCGCAAACAAACTCCGCCCCAGGCGTGATAGTTCCCATAGCCCTCCGTATGCCAGGGCCCCGGAAAGAACCTACTCGACCACCTCGGGCAAGCCGGACCACGCCGCGACAATCGCCAGCACGGCCCGCCGGTCGTTCTCAGAGAGGTTGGGCCAAGCCAGGATGACGGCCCGCAGATCGGCGGGCATTTCGTCCATCCGTGCGCCGAGTGCGCCGGATTCTGCACCGCCCGTTTCGGAAAAGGGCGTTTTTCCCGAGGATTCTTGTGGCGGTTCGAGTCCAGTGGGGTGTACTTTTGGGGCATTTCTCTCGGCGGTTTCGTCTCAAGTACGCCCGGAAAGCCACCTTCACGTTCCTTCTCCCTCCAAGAGAGGGTGATGGTTAAGGTGAGGGCCTTCTGATCCACGTCGTCCAGACCAAGTGAAAACCACACTTCGGCCGGTCTACGACGCCGCTGCTCATCGCGTCAGGACGCAAAACCGGCCTTTCCACCGCCCAAAAAACGGCCGAAGACCAATCTCGCATCCCTCAATCGCCGTTCGCTTGCGTTTGTCTTCGAGCGTCCGAAAACCCATAATTTTGTGAGGCTATTTCGTCGAAGAGACTCTTTTCCGCCCGGCGCGGCCGCACGGCCCGGCATGCGTCCCTCCTCGGTTGCGTCACCTTGCCGGAGACTTGTTGACACAACCTAGTCCGTCTGTTAAAAATAATGATTTACTGATTTGCCCAGAGGCGTCGATCGTCCGTGGCGTTTCTGTCGCACGTGCGACCCAATGGGTCACCCGGCTCCGAGCCGGCCGCTTTACCCCCTGAACGCCCCCGCCCAAAATGGTCCGCGGCGTTCTTGCCGGGGGATCTCGGAAAGTGGAAAAGCCGCCACATGATTACGCCTGCCAATACACCACGAATCGGCGTTTACGTCTGCCGTTGCGGCACGGACGTTGCCTCGAAGATCGACGTTTTGGCGGTCGCCGAGTTTTGTCGTGGTCTGCCCGGCGTCGTCTTTGCCCGGGACCATGAGCTGATGTGCTCCGATTCGGGCCGCGAGATGATCAAGCGGGACGTTGCCGAACACCGGCTCAACCGAATCGTCGTGGCCGCCTGTTCCCCCTTGCTGCACGAGCAAACGTTCCGCAAGGCCGCCGTCGCTGCGGGCCTCAACCCGTTTCTGGTGCAGATAGCCAACCTCCGCGAGCACGTGGCCTGGGTCACGGAGTGCCCGAGGAAAGCCACCGAGAAGGCCAAGGCCCACCTGGCGGCCGCCGTCCGCCGGGTTGTTGCCCACGAGTCGCTCCCGCAGCAATACACCCTGGTCGACGGTGAGCGCGTTGCCCTGGAACCGGGCACCGCTTGGATTGACGAAAACGCGTGTTCCGGCTGCAAGACGTGCCTATCCGTGTGCGTCTTTTCGGCGATCCACCGCGACTCGGAAAGCGGTGTCGCGCGAATCGACGAGGCCGTCTGCAAAGGTTGCGGCACGTGTGTCGCCGCGTGCCCCACCGGCGCGGCCCAGCAACATCTGTTCACTTCCGAACAAGTTTACGACGAGATTGAAGGGATTATGCACTATGTCTAAGACAACCGCGGCGGAAACCGGCAGCGGCCAGTTTGAGCCCCGCATCGTGGCCTTCTTTTGCAACTGGTGTACTTACACGGCCTCCGACCTGGCCGGCACCGCACGGATGCAATACGCCGCGAACGTCCGGGTGATCCGCATCATGTGCTCGGGCCGGCTCGATCCGGAGTTCGTGCTCGACGCCCTGCGCAAAGGGGCCGACGGCGTGCTGATCGGCGGCTGCCACCCGGGCGATTGCCATTACCTCGAAGGAAATTACAAGTGCCTGCGGCGCTTCGAGCTGCTCAAGCGGATGCTCGCGCAGTTCGGCATTGAGCCCGATCGGGTGCGACTCGAATGGATCTCGGCGGCCGAGGGCGATCGGGTCCGCGACGTGTGCAACGAGATGGTCGAGCAGGTCCGCAAACTTGGGCCGCTCCGCCTGGAACCCATTCCCGAGCCGGCGGCGTCTTGATTCACCGCGAAGACGCGAAGGACGCAAAGGAAGTAGGGTGGGGTGAATGAGTAGCCGTAGGCCGGGTCATGACCCGGCGCCGATTTTCGCCGGGTTATAACCCGGCCTACTAGTGTTCTAGTGTTCGTCGAGCAGGCTCGACGGCTAACCAAAAGCTCACTGAAATATCTGACACACTTGAATCTGGAATATCAACCCTTGAAGGAGTCTGGCAATGAGTAAGCCGAAAGTCGGCTTCTACTGGTGTGCCTCCTGCGGCGGATGCGAAGAAGCCGTGGTGGACCTGGCGGAGGCCGTGCTGAAGGTGGTCGAACTGGTCGACATCGTCTTCTGGCCCTGCGCGATGGATTTCAAACGCGAGGACGTCGAAGCGATGGCCGACGGCGAAATGGCCGTTTGTTTTATCAACGGCGCCATCCGCAGCAGCGAACAACGCGAAATGGCCGAACTCTGTCGGCGCAAGGCCGGTCTGGTCGTGGCCTTCGGCAGTTGCTCGCACACGGGCGGCATCCCGGGCCTGGCGAATCTGTATACGCTGGATTCGATTCTCCAATCGAGCTACGGCGACGGCGTGTTCACCAACGTGAATCCCGAAGGCACCCGGCCGCAAACGCACACCAAACGGCCCGAGGGCGACCTGGAACTGCCGACGCTGGACGCTTCGGTCAAGTCGATGGATCAGGTCATCCAGGTCGATTACTATCTGCCCGGCTGCCCCCCGCCGGTCAAGCTCATCGTCGACGCGGTCATGGCCATCGTCGGCGGCAATCTGCCGCCGCGCGGCACGGTGCTCGCCCCCGATCTGGCCCAGTGCCACGACTGCCCGCGGATCGACACCAAGCCGGACGAACCCTTCCTCAAGGAGTACAAGCGTCCGCACCAGATTTTGATCGATCCCGAAAAATGTTTCCTGGCTCAGGGGCTGGTTTGCCTGGGCCCGGCCACTCGTTGCGGCTGCGACCACGCTTGTATCGACGGCAACATGCCCTGCACGGGCTGCCTCGGTTCGGTCAGCCGTGTTCGGGACTATGGAGCCGCCTGTTTGACGGCCACCGCGTCGATCGCCGCGAGCAACGACGGCAAGGAGATCGCCGCGATGATGGAGCAAATTCCCGACCCGGCCGGCACGTTTTATCGCTACAGCCTGCCCTACTCGACGCTTTTCCGGCGCATTGAAGACGGCAATAAAGGAGAGAAATAACCATGAGTCGCCATGTGGTAATCGACCCGATCACGCGGCTGGAAGGCCACGGCAAGATCGACATCATTTTGAACGACCAGGGCGACGTCGAGCGCGCCTATCTTCAGATTCCGGAGCTACGAGGTTTCGAGAAATTCGCCGAGGGCCGTCCGGCCGAGGACATGCCCCAGATCACCTCGCGCATCTGCGGCGTTTGTCCGACGGCCCATCACATGGCCGCGACCAAGGCGCTGGACGACCTCTACAAGGTCCAGGTCGCCCCGACCGGCAAGGCCATCCGCGAGTTGGTTTACAACACCTTCTTCTTTGAAGACCACGCCCTGCATTTCTACTTCCTGGGCGGACCGGACTTCGTCGTGGGCCCCGACGCCCCGAAGGCCGAACGCAACATCCTCGGCGTGATCGGCAAGGTGGGCCTTGAAATCGCCGGCCAGGTGATCGCCATGCGCAAGGCGGCCCGCGAGATTATTTCGCTGGCCGGCGGCAAGGTGATCCATCCCGTGCTCGGGTTGCCCGGCGGCGTGGCCAAGGCCATCAAACCCGACGACCAGAAACGCATCGTCGAGGTGTCCAAGCAGGCGGTCGAATTCGCGAAGTTCACGTTGAAAATCTTCAGCGACGTGGTGCTCTCCAACTCGGAGTACGTCGGCCTGATCACCTCCGACGCCTACACCCATCGCACCTACTACATGGGTCTGGTCGACGACAACAACAAGGTGAACTTCTACGACGGCAAGCTCCGCGTCGTGGATCCCGACGGCAAGGAATTCCTCAAATTCCCGACCGGCGACTACATGAAGCACGTCGCCGAGCATGTCGAGCCGTGGAGCTACATCAAGTTCTGCTACTTGAAGAAGGTCGGCTGGAAGGGCTTTGAAGAAGGACGTGATAGCGGCGTTTACGCCGTCGCGCCCCTGGCCCGGCTCAACGTGGCCGACGGCATGGCCACGCCCGCCGCGCAAGAGGCCTACGAGCAATACTTCGCCACGCTCGGCGGCAAGCCCGTGCATCACACGCTGGCGACCCACTGGGCACGGCTGGTCGAAATGCTCCAGGCCGCCGAAACGATGCTGGCCATTGCCAAGGATCCCGTGCTGGTCAGCGACAAGATCCGCAACATTCCGACCGAGACGCCCGTCGAGGGCGTCGGCGTGGTCGAGGCGCCCCGCGGCACCCTGTTTCACCACTACAAGACCGATCCGCGAGGCATCATCACCTCGGCCAACCTGATCGTGGCCACGCAGAACAACGCCGCGCGTATCGCCATGTCGGTCGATCGCGCGGCCCGCGGCCTGATCAAGAAAGGCAAAGTGGACGACGGCATCCTGAACAAGATCGAAATGGCGTTTCGTGCCTACGATCCGTGCCACGGCTGCGCGACGCACACGTTCAACGCCCCGCCGTCGATCGTCGTGCGGTTGTTGGACGACCAGGGCCGCCTGCTCGAAGAAATTCGCCGCGACGACTGATCGACCGATGAAAATTTACCGAGCCGCGACCGTTAGGAAGCGGTGGCAACTTGCATGACGTGCCACCGCTCCCTAACGGTCGCGGCTCGGATTGTTTTTTTAGAGCAACATTTCGTCGGCTATTTCGGCGTGTATCGCACCGTCCAATCGACATCGGCGTTCTCGCGGCTTTCGAGTCGGGTGGCATGGCCACGCAAGCGAGGCCATGCCACCCGTAATGTGCCGAAAATCAATTTCAAAACACGTTCTTAACCCGTCTCCGGTAGAAAACCAGGCATGTTCACGCCTCGGCTGGGCTGAAATTCTCCCCAGACCTGCTGGAGATGCGTCTCCACGTTCCTCGCGCCCCAAGCGTAGAGCCGCTCGACCATTTGCCGCTTGTCCGCGGGAACGAGTAATAGCGCCGCCGTCCCCTGGAACCGCGGCAACTCCTTCGCCACCAGGGCCAAAGCGGTCCGCTCGCAGCGGGCGACGCATGGGCCGATCATCGACAACGCGGGATGGCGAACGGAGATCATGAAACCGTCGATCCCGTGCTGATCGTTTTCATAAACCGAGGCGTGCAGCACTTTCCTCGGGTTGTCGATCGCGTAGCGGTAGTCGAGGTCGCGGCGGATCGCGCTAAGCTCCATTTCCAACTCGCCCATGGCCGCGACGTCGCCGATCACCGCGTCCCTGACGCAATCCTCCTTCGGAACGTGCGTGCCGGCGTGCGTGTCGCCGTCGGCCGAGACGACCATGTCATGAAAGACGCCCCTCGGCACGAACCCCGAGCGGTTGTAGAGCGAAAACGAATTCATGTTGATCGCGCTGCCGACCAACCGGCATGAAGGGTAGCCGTTCTCCCGCGTGTACCGGAGGATCGAATCGACCAACGACCGCCCGACGCCCTGCCCGCCGAACTCGGGATGCACGCTCATGATGCCAAGCGAGACATGATGCGGCCGAGGGTGATAGAAACAGGCGCCCGCAATCCGGCTGGTTCCCTTGTGGAACGCCGCCACGCTGCACCCGGGCGTCAGGTCGTTATACATCTCATGGAAGATGGCCGTCTCCTCGGGGCTGCACGTGAAATAGTCCTTGCCCCACCCGTGTTCCCAGTACCAGGCGTTGAACGAAGCGTGGAGCATCCGCGCATACTCGGGCACGTCGTCGTCGCCCAGACAACGGAGAAGGAATGTTTGATCGTCGCTCATGATTCAATGGTCCTTCCGTTGTGTTAATGACTAAACAAACTCGTTTCACCGCGCCACTCACGGCCCTGTGAATTCCACCGTCCACGTCACGTCCGCGTTCTCGCGGCTCTCGATCGTCAACCGCAGAAGACCCTTATGACCGGCGATTGACTCAACTTGCGCCTCGGTCCCATCGGTCCACGCGGTGACGGCTTGGTGCCCGTTGGCGGCCAGAATCACCTGATACGGCTCGCTGCCGACGATTTTCGACGTGCCGCGCAGCTCGCGATTGTCCGCGTCCCACTGCGGGCGGGCGACCATGTCCAGGTAGCCCTGCATGACGTGCCGGTTGGTCGAGAGAAATTGCGGACGCGGCTCGACCCGGTGGACCGACAGCATCCGCGCCTCGCCCGGCCGGAGGGTCTGCCGTAGCTTGCCGCCGCCGGCGACGCGGCCGACAAACGTGTCGTTCCAGAAGTCATACACGTAATACTCCGCCTTGGGATCGAGCCCCATCGCGCCGTCCGCCTGCTCGCCGCTCAAGGCGACCGTCAACGTAGTCTCGCGGACCCCGTCCGTATTCAACAGCGTGAGCTGGCGCCAGTCGGGCGTCACGGCAAAGTCGTAAACGGTCGGCGGCCCGGCTGTCGTGAAAGCGTCCAGCGGCCGCGCGCTCTTCGGTTCCGAATGGAACGGAAAGACTCGCGACAGGTCATGAATCGCCTCGCGCGACAGATCGCGGAACGAGGTGGCCATGAGCAACCGGCTGGCCGTCACGTAGGACATGGTCAACATCATCCGCCGGCCGTCGCGGTCGGTGCTTCCAGGCGACGTCTGTTTCCACGCGTCCAACAGACTCTTGCTGTCCATGTCATAGGCGAACAGCACTCGATTCTTATACCACCGCAACCCGCTCCGCGCGATGAGCCCCGGCGAAATGGCCGCCGTGTCGCCGGAGGTGCGTTGCGAGTCGATAAGCCCCACGGCCGCGTCCGAGCCCGGATTGTAAACGGGCCGCTCGTGGATCCACGAGCGTGGGCCGAGTCCCGTCTTGGCCAACTGGAACATGAGCCGATAGACCGAGGCGGCCGTCGCCCGAGCGTCGTAAAATCCACCGGGCGCGAGATTGAAACACCAGAACTCGTCGCAATAGTCGAACATCATGCCCGACACGTTGCCGCGCAGCGCGGCGTAGACGGCCGCCATGTGGCGCTGGACTTCGGGCTTCGTGTAATCGAGCGTGCGATGGCCCGACAGAAGCATCTCGGGATGTGTCTGGCGGAAATCGGCCGACACGCGGTCCGACTGGAAATACGTAATCGCCAAACCGCCGCGCTCCCGCACCGCGCGACCCCATTTCTCCGACGTCTCGTAGGGTTTCGTGTAAAAACCCTGTTCTTGCCAGTGCCGGTCGTCCCACCATCCCTGCGGATTGTTCGGGGTGTAGTTGTCGGGCACCAGACGCAGCGCGACCGTTGAATAGTTAAGGAACCCCGTCGTGTGGATGAAATCCATCTCGGCGACGTGGCCCGACGTAGTGGCGATGCCATAGTGGCTTTTTTCCGGGTGGTTCTGCGCGCCGGGCTCGAAGGTCACGCCCGCGTACCACGAGCAAATCGTGGGAAACGTGTAGGGATTGGGCGCGGCCTGCTGCGCCGTCCGGACGGCCAGACCATATTTTTCCGCCGCCTCGAACGGATCGTCCGTCGAGAGATCGACGTAAAACCGGTCGTCGGGCAGATAACGTTCGCCGGGGTCCACCCGCCGTCCGACGGGATCGTCGGCCCGTGCGTGAAGATAAAGCTCTTTTTCGGTTTTGTCGGGAATCCGCAGGTCCGACGAAACCATTTTCGCGGCCAAATCCACCGGTCCCTCGACCAACCACACGTCACTCACCACCGCGTTCGAGCCGGGCAGCCGCGCGGAATCGAACTGGAAAAGAATCTTCGACTTTCCGTTTGCGTAAAGCGACGGCGCCACGGCGTAGGTCTTCTCGACCGGCAATTGCTCGCGGACCATTGCGTAGGCCGGGAGCGAGGCCTTTTCCAAAAGTGGGACACTCGCGTGACCGTTGCCGTCCGACGCGAGATAGACCGACTGAACTCGGCCGTCGAACGTGTAGTCCCACCAGGAAAAACCGATCGAATAATGCTTGTTCGGATCGAGGCCCGTCGTGTCGATCTCGACTTGCTTCGCGTCGAAGGCGACCGTGTTGTAGCAGGGGGCGGCGAAAACGCTCGCGAAATCGTACGGCTTGCCCCGCGCGACGCGAAGCCGCGGGCCGGCCGCGGTTCCTGCCACACTCCTCGAACCGCAATCGAGATAGGCCGACAGCGTCCCGCCCGCCGCGGCGATACGCTGGGCCAGTTCTCTCCGCCGCATTGCGTTGAGCGAGGGAATTTCCGAGGTGGGCCACGCGCCGGCCGATTTCATCCAATCGTGATAGGTCAACCCGCCAATCACGACGCTCCGCCGTTGGGCGCCGTCGCGGAAGGTGGCCAGAACGTTGTTCGAGCTGAGTCGCGCAAAGCCGTTATGCACCGACGTGTCCCGCCCGCCGCCTTCGCCGTTGAGCGTTTTGGCGCGATGCATTTCGCGGACCTCGGGAAACGCCCGGGCAAAGGCGAGTGGCTGTAAATTCTTGATCCGCACTGGTTTGCCGGCGACGTTCTCGATTCCCGCGCGAAGCACGAGGTAGCTTTCATTGTCGTGGAGTGAAATTTCCAGCAGCAGGGTTGGACGTCCTTCGCCGCGGCACTCGACCGAGAGCGATTCCCCCTTGCCAAGCGAATCGACGAGGGGCCGAATCGTCGCCCGCCGCGTCAGACCCGCTTGGGACGACGACCATTCGCCGATTTGAAAGAACGCATCGCGAAACCCGCGGGTCGGGTTCCGGAGATCGATCGCATCATACGTCCCGCGGCCGAGATCGAACTCGACCCGAATCCGTGAGTTTTTCACGGTAGCCTTACCGCCGGGCGATTTGGCGGTGGCGTCTTGCTCGGCGAGCGAAGCGAACGCCAAGGTCACGCCTAGAAGACAACCAAGCGTCAAAACCCGGTGCATCACGGTCTCCTTTTTTCATTCAACACGGGGAGGGGGGCGATGGGAGTATTTTACCGCGGGGTGATATCGTACGCCACCATGTTGCGCATGCCCGCGAGTTGAAAACCAATCCGCCCGCCACCCATGCGTGCATGGCGCGGCGGTGTCCCCATTCGCCAATCACACCCCCACGAATGAGACTCACTTGGACCGTTGCTCGAAGAGATCGTAAAGTTCGAAGAGGGTCTCGCGAAGATTCCGGCCGTGACGCGCAAGGGAACGATCGACGTCCTGTTCCGTAAGGATTATCGGCCGTCCGGCGAGCAACTTCGCAACGACGCGACGTGCCGACTCCGCGTCCACCTCGACGCGGAATACCAGCGGCAACCCGACCGAATGGTGCGACGTGACGAGCAATCCCATGCCCCGTCGCCGACATTGCCGCTTCAAGCACCACCGTCGCCACCAGGGCAATTGTTCGTATCCGTCGATCACCAGCACCCTTGAAAAAAGGGGACATTCTACTTTTTCAAAAAAGTAGAATGTCTCCTTTTTTAATTCGGGCAATCGACGTTCCCCGTCGTGCAACTCGACAAGCACCACCAGCCTTCCGGTCGCTTCGATCGCCGGCAGCATTGCGGCCAGCAACGTCGATTTACCGGCGCCGTGCGGTCCCACGATCTGGCCCCGCCAGCCGTTCGCCGCCAGACGGCCCACCACGCTCGAAACGTTTTCGCCCGGTGGAAAGAGATACGGAATTGCCCCGGGCCGCACGTAGCGCGTCGAAAATGGATTACCCCCGTCGGCGGCTGAAGGAGAGGCGTTCACGGCGTCACCGATTCGACGGGCTGAACCGTGCCGAGCGTGAAGACCCGCTGACCGACGACCTGCTTCCCTTTGCGGGGAAAGACGCGCACCCGAACGCACCAGCGGATTTTCAGGATGGCGCCGTCGTAGCTCAAGGGGCTGTTCGGCAGGACGACGCTGAATCGTCCCGGGCGGCTGGGGTCGATCCAATCACCGTTGTCGGCCGAGAGCCGTTGGAACTCGTGGACCGCCATGTCCTCGTCGCCTTTTCCCTCGGTGTACCACAGCACCGAGATTTCGATCGAGCGGACGTGGCCGAACGTGAACGATTCGAGCCGGTATTCGCCCGAGAGGATCTCGCCCGGCGCGTAGGCCCGTCCATTGCCGTCGAAACGAATGTTGACCAGCGGCTCGTTCATGGCGCGTGGTTCTCCGAACCGTCGGGAAAAATGACGATGGAAAACGCCCGACGATAATCGGGCCAACCGGCGGCCTTGCCCTCGACGACCAGGCTCCAGCTCAATGAGTTGTTCCGCGATTGGAACGAGTGCATGATTCCCCGGGGCACTTCGAGCGAACATCGCAATTCCAACGGATTGCCGCCGCGAATTTCGACGTTTTCGCGGCGAGACAACGACTCGCGATGCACGCAGCGGGTCTCGGTCCGGGTGTCGGTGCCCTGGCGATATCGCACTTCTTCGGTTGCGACCAGCGACAACTCGATCGACCGCAGCCGCAAGCGGCCGGCCTGCGACGCGAACAGGTCGTACGTTCCGCCCGGATAAAGCGGCAGATCGGAGATTTCGACCAAGGTAGGTCCGATGCCGGTGGCGATCAGCAACTGGCGAAAGAACACGTAAACCAACGCCAAGCCGGCCAAGGCCAGCGGCGCGACGACGCCGGTCTCGATCCAATTGGGGGTTCCCTTCAGGAAACGGTTGACGACATCCAGCGTCAGGAAGGCCATCACCACGTTCCAGAAGACGCAGACGACCGCGAGCCCGAAAAGTCCCGCCGTCGCCGACCGGTGAATCGGCAGCCGAAACCGAAGCGTCGTGCCCGGGCTATTGGTCATGTTGCCGGGGGGCGGGACGGTGGGAAAGGGGTCGTGCCCGCCGGCGCCGGCGCCGCGCAATAGATTGGGGCCGGCGCCGATGGCCGCGCGATGCTCGGCCGACTTACCCCAGTGCCATGCGCGATAGAGAAACCCGCCGCCTCCGATGAGCATCAGCGAGAGGGGGATAACGAGCAGCAGTCCCGTCATCCAGCGATAGCCTCGCACAAGGACCACGGTAGCCGGATCGCGGGGATCATACCAGCAGGGGTATTTTTTGCCGACGTCGAACCGGTCGATCACCGCCTGTTGCGTTTCGCGGTCCGACGAGTCGCTGCCGCAGACGTCGTAGGTTTTCGCGGAACAGGGTTTTCCGTTGACGCGATAGTCGATGGCGATCAGCGGGCGATACACGACGGCGTCGTCGCGCCGTTCGACCGCCAGCAGTTTGCCGCGAACGACGCACGTCGTCTCGACGAATTCATTGTTGACTCGCCATTCAGGCAGAACGAGCGTGGCCACCATCGTGACCAGCCCGGCGCAACCGGCGAGGAAGAACACCCCGAAGAAGATCGCTTCGCCCAGCTTGGCCAGCGAGCCCGAGCCCGTGCGGCGATTTCCTCGCTTCTTCTGGTAAATTCGGAAGCTGCGACTCAATCCGCGTTCTCCACCGATGTCCGCCGATGCGCCGGCGCCGGGTGCGTCACTCGGGCCGGCGAGACCCTCGGTAGAAGTCGATTCCTTCCAAGGCCTTGTAAACTTCCTCCAGGGTCTTTTCGCCGAAATTGGAAATGGCCAGCAGATCCTCTCGGCTGCAATTCAACAAGTCCTGGACCGTGAAGATGCCTCGTTCCTCGAGGCAGTTGGTCGTGCGAACCGAAAGTCCGATCTCCGCCGTACTCATATCGAGTTTGGAGCGAAGATCGTCCTCCTCGTTGCCCTTTGTGTTGATCGGAATGCGTGTCACCGCCATCGGGGGTCCCTCCCAATAGTTTCCGTTCCTGAATTTACCGTCCGCCCGAGACCCGACGGATCCCGGTTCCGGACCTCAACAAGGCGGCAATATAACAGATTTTCCGAAGGCAAAGTAGGGGGCGCGGACAGTACATTCGACAGAGTTTCTCGTAAGCGGTCGAAAACGTCGTGTGGGAGCCCACCCCTCCCCAGGACACTCGCACAACCGGCCCACGGTCCGTATACTTCATGGTTTACCCATAGGGTGGGGCGATCGATGCGAGCGAAAATGGATCCAAACCCAATCAACCTGGCCGAGCTTCGATCGCCCCACCATCCGTAGGGCCTGGCACTGGTGGGGCGAAAACGACGAACAGAGCCGTAGGGTGGGCACCGCCCACCAAAGAACGAGACATCCAATGGTGGGCGGTGCCCACCCTACCTGATTTCATACGGCCGCTCTTGAGGATTGTCACTTGAATCATCTGCTCGACGGACTCACTCCCGCACAACGCGACGCCGTCTGCCATGTCGAGGGGCCGCTGTTGGTTTTGGCCGGGCCGGGCAGCGGAAAAACGCGGGTTGTTACCCATCGCGTCGCTTATCTTCTCGCCCAGGGGATACGAGCAGGCGAAGTCCTCGCATTGACCTTTACGAACAAGGCGGCCGACGAGATGAAGTCCCGACTCGGCCGCCTTGTTCCGGACGAATCCGTCTGGGTCAGCACCTTCCATCGCTTTTGCGCACGGCTGCTGAGGCAATATGCGACAATTGTGGGCATTCAGGAAAATTACACAATATACGACACGGACGATAGCCGCAAAACTCTGAGAAGAGTGCTCGCCCAGCACCATCTCGACCGCTCGACCGCTCCGCCCGAGACCATCGCCTCGGCCATAAGCTGGGCGAAAAACAATCTGATCGGGCCCGACCAATACCGGGCCCAGTCGGGTAACTTTTTGGGCGGCATCGTCGAGCAAGCCTATCCGGCCTATCAGGAACTCCTGGCCAAGTGCAACGCGGTCGACTTCGACGACCTGCTGATGCACGTCACCACGTTGCTCCGTGAAAACCCAGAAATTCGCCAGCGGCTCGACGAGCGTTTTCGCTACATCCTCGTGGACGAGTACCAGGACACCAATCTGGCTCAATACACGATCGTCCGCGCCCTGTCGGTCGATCATCCCAACCTGGCCGTGACCGGCGACCCGGACCAGGCGATCTACGGCTGGCGCGGCGCGAATCTGCGCAACATCCTCGATTTCGACCGCGATTTTCCCAACGTCCGCGTGGTTCGCCTCGAACGCAACTACCGCAGCACCAAACGCATCCTTGAGGCGGCCGCCGAGTTGATCTCGCACAACCTCCGCCGCAAGCCCAAGGATCTCTACACCGAAAACGATGACGGCGCCGCCGTTCGCCTCGTCCGATACAACACTCATAAGGACGAGGCCGCCGGGGTTGTCGCCCGGATCGCCGAACAAATCCAATCCGGTCGCCGTCGGGCCCGCGATTGCGCCATTTTCTATCGCGTCAACGCCTTGTCGGTTCCGTTCGAGCGAGCCCTGGCCGAACGCAACATCGCGTTTCAAATGATCCACGGACTCGAATTTTTCGCCCGCAAGGAAATCAAGGACGTCGTGGCCTATCTTCAATTGATCGCCAATCCGGCGAACGACATGGCTTTGTTGCGCGTGATCAACACGCCGGCACGGGGCATCGGCAAAACGACCCTGGAGCGATTGGCCGACCATGCCCGTCGCCAGGGCATGACGCTGCTTGAAGCGGCCCGCAATGCCCCCTCGGGCAAGGTCATCTCGGGCCGTGGCGCGAAGTCGATCGGCGGCTTCGTCGCCCTGTTCGATCGGTTAGTCCCACTGTCCGCGGCGCCGATCGAGGAATTGCTGGGCCATGTGCTGGCGGAGTCCGGCTGCCGCGCCCAATGGGAACAATCCGACATGGAGGAGGACCAGCAACGTCTGGCCAACATCGACGAATTGCTCTCGGTCGGACGGGATTTCGACGAACGGCATCCCAGCGGCGGCGGTCTTGAAGCGTTTCTCGAAGAAACCGCGCTGGTCAACGACACCGACGACTGGGAAGGCGAGGCCGACCGCGTAACGCTTATGACGCTGCACGCCTCGAAGGGCCTGGAATTTCCGGCCGTGTTCATCGTCGCCGCCGAAGAGGGCCTATTGCCCCACGAACGAAGCCGCGAACGGCCCGAGCAACTCGAAGAAGAACGCCGGCTGATGTTCGTCGGCATCACCCGCGCGCAAGAGGAACTCCAGATCAGCCTGGCCCAGGACCGCGATTACCGCGGGCGGCGCGGCCAGACGATTCCCAGCTCCTTCCTCATGGAACTGCCGCGCGCAAGCATGGAAGTCGTCGGATTTGGTTATGACGACACGTCGTCCTTCGAAGCCTGCCAGCCGGACGTTTTCCGACGGCCCGTCGCGGCGACCGCCAAGATCGGCAACGGTCTCGGCTTGACCACCGCGGCCG
>DATECS010000439.1:0-3304 GCA_035286785.1 Thermoguttaceae bacterium | reverse complement strand
AAGGGGTTTCCGTGGTTTCCTGTACGCGATAGACCTCTGAAAAGGCCACAGTGCTGGCAAGTGCGTACTGACAAAGGTACGCTAGAAGTGAGAACAATACATGTCCCCGGGAAAACCCCATCACATGAAAATCAGTGCCATCCCTCAGCTCTACCGCAACTTGAATCGCTGGCGGGAAATTCTCGCCGTGTTGAGCAAGTATGGGCTAGCCAATTGGATTGGCCGGGTGGGGCCGGAGTTCGCCAAGGATCTGCTCAAGGCGACCGACGGGCAGGCCATTGCGCGGCATAGCTGGGAGACCCGGGTCCGGCTGGCGTTGTTGGAGTTGGGGCCGACGTTCATCAAGTTGGGCCAAGTGCTCAGTACGCGGCCCGACCTGGTCGGCGTGGAGATGGCCGGCGAGTTGGAGCAGTTGCAGACGGACGTGCCGGCCGATCCGCCGGAGGTGGCTCGGGCACTGGTCGAAAGCGAATTGGGCCGTCCGATCGGGGAGCTTTTCGCGGAGTTCGAGGACCGGCCGATGGCCTCCGCGTCGATCGGTCAGGTGCATCGGGCGCGGCTCCCGTCGGGTGAGGCGGTCGTGGTGAAGGTGCAGCGGACGGGCATCGAGCGGAAGGTGGCCGTGGACCTGGACATTCTGGCCGGGCTGGCGATGTTGGCCGAGCGGCTGCCCGAGTTTCATAACTATCGCCCTCGTGCGACGGCGGCCGAATTCCAGCGGACGATGCGGGGGGAGCTCGATTTCCGCCGCGAGATGCGCAACATGAACGAGTTTGCCCGGGATTTCGAGGGCAACGCGACGATTCGGATTCCGCGGGCGTATCCCGAGTTGTCGACCAGCCGCGTATTGACGATGGAGCGGATCGAAGGCGTGCCGGTTTCGGACGCCGAGCGGATTCGCGCCGCGGGGTTCGACACGAAGGAGCTTGCGCGGCGCGGGGCCAATATCTACCTGGAAATGATCTTCTGCAACGGGCTGTATCACGCCGATCCGCACCCGGGAAATATCGTGTTGTTGGACGGCAACGTGTTCGGGTTGCTCGACTACGGGATGGTCGGGCGGATGACGGAGCGGATGCAGGAGGGGTTTGTTGAGATGCTGCTGGCGATCACGAACCGCGACGCGGAGCATCTGACGTCGGTGATCACGCGGCTTGGTTCGGCGCCGCCGGAGTTGGACCGCGCGGCGCTGGGCATCGACGTGGCCGATTTCGTGTCGCACTACGGCAGTATGGAACTGGACCAATTCGACCTGAGCGGGGCGTTGGTCGAGATGACCGAGATCATCCGGCGGTATGAGATCATGCTGCCGGCCCGGGTGGCGATGCTCATCAAGGTGCTCATCACGCTGGAAGGGACGGCGCGGCTGTTGAGCCCCACGTTCAATTTATTAGAAGTGATGAAGCCGTATCAGACGAAACTGATTCGGCGTCAGCTTTCGCCGGGCCGGCAGTGGCGCAAGCTGCGACGGTTCTACGGCGAGGTGGAGCACCTGATCGAAGTGTTGCCCAGCGGAATCGTCGATATCCTTCAGCAGGTCGAGACGGGCAAATTCGACGTGCATCTCGACCACCGGGGACTGGAGCCGTCGGTCAACCGGCTGGTGCTGGGGATGCTGGCCAGCGCGCTGTTCGTGGGATCGGCGTTGATGCTTGCGCACAAGATTCCGCCCGTCATGGGAGGACTTTCGGCGCCCGGGGCGATTGCCTGCGGGTTCAGTCTCGCGCTGGGTCTGCGGTTGTGGCGGGCGATCAGCAAGTCGGGGCACCTGGACCGGCGGGACTGACGGCGCCGGGGGTCAACTCGGCCTGACGGACGGCGGTCCACTGCTTCAGGGCCTGGCTGACCCGATGATCCAGGTCGTCGAGTCGGACGAGCAGGTCGTTTTGCATGAATTCGAGGTCGGCAAGGAGGCGGTCTCGCTCACAAGCTGCTTCCACGGGGCAATCTCCAAGAGCCGGTTCTGAAAGGCTATCGAAAACGGGGACGGGCACCCTACCTCTAGCGGTTATGAAATACTTAACCCACAACATCCGGGAGCCAGTCCCGTTTTCGGATAGCCTTCTGAACGTGGTCCCGGCGACGAGGCGTCTCGACGGCGATGGGACCGAAGGCGGAAGGCGGTTAGGGTGGGCCAGGCTTCCCTTAGTGAGATCGGCCAGAGGGTCGAACCACGATCAGTTCCGTCGGTACGGTATTTTTCCTAAAGGCAAGATGCGAAGGGTTTTAGGCTTGTTTAAAATGGAGAAACCCTCAATGGTTTGGGCATCCCCAGCCGAAAGAGTAGGAGTACTGCGTGGGACGGGGACGAAAGCGGGGGGGTTTCTTGCGGAAAAACAGGGCCTTGTGTAGGAACAACGGTGGACAGGCTCGGCCGGCGCCACTAGAATACATGGCTCCGTCCATTTGAGCGGCTTGAGCCCGTTATTTGTATCAAATCAGAACCTGGAGCATCGAAAGGTAGAGGAGTACTGAGTGGTCAAATTGACGTTGCGCGAGAAGGAGTCTGTTCAAGAGGCGGTGCGTCGCTTTCGCAAGCTGGTCGAGCGAAGCGGGCTGAAGAAGGAAATGCGGCGCCGCGAGTATTACGAGAAACCGAGTGAAACCAAGCGGCGGGCCCGGCTCCGCGCCGAGCGCCGATCGCGTCGGACCCGCACGTTGCAGGGCGCGTGAATCCGTCCGCGCCGCGTGACGGGGCTTTTGCTATTTGGGCCGATGGGCGTCGACCAGTTCGGCCACGCCGGTCGATTCCGGATGGATCCATTCCATGCCGAGGCGGAAGTCTGTTTTGTCGCCGGCGACGATGTTGGCGATTTTGGCGGAGAGCATCCACTCGTCGATGCCCACGACGACCTGTTGTCCGACGGCAAGGCCGGCCGTGTTCATCGCTCGGATGCAGAGGCCTTCCAGGGCGATGTCTTCGAGCCATCCGCGTTGCGCGCCGCGCATGGGGGTGGAGAACCAGACGTTGGAATCTTTCTTGACCGGATAGCGTGGCCCACCGCGGCGTTCCGTGATTTCGGGAGCCGACGTTCGCGGGGCCTCAGTGACCGGGTTTTCGAGCCCGCCCATGTTTCTGCCCTCCCTTCATGCCCTATCAGAAAGTGACGCATCGCCTAGGAAACATAGGTTGCGGTTTTGAGTTGGGCAAATACAGGGTTGATTTTTGGGTTGGGTTGAGAAAGGGCCGATTTTTCGTGGTTTTTTACATCTGGCCGGGGTTGAGGCAAGGTGGATGGTTGGTTCTTGGTGGGGCGATGCAAACCGCGGACCGGCAGTGTACTGCTTGGCGAAACGTGGTTTG
>DATECS010000438.1:0-3243 GCA_035286785.1 Thermoguttaceae bacterium | reverse complement strand
GCCAAGTAGGGTTTTAATTCGTCCTGACCCAGCCAACTGCTTGACTTGAGCAACGACGTGGTGTGCGCGGAGGTAACGCCGATCACGGGAATCAGGTTGTTGCGATTGGGATGCAGCTCCAATTCGATCGGTTCGGTCTGGCCCGGTCGCTCGACGCGCATCGTGACGCCGTCGCCCTTCGCGCTCAGCGGCACGCGAGCAAACAGATCCTCGAAGCGATACGTGGGCCGGCCGTTGATCTCGACCATGCGGTCGCCGGGCCGCAGGTCGGCCTGCCACGCCGGATCGCCCGGCTGGAGCAAGCCGATCTCGCAGCATTTCTGGTCAACCCCGATCGAATAAGCCACCACGGCGGCAAAAAACGCAAAGATCAGGTTCATAATCACGCCGGCCGAGATGATTGCCATCCGCTTCGGAACGCTCTTGGCCAGGTAGCTCCTCGGGTCGTACAGCGCGGCGCGCACCGCCGCCACATCGATCGGCTGGGTGTCTTCTTTTGACGGTTTCTTTGCGGCGTCGCTCCCGGCGGCTTGGGCCGCCTTGGCCCGTTCGAGTTCTTCCTTGAGCCGGGCCGGGTTGTCTTCCTGGCCGAGCATTTTGACGTAGCCGCCCAGCGGGATCGCGCCGATGCCGTATTCGGTTTCGCCCCAACGGAAGCTGCAAATCTTCCACCCGGCGATGTCAAACCCCAGGTAAAACTTCTCGCACTTCACGCCGCAGAGCTTGGCCACCAGGAAATGGCCCAACTCGTGGACGAAAATCACCGTGCCCAGTCCAAGGGCCACCAGCAAAATCTCCAGCCACGAACTGGGACTGACGATCCACGACCACGTCGACCATTCCAACCAGCCGGCACCAATCAAGCACCAATCCAACGTTCTACCTCCTGTCGAGCCCAACGATCCGACGCGAACAACCGGTCCAGGTCGGGGTTGGGATCAAAATCATGGTTTTCCAATACCGCGCGGACGGTCGGCACGATCCGGTCGAAACGCAACCGCCCGTCCAAAAACGCCGCTACCGCCGCCTCGTTGGCCCCGCTCAACACGGCCCCGGCGGTTCCTCCGCGCCGGGCCACTTCAAGCCCCAGATCCAACGCGGCGAAACGTTCGCCGTCGGCCGGTTCAAAGTCCAAATGCAGACCCTCGCTCCAGTCCAGTCGCGCCGCCACCCCATCATAGCGTTCGGGCCAGTCCAACGCATATTGGATCGGCACCTTCATGTCGGGCGGGCTAAGCTGGGCGATCATCGAGCCGTCCCTATACTCTACGATCGAATGAACGACCGATTGTGGGTGAATAACTACCCCAATTTGGTCGGGATTTAGGTCGAACAGCCACCGGGCCTCGACGATCTCCAGGGCTTTGTTCATCATCGTGGCCGAGTCGACGGTAATCTTAGGGCCCATCTCCCAGGTGGGGTGGGCCAGGGCCTGGGCCACGGTCACATCAGCCAGTTGCCCGGCCGTGTGGTTGCGGAACGGCCCGCCGCTGGCCGTCAAAATCACCCGCCGAACCTCGTCGCGCCGGCCGGCTTGCAGGGCCTGAAACACGGCGCTGTGCTCGCTGTCGACCGGGATGATTTCGGCGCCGTGGTCCCGGGCTAACTGGGTTAACAAAAACCCGCCAATAACCAGGCTTTCCTTATTTGCCAGAGCGACTCGCTTGCCGGCCTTCAACGCGGCCCAAGTCCCCAAGAGGCCTGCGCTGCCGACAATGGCCGAAACGACCACATCGATCGCCGGATCGGCCGCGATCCGCTCGACGCCCTCGGGCCCGACGAGCAACTCGGTTTCCTTGGGCAAATCGGACCAATTTCGAGATTCGGCCGCCGCCTGATCGGTCAGGACGATCCACCGGGGCCGGAACTCGGCCGCCTGCCGGGCCAGAAGATCGGCGTTCGAATGGGCCGAAAGAGCCGCCGCCGTCAACCGTCCGCCCGAGCCCGCGACGACCTCCAACGTGCTCCGACCAATACTCCCGGTCGAGCCGAGCAGGGCAATCTGTTTTGGTCGGGTGGTCATGTTGGAACATGTAGGTCAGGCTGTGCCTGACGGTCAAAACAGTATTGCTAGGAGGTAGGTCAGGCTGTGCCTGACAATCGAAACCGCATGCTTGCCTCATGTCAGGCACAGCCTGACCTACGATCGCCGCGCAGCCGCCGAAACCCCTTATTCTATAAGGAGTTGGCTACAGAGCAACCCGAGGTGGCGTCGAAAAACACCACGGGCGGGGGAAGGGCTCGTAACGGAGCAACCGGTTATTCACGCGCGGCTCGCGGTGAAACAGGGTAAACGCGATGATCCATCCGAAAAAACGCCCTGCCACGACGGGCCGTGCGTCATATCATTGACAAAGGACCGGAAACGTAGGTCAGGCTGTGCCTGACAAGGAACAGAACAGAAACAGAACAGCCCTCTTGCGGCTGGTGGGTGTCAGGCACAGCCTGACCTACGGGCTACGCTCTGACAAACAAGACACGGGAAAAAGGTTGATCTCGATGGACCAAGAAGAAAAACAGCCGGAACAGGATCCCGTCAAGAAAACGCCGACCACGCCGGCCAATAACTTGGTTTGGTATCTGGTCGCCGCGGCGGTGGTCACGCTTTTGGTCGTGGGTTTCTGGCCGGTCAAGGGCCGATTGGAAATCGCGTTTAGCGATTTGGTCCGGCTGGTCGAGCAAGGTTCGCCCCATCGCAATCCGAAGGCGGCGATCAACGTCCGGATCGAGAAAGACGGCAAGGCGACAACCGTCCGCTACTCGGACCTGCACGGCGTGCGGATCGGCCGCAGCGAGATCATCGGCAAGGTGACGCGGCAGACCGTCGAACCGGCCGACCTGCGCGACGACGAACCACAAAAGGACGTTTCGTTCCACACGGCCCGGTTCGGATCGGAAAACGATAGCCAGTACCTGAGCGATCTATTCAAGAAGAACGGCTTCTTCGACCGCCCGGGCGACAACGTCTCCGGCGAGCCGGTGCCCAGTGGATGGCGTTCGCAGATTCCGCTGCTGGTCATCACCGTGGTCTTCATCGTGCTGTTCATCGTCATGATGCGCCGGCTCGGCGGGGCAGGCGGCGCGATGGCCTTCGGCCGAAGCCGCGGTCGGCTCATCGCCCAGGAAGAAGTCGGCGTCTCCTTCAAGGACGTCGCCGGCGTGGACGAGGCGGTCGAGGAATTGCGCGAGGTCGTTGAATTCCTCAAAACGCCCGACAAGTTCCGCGTACTCGGCGGGCGGGTT
>DATECS010000437.1:0-5088 GCA_035286785.1 Thermoguttaceae bacterium | reverse complement strand
TTGTCAGGCACAGCCTGACCTACGGTCTCTCCACGAAGCGGAAGGGTTCTTTGGCCATTTCGTAGCCGGGGTGCGCGGCGACGTTCATTACCAGGCCGAGCATCAAGAGGTGCGCGACCAGGCCCGAGCCGCCGTAGCTGACCATTGGTAGCGAAAGGCCGGTGACCGGCAACAGGCCCACCGTCATGCCCGTGTTGATGAGCACCTCGACGGCCAGCGTGGCCATCGCGCCGGCGACCAGCAGGCGGCCGAACGGCTCGCGCGCCGTCGCGGCGATGGCCAGGCCGCGTCCGACGACCAGCGCGAACAGACCGAGCAACGCCGCCAGGCCCGGCCAGCCGAATCGCTCGCCAATCATGCAGAAAATAAAGTCGGTGTGCGACTCGGGCAGCCGGTAGGCGGCCGGGTCGTCGACGGCCGGGCCCGCGATCCAACTTCCGCGCATGCCGCCCAGCGCCAGCATCTGTTTGGCCTGATGCAATTGGTAGGCATCGTCGCCGGGCGACTGGTCGGCCGTGGTCTGGTGGAAGAGCGAACGGACGCGGGAACGTTGTTCGCCGCTCATTTGGCTCCAGAGAATCGGCACGGTCAACATGCCCAACAAGACCAACACGGCCAGGTCGCGCCACCGCGCGCCGGCCGTGAAGACCACCGCGAAAAACACGGGCAGAAAAACCAGGGCCGTGCCCAGGTCGGGCTCGCGAAGAATCAAGAGAACGGGCGGCAGGGTGAGCGCCAGCGGAATCACCAGCCCGCGCAGACGCCGCTGATTTTCGCGGTACATGAGCCACTGGGCCAGCGCCAGCACATAGGCCAGCTTGGCGAGTTCGGAAGGTTGGAAGCCGATTGGGCCCAGGCGGATCCACCGCCGCGCGCCGTTGATCGGCGGAAAGAAATAGACGACCACCAAAAGCACGATCGCCACGACAAACAGGCCGTAGCTCCACGGGGCCAGCGCGCGGTAGTCGGGCAGCGTGGCCACGAGCATGACGGCCAGCCCCAGGACGGCCCAAATGATCTGGCGGTAGAGCAGTCCGTGGCCCGCGCCGGAGAGCGTCTCATGCCGCGCGATGCCCAGCAAGCCCAGCGTCACGATCAGCACGGCGGGCAGGAGCACCGAGAGGCAGAGTCGATTGGACCACGTCGAGAGCGTCACGGCGGTAGCCTTGATGGGAAGGGGAGGAACGCATCGTAGCCCGGATGGTCGAGGTTGCCAAGACGCTGGTGGGGCGACGCAAACCGCAGTCTGTCGGATGGCGGAGTATGGTCGAGTATCAAATGCAACAACGGCGACAACGTCTTGCGAGGATCGCGGTTTGCGTCGCCCCACCCTACACCCCCCATGTTGGGTAATCGGCATCCGGGACACGATCGGGAAGTTGCCAAGTGTCGCTTTCCCCCCGGAATAGGCCGTTTTCCTGGGTTATTAAAGGCTTTTTTATCCGGTTGTTTGACCCATCTCACCGGCTTCCGGGGGTTGCTTGAATAATGTGCTAGGATTGGTAAGCTACGGGGTAATTCTCGTAGGTTGAGTATTCTGTGGTTTTCAGAAAAGGGAGAGAGAGTGTGATGATGAAATCAACTAGGAAACTCGTTGTGGTTGGCGCGATCCTCGTGGCTGCTCTGTTGGTCACGGCTTCGGCGTCCGAGGCTTGCTGGGGTTGGGGGTGCTACCAGCCCGTCTCTTATTACACCCCGTATTGTGGTTCGTGGTGTGCGCCTTGCGGCTACACCTCGTGCTATTACGGCTGCGGGTGGCCGGCTCGCCGGGCCCTGTGCGGTTCGTACCGCTGGTACTACACGGCTGGGTGCTGCTATGACACGTGCTCGACCTGCTGCTGCGATCCGTGCAGCTGCGACACGGTCGTGGGATCCTCGTGCTGCGGCGCCACCACGACGAACATGAATCCTACGCCGGCGCAACAGCCTACTCCGGCTCCGGCCGAGAACACGATGCCGGCGCCCTCCGTCGCGCCGGAGATGCCGAGCAATCCCGTTCCGGCCAATCCGGTGCCGCCCGTGTCGAGCAACTCCTCGGCCGGCGTGCCGAGCCGGGCGAACAGCGGTCTTTTGACCGTTTGGGTTCCGGCCAACGCGAAGGTCTACATCAACGGCAATGAAACCACCACGCAGGGCACCCGCCGGCGCTACGTGTCGAACGGGCTCCAGTCGGGCCTGACGTACAAGTATGAAGTCCGTGCCGAAGTGGTCCGCAACGGCATGGTCGCCGAAGAGCAAAAGACGGTCTATCTGACGGCCGGCGCCGCCGAAGGCGTTGCGTTCGGTTTCAACCGCGAGCCGAGCAACCAGGTTGCCGCGGCCCAGCAGTAGTCGTTTGATTTCAAGCCGCGACGGCCGCCCGATTGGGGCCCGTCGAAGGATGCATTCATCGCCCTCGTGCCGAGTGAATCGGCGCGAGGGCGTTTTTGTTGGGACTGATGCGGTCGAGGCTGAATGGATTGGGGTTTGTGGCGGATGGGGTGTGCCACTGCTTGCGGAAGTTCCGACCGACGTTCCCCATGCACGACGGCACTGCTTGCCGGAGCGCGTTTTTTCGCCGACAAGCCGCAAGCAGTGCGAAGCTGCATCGGCCGGCAACGTCGTGCGTGGCAAGCAGTGGCACACCGATGATTGCCCACTACGTCCGGCCCGGCGTGGGTTTTTACCCGGTTGCCACGTCCCCCCGGGGCACGTATAATGTGCCCCCGGCCGCCGAGACCCCGGCCTCCCGCTCCGTGTCGGCACGAACCCTCCGTCCGCCCGTGGCGTCCTTTCCCCGTGGGGCCTTTTTCCCAACCGAGCCCGTCAGGAGATACCCCGTGTTTGACTCGATCGCCGTCGTCGGCGCCACCGGCGCCGTGGGGACCATCATTCGCCAACTGCTCGAAGCCCATCATCTCCAGGCCAAGCGGTTGAAGTTTCTGGCGTCGGGCCGCTCGGCGGGCAAGACGCTCACGTTCGCCGGCCGGTCGTACGTGGTCGAAGAGCTTCGGCCCGAGGCGTTTGACGGGGTCGATCTGGCCATCAGCAGCACGCCCGACGAGGTGGCCGCCGAGTTCATTCCCGACGCCGTGCGACGCGGCTGCGTGGTGGTCGACGAGAGCGGCTACTGGCGGATGGATCCGAAGGTGCCGCTGGTCGTGCCCGAGGTGAATCCCGAGGCGATTCGCAATCATCAGGGCATCATCGCCAGCCCCAATTGCTCGACCACGCAGATGGTCGTGGCGATGAAGCCGCTGCACGACGCCGGGCGGATTCGCCGGGTCGTGGTGAGCACCTATCAGGCCACCAGCGGCGCGGGACTCTCGGGCACGCGGGATCTGTTGGGCAGCACCCGGGCCCATCTGAACGACGAGCCCTATGAGTACGAGGCGTTCGCCCATCCGATCGCGTTCAACTGCATCCCGCAGATCGGCTCGCCGAAATACCAGGGCTACACGTCGGAAGAGATGAAAATGGTCCACGAGACGCAGAAGATTTTCAACGATCCGTCGATTCAGGTTTGCCCCACCTGCGTGCGCGTGCCGGTGAGCAATTGCCACAGCGAGAGCATCCTGGTCGAGACCGAGCGGAAGATCACTGTGGAGGAGGCGCGGAAATTATTCGCCGCCACGCCGGGCATCATCGTGATGGACGACCTGGAGAAGAAGGTCTATCCGATGCCGAACCTGTGCAGCGAGCGCGACGAGGTTTTTGTCGGGCGAATTCGGGAGGACATTTCATCGCCCAACGGGTTGGCGTTCTGGTGCGTGAGCGACAACCTCCGCAAAGGCGCGGCGACCAACGCGGTGCAGATCGCGGAGCTGCTGCGGGCACAGAAGTGACTCGTATTCCTCACGCTCCGCGTGAGGTCGGGTTGGTTGGCGATTGTCGTGCGGTGACACGTAGGGTGGGCATCGCCCACCAAAACGCGACATATTTTGGTGGGCGGTGCCCACCCTACGAGAATTTCTCGGTCCTCACGCGGAGCGTGAGGAATACATTGATGCGAACCTTTAAACTCACGCTCGCCTACGACGGGACCGCCTACGCCGGGTGGCAGGTGCAGCCGGGGCAGGCGACCGTGCAGGGCGCGCTCGAAGCCGCCATCGAACGGGTGACCGGCCGGAGCGTTCGCGTCCTGGCCAGCGGGCGGACCGACGCGGGGGTTCACGCGGCGGGGCAGGTCGTTGGGTTCTCGGCCGACTTGACGCTCGAACCGGGTGCCCTGCTTCGGGCGTTGAACGCGGTGCTGCCCGAGGACGTGGCGGTGCTCGACGCGGTCGAAGTGCCCGCGGGGTTTCATCCGATTCGCGACGCCCTGCGGAAGCGTTATCGCTACGTGATTCACGACGGGCCGGTGCGCGACGTGTTCGAGCGGCGCTATTCGTGGCACTACGGCCGGCCGCTGGACGAGGGGGCCATGCACCGGGCGGCGCAGACGTTACGGGGCACGCACGATTTTTCGAGTTTCGAGACGAGCGGCGCGCCGCGGGAGTCGAGCGTGCGGACGGTGTCCGATATTTTCGTCTGCCGCACGGGGGTCCGCCGCGACGGGGACTGTCCCGTTTTTCGGCCAACCGACGCGGAGAATCGTAGGCCGGGTCGCGACCCGGCGGAAACCGTCTCGGACGAACCATGCCGGGTCGCGACCCGGCCTACGGGGGCGGGCGATCCACGCGCGACGTTTCTCCTCATCGAGGTCGAGGCCGACGGGTTTCTTTACAACATGGTCCGCGCGATCGTCGGCACCCTGGTCGAGGTGGGTCGCGGAGCGGAAGAAGAGGCATGGGTCGGCAACGTGCTCGTGGCGACGGACCGTCGCCGGGCCGGCCCCACCGCGCCGCCCGAGGGGCTTTGCCTGATCCGCGTCGGGTACAGCCCCGCCGAAATTCCGTAGGTCAGGCTGTGCCTGACGGACGACGGTGAAATAACCACGAAAAGCACAAAAACACGAAACGGTTCTTATTCGAGGCCGTTTCGTGTTTTTCGTGTTTTTCGTGGTTCGTTGAAAAGGCTGTCAGGCATAGCCTGACCTACGGGCTTTTTGTGTTTTTTGTGGCCATTCTAAACCGGTCAGTCTTTTCCTCCCCCGGAAGAAGGTTATAC
>DATECS010000436.1:0-3410 GCA_035286785.1 Thermoguttaceae bacterium | reverse complement strand
CTGCTGACGACGCTGTCGAACATGTTCTCGGGCCTGAATCTGACCGACATGGAGACGTGCTACAAGGTTTTTCGCCGCGAAGTGATCCAGGCGATTCTGCCGACGTTGAAGGAAGAAGGATTCGGCATTGAGCCGGAGCTGACGGCCAAGGTTGCCCGGGGCGGATATCGCGTCTATGAAATGGGAATCAGCTATCACGGTCGGACGTACGCGGCGGGCAAGAAGATTGGGCTAGCCGACGCGCTTCGGGCCGTGTGGTGCGTTCTGCGATATTGGAAGTGTGATTAGGAAAAAGGGGGACTGGCTCCGTGACCTGAACCGGTGCTGTCCCGCGAAAAACGTTGCCGTCACGGTGCCTGTCCCCCTTTTTCCGGCGTCGGCGGTGGTGACGCAAAAGGGGACAGGCACCGTCGCCGGAGACCGTGTTGGAAGGGTTGAATTTATTGAGGCGACGGAGCCAGTCCCCTTTTGGACGCCAGTCCCCCTTTGTGTTGGTGCGCCATGATGCCGCGGATTCTCACGCCCGACTTGCGAGTCCACCGTGTCGAGGAGATTGACCCGGTGCTGTTGGGGCGGCTGCGCATCGAGTCGCTTCTGCTGGACATCGACTGCACGTTGAAGCCCTACCGCGATCCGCACGTGCCGATTGGAATCCTGGACTGGATCGGCACGTTGCGCCGGGCGGGCGTCGGCCTGTGTCTGGTCTCGAACGGCCGGGACGCACGGGTCGAGCCGGTGGCCCGGCGGCTCGGGCTGCCGTTCGTGGCCACGGCGATGAAACCGTTTCCCTACGGTTGCCGGACGGCAATGGCCCGGCTGGGTTTCGATCGGCAGCGCACCGCGATGGTGGGCGACCAGGTATTTGCCGACGTGATGGCGGGCCGGCTGGCCGGAGTGTTCACGATCCTGGTCGATCCGATCTGTCCCGAGCAGGAGCCCTGGTACACGCGGCTCAAACGGCCGTTGGAACGGTTGTACGTGCGGGGCGTTGTACATGAGCCGACGTGTAGGGTGGATAGTGAGTAGTGAGTAGTGAGCAGTGTTCGCTGGTATTGGCTTTCGAATAATCGGTTCTTGGAAACGCTTGGGGTGGAGACTGCTGTTGTGTCGTGATCAAATTTTCTCTAGCCCAGGCGTTTACGCCTGCGGATAAGAAACATCCTTTCACTTGTTGTTTGGCCCTTTCAGGGGCGAGCGAAATCCACCAACGCCCCTGAAGGGGCTTAAAAGAAAAAATACTTTTTCATTTCCATCTCCCCAGGCGTGAACGCCTGGGCTAGAGAAAGACATTGGGGCAGAGATAACCGCAACGCAGAGCCTGTAAAGCCCGTACGATTTGGCCACTCCACCCACAAAAAAGAATCGCCCGAGGGAGCCGTCTCCATGCCGACTATCCTAGTCACCGGCGGGGCCGGGTTCATCGGCAGTTGCTTCGTCCGCCAGGAACTTGCTCGGCCGGATTGCCGGGTGGTGAATCTGGACAAACTGACCTACGCGGGCAATCTCGATTCGCTGGCCGACGTGCTCGGCGATCCGCGACACGCGTTCGTCGAGGGCGACATCGCCGACGCGGACCTGGTCGGCCGGTTGTTGGCGGAGCACGAGCCGTGGGCCATGGTGAATTTCGCGGCCGAGTCGCACGTGGACCGGTCGATCGACTCGCCCGAGCCGTTCGTGGCCACCAACGTAGTGGGCACATTTCACTTGCTGGAGGCCACGCGGCGGTATTGGCGCGGTTTATCAACGGAGCGCCGCGCGGCGTTTCGGCTGCTGCACATCTCGACGGACGAGGTTTTCGGCGCCGTCGGGCCGGACGGCGCGGCGTTCACCGAGACGACTCGCTACGCTCCGAATTCGCCCTATTCGGCGTCCAAGGCGGCGGCCGATCATTTCGCCCGTGCCTATTTTCAGACCTACGGCCTGCCCGTGCTGGTGACCAATTGTTCGAACAATTTCGGCCCGTATCAGTTTCCCGAGAAGCTGATGCCGCTGATGATTCTCTCGGCGTTGGAGGGCCGGCCGTTGCCGGTCTACGGCGACGGACTGCAAATCCGCGATTGGCTCTTTGTCGAGGACCACACGCGGGCTTTGCGGAGAGTGCTCGACGCGGGCACGCGGGGCGAGGTGTACAACATTGGGGCCGACTGCCGGCGAACGAATCTCGACGTGGTTCGGGCCATCTGCCGGCTGGTCGATCGGCTGCGGCCCGAGTTGCCCCACCGGCCGTGCGAGTCGCTGATTCGCTTTGTCAAGGACCGGCCGGGCCACGACCGCCACTACGCGATCGACGCGAGCAAACTGCGGCGCGAACTGGGCTGGACGCCGCGCGAGCAGTTCGAGTCGGGCCTGGAAAAGACGGTCCGGTGGTATCTCGATCATCCGGATTGGGTCCGCCGCGTGACCGATGGAACGTACCGGCGGCTTGGTCTCAAAAACACGTAGGCCGGGTCAAGACCCGGCAATGCCACCAAGCAGAATCTCGAACCCCGCCGGGTCACGACCCGGCCTACATCATGAAAATTGCCGTGGTCGGCGCCGAAGGGCAATTGGGGAGCCAGCTTCTCAGGCAGTTCGCCGACGAGGCCGTTGCGCTGGACCTGCCGGATTTCGATTTGACCGACCGGCGGGGCGTTGTCCAACAACTCGATGCATTGCGGCCCGACGTGGTGGTGAACACAGCGGCCTACACCCAGGTGGATCGGGCGGAAAGTGAGCCGGAAAAGGCCCGGGCCGTCAATGTGGAGGGCGTGATTCACCTGGTCGAGGCATGCCGGCGGCTTGACGCGGCACTGGTCCAGATCAGCACGGACTACGTCTTCGGCGGCGACGTGGGCCGGGCGACCCCTTATCGTGAAACCGATCCGCCCGCGCCGCTGAATGTTTATGGCCGGACGAAGCTCGATGCCGAGCGGGTCGCCGCCGATTTGAAAAAACACCTGATCGTGCGAACCAGCGGTCTCTACGGCCCGGCGTCGCCGCGCGGCGGAGGCAATTTTCCGACAACCATGCTTCGACTGGCCGCGAGCGGAAAAAATCTCGCGGTGGTCGATGACCAGCATTGCACGCCCAGCTACACGCCGCATGTGGCCCGGGCCGTCGCCTGGCTGGTCCGCCGGCAAGTCCACGGCACGTATCACATCGTTAATCAAGGGGCAACGACTTGGCATGGATTCGCGGCCGAGCTGTTTCGCCTGGCCGGTCGGACGGTCGAATTGACGGCGATTCGTTCGGATCAATACCCAAGTGCCGCGCAACGTCCAGCCTACAGCGTATTGGACACGAGCCGCTACGAAGCCCTTCCCGGCCGGCCTGAACTACCCAGTTGGCGGGAGGCGCTGGCGGAGTATCTTTTGAACCCAACCGAACCGTAACGCAAAACCAAGCCGTAACGCAAAACCAAGCCACCATGC
>DATECS010000435.1:0-2218 GCA_035286785.1 Thermoguttaceae bacterium | reverse complement strand
GACCGTGAGGGAGCGGTGGCAGTTCGTGAGATACACCACCGCTCCCTCACGGTCGCGGCTCGGTTTTCCTTACACGCGTACAGCTTCCGGAATCCGCGTCGTCGGAAGAATCGGCGTCAATTTCCAGATGCCGTCGCGCGGGTCCAGATGGACGAGAAGCTGGCTCCGTCGTCGGGGAAGCATTCCTGAAGCTGGCGGCTCGACTGTCGCCATTTTTCGGGCAGGTCGCGCTGGAGAAACGGGCCCATGAAGTTGTAGCTCTTCTTCCAGACAAGATTCCATTGGCCGGCCAAGTCTTTTTCCATCTCGGCGAAGTCGAGTCCGTGGCCCGCCGTGGCGTCCTCGGGCGACGTGAGCACCTGGCAATCGACCGCTTGATGGACAACGGTCCGGGGAAGCTTTTTCTTGACCAACCCCGATTGCAGGGCGGCCCGCGACGTGCCTTCGGCCGGATCGGCGTCGGGTTTGAACACGCGGCGAATCGCGTCAACGTACTTGCCCGGCGTGACGTACTTCTGATACTTCCGCGAACGCTCGTACTCTTCGAGCGTGTGCCAGCATTGCTCATTTTTGAAAAACCGGCTCGAAGGTTCGTGCCCGGCGAGCCAGACGGCGTCGTCGGCCAGAACCGGCGTCAGTTCGGCAATCGTCGCCAGCGGATCGGTCAAGTGGTGCAAAAGGGCGTTGGTCACCAGCACGTCGAACGGTTCCCGGCTCGCCAACAGCGCCGCCCGGTCCGACACGAACTCCACGGGAAGGGAACACTCGCCGAGGTTCCGGCGGCAGACGTCCAGCATCTCGGGCGAAAGATCGTAGCAAACCAATTCGCCGACGCGACCGGCAACGTCGGACCGAAGGATCATGCCGGCCTCAAAACCCGTGCCGCACCCAAAGTCGAGCACCCGCAACCGACGCCCCTGCTTTTCGGGCAGACCGACTTCGAGCATGTGGCTCCAGACGGGCCCAAGCTCGTCGTGGATCTCGGGGTGCCGCGAGTCGTAGACGACGGCCTCTCGGGCATGGTAGAGGCGGTTCAATTGCTCGACCAGATCGCCGACCGGCACCTGTGGCTCGAACGGAGCCAGGAGTGATGCCACGTATTGATTGGTGTCCATTCGGGTCGATTCTCCGAGTATTTGTTTAGCCGGCCATTGTCGCCTTTCGCTCCGCGAAAGTAGCGCTACTTTCGCGGAGAGGCTGTGAATTTTTGTAGGGTGGGCACCGCCCACCACAAGGTGCTGTGTTTTGGTGGGCGGTGCCCACCCTACTTTAGAATCATAAGTCGCCGCGTTGGCCATTTCGTTCAAAATGCTCCCGAAAAGGCCTTTTTCATCGTGGCGACCGCCGTTCAAAACGTGTTGAAAAATCGCAACACGGCCGAAGTCGTAATCTATCCTTGAGAAGCGGACGATGCCCGCCGTTGATGCATCCAGATCGTTCAGAGCCTGCGGTGTCTTAATTCATGGAAATCATCCTCGCCATTGCTGCCCTGGCCGGCCTCGTGTGGGGACTGGTTTTGTTGACCCGGGGTGGGTTGGTGGCTGGGTGTTTGGCCGTGTTGCTCGCCGGGTGCTGCTTTGGCCATGCGTTTTATCATCTTCCCGCCGGACCCATCCCGCTGACGCTCGACCGCGTGCTTTGGGTCGGAATGCTGGGGGTTTACCTTGTCGGCCTTCGGCAAGGTTGGAGCGATCACAAACCGTTGACCTGGGCCGACGTGACCTTGGGGGCGTTCCTTCTCGTTCTGCTGGCGAGCACCCTGACTCATGACTGGCGACGCAACGGAAACGCCCCACTGGCCCATCTCGTCTTTTTCTACCTGATGCCCCTGGGCGTCTATTGGGTGGCCCGCGAGTGCCGGCTGTCCGAACGGACGTTGAACGTCATCCTCTACTCGTTCATGTCGTTCGGCGTTTATCTGGCGGTGACCGCCGTGGCCGAGGTGAACCAGTGGTGGTGGGCCGTGTATCCACAATACATCGCCGATCCCGACTATCTTGAGTTTTTCGGCCGCGGCCGCGGACCGCTCTTGAATCCCGTGGCCTCCGGCTTTTACCAGTGCGTCGGCCTGCTGGCGGCCATGCTCCTGTGGCGGCGGATGCAAAAAACCGGGCGCATAATCCTAATGGCCGTTTTTTTCGCGTTTGCCCTGGGCATTTTCTGCACCCTGACTCGTAGCGTCTGGCTCGGGGCCGCGTTGGGGGCCATGATCGTCGTG
>DATECS010000434.1:0-2934 GCA_035286785.1 Thermoguttaceae bacterium | reverse complement strand
ACCCCTTTCGGGCGGGGTGATCGTCGGGTTTGCCGTTGTAGTAGGCCCTCGTATGCGACAAAGTTCGGCCTTGGCGGAAGCCATTTATCGTCCTGCGTTATAACCGAGCCAAGATGGAGCCCTTGGGAGTGGGCCCGCTTGTGGATGAGCAATGAGCTTCTGTCTTTCGCAAATCGGAGACCCGTGGTACGTTACGGTGCATTCTTCCGGGGCACGACCCGGTTTGCCGTGCCGAAACGTTTGGGTAATCACGACTATTCCATTTGCTGGCGGACGATACGGATGACCATCAACCTCCAAGCGGCGTGGATTGGCTTTTTCCTGGGTTGTCTGGCCGGCATGGCGCCGGGGTTGTTCTTCCACGGGGAAGACTGGCTCGGGGGATACGGCTCATGGCGGCGGCGCATGATCCGGCTGGCGCACATCGCCTTTTTTGGCCTTGGTCTGATGAATTTGGCCGCCGCGCTCTCCGTCCGAGCATTGCATATCGAGACAGGTCTGGCGGTTGCGTCCTGCTTATTGATTGTCGGCGCCGTGAGCATGCCGGCGGTCTGCTACTTGTCGGCGTGGAAAAAATATTTCCGCCACCTGTTTTTCGTCCCCGCGATGAGCGCGACGACCGCGATCGGTCTCTTTACGTGGAGGGTTCTGACGCTATGAAAATTGCCCTGGTTGCGATGAGTGGGATCCGCGCATGCGACGAGGAACTGTTGCGTCTCGGGCTAACGCTGCCCGGCTTCGTGGAGCGAAGCAAGACGATCGCGTCGATTCCAAGCCTCGGGCTTTTAACGCTGGCCGCCTTGACGCCCGACGAGCATGAAGTCGAGTACATCGAGATTCCGGAGCTGCCTACCGTGGATGGGGTTCCGCGAGATTTCGATCTGGTGGCCATATCGAGCTACAGCGCGCAGATTAGCGAGGCCTATGAGTTGGGGCGGCGGTGTCGCGAGGCGGCGATTCCCGTGGTGATGGGGGGACCGCACGTCAGCGCCTTGCCTGAGGAGGCCGCTCAATTCGCCGACGCGGTCGTCGTAGGCGAGGGCGAACCGGTTTGGCACGAGGTACTGGCCGACTGTCAGGCCGGGCGACTGCACGGAATCTACGATGGACGAATAGGGGGCTACGATTTGGCCGCCGCACCGGTGCCCGCTTTCGAGTTGCTTGATATCACAAAATACAATCGCCTGACGGTCCAAACGAGCCGCGGTTGTCCGCATCGGTGTGAGTTCTGCGCCAACACGGTCTTGCAGAGCGAAAAATACAAGCAGAAGCCGGTCGAAAAAGTCATCCGGGAAATCGAGCGGATTTTGGAAATCTGGGAGCACCCGTTCATCGAGTTTGCCGACGACAATGCGTTCGTGAACCGGTCTTTCTGGAAAGAACTCCTGGGGTGGCTCCGCGACAAAAAAACAAAATGGTTCGCCGAAACGGACCTGTCGGTTGCCGAGGACGACGAATTACTCGACCTGATGCGCGCCAGCGGCTGTGCCCAGGTGTTGATCGGCCTCGAGAGTCCCGTGGCGGCAGGCCTTGAGGGGCTCGAATTGCGGAGTGACTGGAAACGCAAACGGTTTGGAACTTATCGCGACGCCATTCGCAACATCCAGTCGCACGGGATCACGGTCAACGGGTGTTTCGTCATCGGGCTCGACGGACACTCGCCGGAGATCTTCGACCAAGTCTTCGATTTCGTCAAGGAAACGGAACTCTACGAGGTGCAAGTGACGATTCTCACCGCGTTTCCGGGCACGCCGTTGTACGACCGGCTCCAGCGAGAAGGCCGCATCCTCGCGCCGAAACAATGGCGGAAATGCACCCTGTTCGACGTCAACTACCGCCCGACGGGCATGACGCCCGAGGAATTGGCCGAGGGGTTCCGTCAACTGGTCGTCCGGCTTTACGGCAAGGAGTTCACCGACTGGAGACGCGCCAACTTCAAGAAGCATCTTCGGCAATATGTTCACGAGAAAGGGACGGCATCATGAAAACGAGAACCGTGATTTCGGCCGTTTTCGGCGCGTCGACCATCTACGACGGAGTGCTGGGATTGGCGTTCTTGTTTGCGGCGCCGCCGCTTTTCGAGTGGTGCGGCGTCACGCCGCCCAATCATTTTGGCTACGTCCAATTCCCGTCGGCGCTGCTGGTCATCTTCGCGCTGATGTTCGCGGCGATTGCCCGTGATCCCATGGCCAACCGAAATCTGATGCCTTACGGTATTCTACTGAAGCTGGCCTACAGTGGAATCGTGTTCTACTACTGGTTCACGATCGGCATTCCAACCATGTGGAAACCGTTTGCCTTTTGCGACTTGGTCTTCATGGCCTTGTTCGCCTGGGCCTACGTGAGTACGACGGTGAAAGACGGGAAGGACGTGGCGTAGCGCCCCGCGTCACCCTACCGCGGAGAAGCGGCGTTAGGTCGATGCATGGGAATAGCATGTAGGATGTGTCGAGACATGGCGCGAATGCTACTTGCCGTCTCTCGTCTGCCGCTCGATCAGATAGCGGATGCTCGCCGCCAGCACCAGCGCCCAGTTGGCCAGCAAACACACGATGACGTACCACTCGCCGCCGGAGCTTTGGCCGTAGGAGTGGAGTCCGCTCTTGAATAGGAAGTTGACGCCGTACCACGTCATCAGAATGGCCGTCGCGCCGAGCACCGCGCCCACCGCGATTCCGAAATGGCCCGTCCACCCGGCCCAGCGTCCGTGGAGCACGGCCAGGTAGATCAGCAGCGAGACGAGGGCCCAAACCTCCTTGGGATCCCAGGCCCAGTAGCGTCCCCAAGCGTAGTCGGCCCAGATCGCCCCGGTGATCGTGCCGGCGGCCAACAGCAGGACGGCCACTTGAATCGTCTTGTAGAGGTACGCGGCCAGCTTGGCGCACACGTCCGGCGGACGCCGCGTCAGGGCCGCCGCCGGCGCGTGATAATCGC
>DATECS010000433.1:0-9366 GCA_035286785.1 Thermoguttaceae bacterium | reverse complement strand
GGTTGACGATCACCCGGACGTTGTCCCACGGAAGTTGGTTGCCCGGGTATTCACGATACGCGGGCGCGGACTGGGCGACGGGCGGCGCGATCGCGGGGGCGGACGGCGGATTGGGTTGCAGACAGGACAGCGGAGGCTGGTTGAAAACATGCTCGCCGCTCGGATCGATGCCGCTCGAACGGCACCCGGCGACCAGCCCGAGGCACGCCAGCGCCCAGGCGAGTGTGAATCGGCTTCCTGTTCCCAGTGGCCTCATGGCCCAGCTCCCAGGCTCGCGAGGTAGACTCCTTCGGTCGGCTCATTCCCAGAGCGACACGCGTCCTTTACGTCCGTGCCGGGCGTAAAGGGCGGACCACGCTTTCGCTTCCTTTCCATCACCTCGTCGTCACGCGTCCCGCGCAAGAAAGAATACGCAAGGCAATACGCGCAACGTACCACTACGGAAGGCTAGCACGCCTTTGGGCAACATGGGGATTTTTTTCAACGTGATTCGTTGAAAAAAGGGCACGCCGGGTCGCTGAAAACCGGTACGACCGTTCCCATCCCTACGACCTGACCGTACTCATCTCGCTGGAGCAAGATACAAGGAGTACGCCGTGTGGCATCGTCATGTTCGGATGGCGCGACGGGTCGTGGTGACCGGCGTAGCGGGGAACATGTCCACGCGATGGTTGGTGTGTTGGGCGTGGACGGATGGTTTGATTTCTCGCGGGACCGGCGTGGACATGGCACCCGATCTGGGATCTCAAATTTGAAATCCCAGATTTGAGATCACGGATTCCCAATCCCTAATCCCCCAGCTTCCACGCGACAGTCATCCAGCCGTCGGCCGTGCTCCACTGGACGAGCGGCGCGCGGCCGATCTTTTCCCAGCGGCCCTTGAGCTCGAGGTAGCCGCGCGGGACGACCTTTTCATCGAAAACCTTCTCGAATCGTTTCTTGAGCATCTCGCGCACCGTTTGTTCGGGACCCGAGAGTTGACGCCGGCCCTTGACGAATCCCGGCGGATAGACGGCCAACTCGCCCTGGCGCGCCGCGACGAGGCCTTTGTCCGTGTTTTCGATTTTGTAAGTCGCCGTGATGTCCATGCCGGGATGCGTGGTTCCCTCGCGGACAAAACCAACGGCGTGCAACGAAACCGTGTAGCCCTCGTTGTCGAACGTCACCACAAACGGCTCGCGGTCGGCGAAATGGATGGTCCACGGGGCTTTGCCTTCCTCGGGCTGAAGTTCCTTGGGCACCTCGCCCAGCACGTCCTTGACGGTTTTCAGGAAATCCTCCTCGGTCACGACGCGACCGGCCAAGAGCGTGGCGGCCGAATTGTTGACGGCCGATTGATGCACTCGCACCACGACGTCGGCCGGCACGGCCGGCTTCGGCGGGCAGCTCCACGCGGCCAATTGGTCGTAGCCGGCGCGCAACGCCCGCACTTTGATTTTCGAGTCGGTCGTGGCGCAAATGAGTTTTTCGGCGAAAATCCGCCGTTCGCCCAGCGGCCCGCGGACGCGCTCCTCGTAACGCCGATTGGCGTCGGCCGCCGCTTCACCGCCTTGCTCGTCCATGCGACGATTCACGCGACACTCGGCGTGCCGAGAGGCAATGGCCTCGGCCGTGCATTTCTGCTTGCACACGCGCCGCCACGCGGCTTTTTCGATAAATTGCCTTTTCGCGCCGATTCCCGTGATGGTCGTCGACGTCGTCGCGCTGCTTGCGGCCGGCGAGGCCTCGAGGCCGTCGGCCGTCACGGCCAGTTGCTTGCTTCCCTCGAACGTCGTCGCGCCCGTGCTGTAGATGCACACGGGCCCGTTGCGGCCGACATTGTTCGAATGGGTCGTGCCCGACATGAGGATTTTGATTACCGCCTGAGTGTCGCACGGAACGAATTCGATGGCGATTTGACCTTTTGTCTGGCCCGTCCCTTGGATGTTGGTCCCGAGAATGACGTCGCAAATCGGGGTGGTTTCGTCGATCGGCCGCTCCATGCCGGCGGCCACGAAATCGCGTGACACTTCGAAATACAAGTTCGGTCGTACAAGATTCTTCCGTGCGTGGCGGACGAAATCCTCGGCCTGACGGAAGTCGCTCAGCCAGCCGAGCTCGACGCCAATATCATGGGCCGCCGCCGGCAAGGGAGCCGTATTATAGGCCGCTAACTGCTCGGGCAGCGTCTTTTCGACCAGCGTCTTGTAGGCCGCCTCGATTTGCGGATTGCCGATGGCCCGGGCAACGTTCAGATAGCGTCCCAACGCCAGCTTGAGATCGGCGAACCAAACGAGGTCCAGCCCATCGTAATCGCGGTCCAGCCGCGTATAGACTTCGTCCAACCGCTTGAGATCCGGTTGGCCGGGGCGATTCAATTCCTGAGTTAGTTGATCCAGTTTCAGATAGGCTCGCCAGTTGCGGCCGTTCTCGCCGTCCTGAAACAGCCGGGTTTCCAACGCCTGGGCAGCGAGCCGGACGCCGGTTACGGCCTTCTCAAGCTGGGCGGGGCCCAGGGGCGCGAATGGGGCGACTGCGGTATCAGCCGCCACTACCGAGACAGCCAAACCGAACCCGAAGCAATAGACGCCCAAGAGGAGCCAGACTGCGACCATCCTACGCACAACCTTCGCTCTCATTGCAGAAACCCTCCTTTGGGTAGGTAATATGCCAGCCTGTTGGGACTATAAAACACGCCGATCGGAAAAATGCCAACGAAATCGCTTAGGCAGTCCATTTATTCGGAAAACTCATCGCGACCGGTTGATTTTTACCAACCTACCCGTTAAATCTATTCTTGCCAACCTTGGTTTGGCTTATGAAGCTCGAATTTCATCGTTCCTACAGACCGAGTCCGGAACCTCGGTCGGTATCTTGCCACGGATGGTGGCAATCGTGATCCGGCGACGCCGGCATCCCAATCCCGTACCCCGCTCGATGGGGTATCAAACACCGCTAGTCGTCCCGCGGCTGTCGCACTGTCCTTGGACAGGAATGACTGGAAACCTTCGCGGGTCGCACTCGCGGTCAACAGGAGAAACACCACCATGCGTTGCACCACCATGTCCGCCGCCCTTCTGTTGGGTGCCCTGCTTCTTCTCCCCGAGACGTCGCGGGCGTCGGCCCCGCCACAAAACTGGCTCACCGACTACTCGCAGGCCGCAGCCCAGGCCCGACGCGAGAAAAAAATGCTGCTGATCCTCTTTTGCGCATCTTGCGACGCGTCGCGTTGCGACAGCCTCGAAAAAGGCGCGCTCCTCGATCCTCGGGTCCGCGAGAAGCTCAACGGCGTCGTGCGTCTGCGCGTTCCATTGGACGCCGAGATTCGTCCCGGCGGAAAAGCCATGAAGCTGATCGACCACTCGTCGTTGGCCGAGATGCTCGGCCGGCAGGGAATCGCGATGATCGACTACGCGCACAAAAAAGCCGACTACTACGAGACGGTTGTAAGCTGCTTTCCCATGATGAACAATCAGCCCTATTCGGCCGACAAGGTTCTAGTCATGCTGGGTCTTCCGCCCGGTACGCTTACGCAACGGACCGTGATTTACGCGGTGCGAACTCATCCCGAATGTCCGGCCAGCACCGAGGGGCAGTTCAATTCCGATCTGGCCGAGGAGGCCGAGAGCCACTCGATCTATCAGGCGAGCATCCGTCTCCAAGGGCATCACAACTGGGAACGACGCTTTTATCGCATCAACGGAGAATTGGGCAACGGCGCGACGGCGTCGGAGGTGTGCGCCGAAAGCTGGCCTGGCGAAGGATTGTTGCAAGGGGCGATCGAGTGCGTTCGCTCATGGCGGCTTTCGGCGGGCCATTGGCGGGCCGTGCGCAGCCGTCACCGCTGCTACGGCTACGACATCCAGCGCGGCAACAATGGTATTTGGTACGCCACCGGAATCTTCGGCGGCCGGCAATAGGGTCTCACCGAATCTCGATTTCGTACCAAACCGTTTTATAACGCGGTCCCAGTGTCAGGCAGGCGCGTCCCTCGCGCGACGTGACTTCGACGGTTTCCTTCCTTCTTCCCGAGCCATCGAGCGCGAAGCAGCGCACCCGTTCCACGGCCACCGGCAACCCGACTTCGGCCGGCACGCCTTCGCACAAGACGGGCTCGCTTCCCCAGTGGTTGCCCAGAGTGATCCGGTTGTTGTCAAGTCGCTGGGGCCGCATGTCTTGGTTGCGCACCAGCCCGGTGGCCGCCAGCAACACTCGGCCTGGATGGTCGAAACCGCGTCCTTGGATCACCACCATTGAAACCGTGGCCCAATCGAGGCGTGTTTCGCCGATCGCTAGACGCACGTCGCCCAAGGCGAAGATTCGTCCGCGAACAAAGCCGGTGAACAGTTTCACCCGGGGCGAGTCGACGGTGAAATATCCGCCCCGTTTGGTCGAGACGTCCCAACGCAACTGGTCCGTGTCGGAGACGAACACACGCTGGTTCTCGGCCGTTTCGGGCATCAACGTGGTCGAGTCGCTCGTGGCGTCCTTCGTCTCGTTGAGCCGCATAGCCACGCGATCAACGAGCGCCATCCGGGGATCAAGTCCAAACCCGGCCGCCGTCAGGGTCCAGGGCGTCAGGGACTTGTAGAGCAACTTGCGTTGTTGGTCGGCCGTCGCTTCGACCGTCACTAGCCGCTTGGCCGGCGATACGTCGCCGCGCGGAAACATCGCCGCACACGCGGGCATGTGGACCAGTTTGGCCGTGTCGCCCTTGATGTCGAAAAAGCCCGTGATCCGTCGCGGCTCGAAATCCGTGTCGTGCGAATAGGTGAACGAGAAAACGCCGTTCCACCGCTGAAACGCGCCGAATGCCGCGATCATCGGAAAACCCTCGGCCGCGTATTCGTTCGGCGCGGGGTGGTTGTATTCGGTCACGGTAAACGGCCGGCCGGCCACGCGGCGGACGGCCAGCCCGGCGAGCGTTCCCCCAACGTCATTCACCAGGGCCACGTTGCCGATCGTCCAGTCGGCCGGATCCCAAGGCCGGCCGGGAAAATCGGGGTGCTCGAAATAGGCGTGCGCGTCGAGGTAGTCAAGCCGGGCCTGGATCGACGGCGGGCTGTAGCTAAGTTGCGTGCCCGACACGAGCGACTTCACGCCAAGGTTTGTTTTCAGGAACCGATACATTCGCCGCCAGTAAGTTGACTCGGTGTCCCAGAGGAAATCGACGAAATCGCGCCGCGCGGCGTCCACGACTCCCGGCCGGCCGTGACGGACGACGGGGATTGTCTCGGCTTCGAGCGTTTCGTCTTCCTTGGGGCCGAGCGTGCCGCCGGGACGGAGCGAGACGAGGGCCAGTTCGTGGACGCCCGGTTTCAATCCGGTGAAGGTAATTCGCGCATTCGGATCGTCGGCCGACGCGGTGAACACGAATTCCTCGTGCCGCCACCGCGGACCGACCTGCGTCTGGACCGAGAGACCCAAGTTTTGCCACGGCGCATGGGCCATCATGCAATTGATCTGCATCGGCCGCGGCTGGTCGGCCTTGAGCCAGAGCGACAGCGTGTAAGGCTCGCCGCGCCGCAAGGAGAAGCCGCTCTGGCTGAACTGAGGCCGCCAGGACACCGTGCCCTCGCGCGACACCACGACCCGCAATCGTTTCGCTCCCCCAGGCCCGCCCTGGCTCGTCGACCAGTCCACGACGGTTCGCTCGTCACGTTCCATTTGCCAGCCGACGGACGGCCGTTTTGAAAAATCGCCGTTTTCGAGCATTTCCGTTCCCAACGCCTTTTGCCGGACGTTCCACGCCGCCAACAGTCGCTCGGTCGTGCCGTATTTCGCGCGGAGCCACTCGTTCCATAGCCGCCGATAGGTCGTCGCGTAAGGCTCGGGCAAATCGTCCAACTGGTTCCAGGCCCAGACGGCCAGCAGGGCGTTTTCGTTGTTGATCTCGACCATCGCCACGGCCGGTTCGTCCGTGTAAGCGTTGCCCGTGTAGGGATTGACGTGGGTAAGCAGATCCCGTGCGTATTTTTCCTGCAACTCGATCATCCGCGGCTCGAAGTTGTCGAGCCCCTTGTCGTACTCGGGCCGACCGCGGCGGGCCGGAAATCCTTCGGCCTCGTCGAACCATCGCGACACGTGCAGATTGACGTTCACGTAGATGCCGTGCCGCTTGAGTTGATGGACAAGATAGTCGAGCCGTTCGAGGCGCCGGGGATCGATCGTGAGATGGTTGGGGCTATCGCCCCAAATCGCCCGGGAGTCCATGTGGTGCAGCCTCGCGCAGTTGACGCCGAACCGGGCCAACCGCGCGGCCAGCCGCTCGGCCTGCTCGTGGGTCGGGAAGCAGGCCTCGAAACACAGATTGGTCCCCCAGAAACGGATGGGTCCCGCGTCGGTCACGAAATGGTCCTTTTCGGCCCGAACAAATCCATGTCGACCCGCCGGCCGTTCGATCCAACCCGCGACGTTGGTCACGTTGTCCGGCGCGTCGTGGGAAACCACGAATGGAAACAGCGGCTCATGCCCCCACGCCGCCGGGCTGAGCAAGATCGCGATCAGCGGAATGACCGTCCGGGGGCCGTAAGCCGGACATCGCCGGACATCCCACGAAACAATCCGCCGCGAAGAACGGACGTGGCGATGAATCCATTCCGTCGTGAACCGCATGGCGCCTTCTCCGCAAGGGACTTGTCTTGGCCCAAACCGCCAAGCACGTCTTCTTGTTCGGCGGCCGGCCGATGCCGGGCTCCGGCCGAATCGTAGCGCGCCGGCGATCGGTTGTCAACCGCTCAAAACGGCGAGAGGCATCGGCCGGGACGAGCCGTCGAAACAAGATTTGAACGGAAGGAAGCGTTTTGTCGCGGCAAACGGCTTGGTGGAAGCTGAAAATGCCGTGACAAGGCCGCGTCGCGGGTCTCTACACGTTGATCCAACTGCCCTGTGTTTGCAGAACGTAGTCGACAGGATCGATGTCCTTCGTGTTCTTGCCGCCGGCGGTGGCTCTCGCTTCGACCCAGGCGAAATCACGAATGAACATGGTCTTGCCGTCGCCATAGGCCAATTGCGCCCAGCGTTTGTTTGCCGTGAGACAGTCGTTTCCGGCGGAGTCTTGGAGCTTGGCGACGTCGGCGCCGCCGGCGCCGGCATAGGCGTAGGTTTGTCGGAACCCGGCGGCCTGGTTGAGATAGTTGGCTCCGGAGAGAGAAGCGGTGGTCGGCGTTCCGATAAAAGTGTCTTTTCCGGAGGAGCCGTAGAGTTTGGCGACGTCGTTGCCGCCGGCGGTGGCATAGGCGTAGGTTTGACGGAAGCCGGCGGCGTAGTTGAGATAATTGGTTCCTTCCATGTAGGCCACCGTCGGCTTTCCGATGAAAGTGTCGTTTCCCGCCGAGTCGTAAAACTTGGCGACGTCGGTGCCGCCGGCGGCGGCGTAGGCGTAGGTTTGTCGAAACCCGGCGGCATGGTTGAAATAATTGGTTCCCGAGAGCGAAGCGTCGGTCGGCCTTCCGATGAAGGTGTCGCTTCCGGCGGAGCCGTAGAGTTTGGCGACGTCGGTTCCTCCGGCGGTGGCATAGGCGTAGGTTTGACAAAAGCCGCCGGCGTAGTTGATATAGTTGGTTCCGGAAAGAGAGGCGTAGGTTGATCTCCCGACGAACGTGTCGTTTCCGGCGGAATCGTGGAATGTGGCGACATCGGTTCCTCCGGCGCCGGCGTAGGCACGGACTTCGCGAAAACCCTCGACGTAATGGGAGTAGTTCGTGCCGTGGAGTTCGACGCGGTCCGGGCGGCCGACCAAGGTGTCGTTGCCCGACGAGCCGTATAGTTTGGCGCGATCGTCTCCGCCGTTGCCGATGACCGTGACGGTTTCGGTTCCGTTGATCGTCACGACGTAGTTCGTGCCGGTGAGCGTGGCCGTGGCGGGTCGGGCCACCAGCGTGTCTTTGCCGGCCGAGCCGTTCAGCACGGCGGTGTCCGCCCCCGCTGCGCCGTTGAAAACGACGCGAGCGGCTTTCGCCGGGGCAAACGCATAGTGAACCTGATTGATCGTGATCTGATGTTGCGCGCCGGCCGTAAACAGCAGTGAATCGTCGCCGGCCGTGCCATGCACGGTCACGGTACTGCCGTTTTGCTGAACCAGATTGACGAGGCGCAAGTTATTGAGCGTCGCCGCGCCGTTCACGTCAATGCCCACGAAGAAGATCTGGCCGGCCCGGACCTGGTAATCGACGCGTTGCAATCCATCAACCATCGTGGACGTGGCCACGGCGTTCCCATTGTCGTCGTAGATCGTAACGCCGGCCGCTTCAGCCGACGAGACACCCGCCTCGATCGTGAGATAACCGTTGTGGGCCGCTTCGAGGCTGAAGTGATACTGTCCTGCGCCCCAGTCCAACTCGTCGAGATACCCGTAGTCCACCACCCCCAGAGCGATGACGGCGCTGGTGCCGAGGCCGAAATCGACCAAGGAGGCCGTTTCGCCGCCCGACAGGCTCACGTCGTGGTAACCCGCCGCCGGCAAAGTTTGTTGCCAGCCGTCGGGCATGGCGATTACGACGCGATAGTCATCGTCGGACAGGTCGGTGAACGAGTAACTGCCGTCGGCGGCCGTGACGGTCGATTTCTCGACGGTTGAAAGATCGAGCGACCAACCCAAGAGCGTTCCTTCGTCGTCGCTGTAATTGTCGCTGATTTCCAGCGTCCACGTGCCGTCGGCCGACTTGCCGGCGAATTCCGCCAGGGAGCCTTGGGGGCGGAACGTGCCGCTGAAAGGAGCGCCGGCCGCGGAGATGCTCCGTGCCGCTTGATCGTCCAACGTCGTGCCCCGCAGATCGCTCCCGCCGCCTCCGACGTTGCTGAACAGCAAGACCCGCGTTCCGTCGGGACCGATCAGATACGCTTCCAAGTCCTGCGTATACGTGTGGGAGACGTCGAGCGTGATATTCAAATCGGCGATGGTTCCGCTCGTGCCGCCGATCGTGAGAGTCGAAGTGGTGGTCTTCAGGTCGGCGATGGCTCGCGCCGCGTCGGCCGACGCTCTCTGGAGGTGGGCCGTGTCCAAGACGCCGTTGTGGTTCGCGTCAAGAAAGACCGTCTGTCCGGCCAGTCCCGCTTCGCCCGCGTCCTTCCTGCCGTTGGCGTTCGCGTCATTGAAAACCGATCCCTGGATTTCATTCGCCGGCGCGTTGGGCTGGGGTGGCGCGGTTTCCTCGCGATTGGGATTTTGTTCCAGGCCTTCGACCGCGCCGATATACCACGTGCGGCTTCCGTAGCCGTAAAAATCCTGCAAATACCAGCGTCCGTTGTCATAATCGACGTCGTAATAGCGCAACTGGTCCGTCGGATTGGAGAGGTACTTACTGTCGTCGGAATCGGTCACCCAAAGTCCGGTGAGTTCGCCGCCGTCGGAGGCCACGCCCCAGACCGTGATCGCGTGTCCTCCCC
>DATECS010000432.1:0-4363 GCA_035286785.1 Thermoguttaceae bacterium | reverse complement strand
TCGACACGCTGGATCAGGTCGAGCGGAACTACGTCAAGGGGATCACCCGCCGGGAACTCATCGAAGCGGCGATTGACGGCGTCTTGCGAAAGCTGGACCCCTATTCCACCTATATCACTCCCGACCAGCTCGACAGTTTTCGCGGCAACATCGAAAGCGAATTTGGCGGAATCGGCATTCAGATCACGCTGGACCAGGGACGACTCGCGGTACTCAGCCCGTTGCCCAACAGTCCGGCCCATCGGGCGGGCATTCTGGCCGGCGACCGGATCGTGGAGATCGACGGCCGCTCGACCGAGGGCGTCAACCTGGATCAGGCCACCGAACGGCTTAAGGGAAAGCTGGGCTCGACGGTCGCGCTCGCCGTGCTGCACGCCGGCCGGGCCAAGCCCGAGACGATCACCGTCACTCGCGGAAAGATTCAGCTTGAAACGGTCCAGGGCGATCATCGCAAGGCGGACGGCACGTGGGATTTCATGCATGACTCCCGGAAAGGCATCGGCTACGTCTGCGTGACGGCGTTCAGCCGCCACACGCCCGAGGAACTCCGCCGGGCGATCGAATCGCTCAAAAAACAAAATGTCACCGGTTTGATTCTCGACTTGCGTTTCAACTCCGGTGGGCTGCTTCGCTCGGCCATTGAGGTCAGCGACCTGTTCGTCGAGAAGGGACGCATCGTGAGCACCAGCGGACGCAACGTGTCCGATCGCGTCTGGGAAGCCCGCGCGGAAAACACGTTCTCCGGCTTTCCGATGGCCGTTCTGGTGAACCGGTTTAGCGCCAGCGCCAGCGAGATCGTGGCCGCCTGTCTTCAGGACCATCATCGGGCGGTCGTCATGGGCGAGCGGACCTGGGGCAAGGGCAGCGTGCAGAACGTGATCCCGTTGGAGCACGGCCGCAGCGCGTTGAAGCTGACCACCGCGTCGTACCATCGCCCGAGCGGCAAGAACATCCACCGCTTTCCCGACTCGACCGAGAAGGACGATTGGGGCGTGAAGCCCGACGAGGGCTACGAAGTCAAGCTTTCGCCCGCCGACACGGTGACGCTATTGCTCGGCCGCCGGCAACGGGACATCCTCGAACCGCCTCGGGACGCCAGGACGAAGCCGGCCGGCCGAGAGAAACGTGAAAAAAGCGAGTCGCGGCCTGTCGATCGCGCGTTGGAGATGGCGGTTGAATATCTCAACAGCGAATTGGCGAAGGCGTCGGAAAATAATCTTTAGGTAGCGTCAAGATCGAGTTTTCTCTAGCCCAGGCGTTTACGCCTGATGGAAAGTCTCCCGCCATTGGTGGTTTGGCCCCTTTAGGGGCGCGCGAAAGCCTGCAAGGCCCCTAAAGGGGCCGAAAGGAAAAAACATTTATTATCTCTCACGTCCCAGGCGTAAACGCCTGGGCTAGGGAAAAACACCTGGATGAAAGTCGGTCCGCAAGCAGTGCCACACGTTGAAGTCCCCCGCACCTTCCGAATTCTCACTCTGGAAAGTTCCTGCGACGAAACGGCCGCGGCGGTGGTGACCGATTCGCTCGAAGTGCTCGGGTCGGTGGTCGCCTCGCAAAACGATCTGCACGGCCGGTTCGGCGGCGTGGTGCCGGAGATCGCGTCGCGGGCCCACGTCGAACGCATCCTGCCGGTGATCGACGAGACGCTCCGCGCGGCCCGAATGACGCTCGACGAGATCGATGCCGTGGCCGTGGTCCATACGCCGGGGTTGGCCGGGTCATTGTTGGTGGGGCTCGTGGCGGCCAAAACCCTTTGCGTGGCCAGGAAGATTCCGCTGATCGCGATCGACCATCTTCAGGCCCACGTTTACGCTTGTCGGCTGGCCGCGGGCGAGGACGTCTTCCCTTGCATCGGACTGATCGCCAGCGGCGGGCACACCAATCTGTATCGATGCCGAACGCCGCTGGAGTTCGATCTTTTGGGGGCCACGATCGACGACGCGGCGGGCGAAGCCTTCGACAAGGTGGCCAGCATGTTGGGGCTTCCTTATCCCGGCGGACCGGCCATCGAGAAAGCGGCCGCCGAGGGCGATCCTCGGGCCTACGCCCTGCCCCGGGCCTTGCTCAACAATAAAGACCGCTTTGATTTCAGTTTCAGCGGTTTGAAAACGGCCGTTCGCTATCGGTTGGTCGGGCCAGGCAAGCCGGACTTCGCCCAATTGAAATTGAGCCACCGCCAAGTGGCCGATCTGGCCGCCAGTTTTCAGGAAGCGGTGGTCGATTGCCTGGTGGGCAAGGCTTTCTTGTGCCTGCGGAAGACGGGCCTGGCGACCCTGTGCGTCGGCGGCGGCGTGGCGGCCAACCGGCGGCTCCGCGAGCGGCTCGAAGCCCAGGCCGAAATGGAGGGCGTCCGTCTGCATATTGCGCCGCCGAAATTATGCACCGACAACGCGGTGATGGGCGCGATCGCCGTCGAGCGATTCAAGGTCGGGCAGTTCGCCCCGTTGGAGTTGGACGCCCTGCCCGGCGTCATCCGGTAGGGTGCGTCTGGACGCACCGATTATGCAGCTCGTAGGTCAGGCTGTGCCTGACACAAACGTGGCGTGATGTGCCATGGATGTCAGGCATAGCCTGACCTACATCTGTATCCACCACGCTCCGCGTGATGTCACAGACAACCCGACATCCACAAATAATTAATGCCAACCTCACGCGGAGCGTGAGGAGTACATGTCTTGGTGCGTCCAGACGCACCCTACGGATTACATGAATCCGCCGCCACCGCCGCCTAAGCCGCCGCCGAACCCTTGACCGCCCGTGCCGCCGTTGCTTGTGCCGCTCGCGCCGGTGACGAAATTGAACGTGTTCACGGCCGGAATCGCCGAGAACATCGGGGCACAGCTCACTCGCACGTAACGCCGGTCGGCTGAAACCACGGCCGTGATGCCGGATGGAAACATGACGCCTTCGGGCAAGGTCTGAATAATCGGCTGGTAGCCGACTTCGCCCGGCCGCGCGCGCCGCACTTGGTTCTTGCCCGGCGCGTCGTCGCCGCGTGCATCGGCCATGCTCATCATGCTGCGCGGATCGACGGTCGCCGCCGCGGCCCGCTGCTGGGCGACGACCTGTTGGTGGAAGGCCAGTTGTCCGGCCGCCGCGTTGGCCACTTGCTGCTCTTCGAGCGGTTCGGCGCGCCGGCCGTCGGCCAACGTAAACGTGCCAAAAGCGCCGTTTTCGGCCAGCGTGATCCGTTTCGTCATTTGCTTGCCGGCCTTGGTGTTCCAGTTCTGGAAAACGTCCACGGTGACTTTGCCGGCCGTTACGTCGCCCCAGACCCGCCGAATCGACAGTTTGTAGGTGCCGCCGAACGCCTTGGGACAAACGTAGCCTTCGGAGTATTCCTTCGCCGCGGTCTCGTCGTCCGCGGCAAAACGATCGCCCATCATGATGCCGCCGCCGGTCGTCCGCGGGTTGCGGGACGAGCAGACGGTTCCCGAGGGCTCCTCGACGGCCAGATCGATGTCGGCGTCGCCCGTCCACGACACGCGAACGATGACGTCGCGCACCGAGGCTTCATCGAGCGCTTTTTGATACTCATTGGCCGCCTTCGGGTTGTCCTTCTGGAGCTGTTCGAGCGTGGCCTTGGCGACGCGCATCGCCCGGAGGTAAACTTCGCCCTGCTCGCCCGGCCAGGCGCGGCTCAGAATTCCCACGGTGGCCCATTGGATCCCTTCGAAGTTGTCGGCACGCTGGGCCGCCTTCAGGCCGTGGACGTAAGCCTCGGGCCATTCGGGAGCGATGCGAGCCACTTGCCGGAACACTTGCAGTGCGCGATCATGCAGGCCGATGTCGGACAGATAGGCCGCCACGTGCATCAACTCCAGCGGCGTGGTGGCCCAATCGACGGCCGACATGACGGCTCGCTCGATTTCCTCGTCGCTTTGGCCGGCGATCCGCATGGCCAACGACATGGCTTCGTACATCCAGGGTTGGGCCTGGCCGTGGCGCAGGGCCGAACGGATTAGCGCGATCACGTGGTCATACTGCTTCTCTTCCATCAGCCGCCTCACCTCCTCGCGGACCGCGGCGTCCGTCGGGCGATTTTTGGCAAAATAGCCGTCCCAAAGGGCCTCGGGCCCGGCGGACGAATGGAGATCAACCTCAATTTTCGCGGGACGCGGTTCGGCGGGGGTTGCCGTCGCGGGCGCGGGCGACGAGGCAACGGGTTGGGTCACGTCATCCTTCACGGAGAAGACCTGAAAACCGCCCGGCACTTGCCGCTTCGGCAGGACTTCTTGGACCGGCTGGGGAAGCTGGTTGAATACTTCGTTCGGCAACATGCCGCCGCGGATGTTCATCATGCCGCCCATGCCGCCCATGCCGCCCATGCCGCCGCCCATGCCGCCCATGCCGCCGCCCATGC
>DATECS010000431.1:0-4075 GCA_035286785.1 Thermoguttaceae bacterium | reverse complement strand
GTTGTGCCTTGTCGCACGGCGTGGACGCGCCGGAGCGCGGCGTGACGCTCGGCCCGCCCGCCGATCCGGTCGGGTTTTACGACGCGGCCCGGCCTGAGTGGGCTTTCTTGGGACTGTATGGATTCTCGAAGCTCGACGTGTTCGCCGGCGACACGATTGTGCCGATCTTCGTCATTCCCGGCGCAGTGGTGCTGTTCTTCGTGCTGATGCCTTGGATCGGCCGGGTCCGCTTCGGTCGATTGCCTCTGGGCCATGCGTTGAATATCGTCGTCCTTGTCGTGCTGTTGGTGGGCAACGTCTGGCTTTCGTTCAAGGTCGTGGCCCAGGATCGGGCTGACGAGCTGCATCAACGGGCCATCCGCGAGAACCGGCTGGCGGCCGAGCGGATGTTGACGCTCATCGCCCATCGCGGCGGGATTCCGCCGGCCGGCGCGTTGGAATTGCTGCACAACGATCCGAAGACACAGGGGCCGATCCTGTTCCGCCGCCACTGCGCGACGTGCCACGACTACGTCGGCCAATCGCCCGACGACATCAAGGCCGAGGAATCCACCGCGCCCAACTTGTTCGCCTACGGCTCGCGCCGCTGGCTCTCCGGGTTGCTCGATCCCAAGCGAATCGTCGGGCCGGAATATTTCGGCAACACGGCGTTCAAACGAGGCGAAATGGCCCAGTTCGTCCGCGACACGTTTTCGGATTTGGAGCCCGAGGACCGCGAGGAACTCGACCAGATCGTGATGACCCTTTCGGCCGAGGCGAAATTGCCGGCCCAGTCCGAGATGGATCGAAAGGACGCCATAAAAATCGCGGAAGGTCGCGCGTTGATCGGCGGCAACGAAGGCTACTGCACCGACTGTCACCAGTTCGGTGACAGCGGCCAATTGGGCATTGCGCCGCAATTAAACGGCTACGCCTCGCGCGAGTGGATGATCGGCATCGTCCGCAACCCGGCCGATCCGCGGTTCTACGGCGCGAAAAACGACCGGATGCAGGCCTACGGCGCGGCGGACGATGAGTCGAAGAACTTGCTGACCGACCGTGAAATCGAATTGCTGATCGATTGGCTCCGCGGGGATTGGGTTGAAGCAGCGGGCAGCAGGCAGTAGACAGCGGGGTGCGTAGTGCGTAGGCCGGGTTAAAACCCGGCACGATTCAAGATCGCGCCGGGTTTCAACCCGGCCTACGGGAAACATGCGTAATGGCCAGACCCTTCCAACTCACTTTTCTCCCCGGCCTCGGGGCCGATTGGCGGATGTTCGATCCACAAGCGGGGGCGTTTCCGGGGCTTGTCGTGCCGCCGTGGATTGCGACGGAGCGGGGCGAGACGTTGCCGCATTACGCGGGCCGGCTGGCCGAGACGATCGCGCGGCGGGGCGACGGGCCGATGGTGCTCGGCGGCGTGTCGCTGGGCGGGATGATCGCCTATGAGATGGCCCGGCATCTGAAGCCGGACTCATTGGTTCTCATCGCCACGTGCCGGACGCGCGAGGGGCTGGCCCGGTATCGACCGCTCGCGCCGCTGGCTCGGCGGTTGCCGGACGGGGCGATGCGGCTGGCAAAATGGCTTTCGCCGGCGGCCGTGCGATGTTTGAGCGGCTGGCCGCCGGAGATCCAACGGCTGGGGATCGACATGTTCCGCCGGGCCGATTCGCGGTTCATGCGCTGGGCCCTGCCGGCGCTCATCGATTGGGAGCCCAGTGAGCATCCTAGTTTACCCATTTTCCAGATTCATGGTCGGCTCGATCGGGCGATTCCCGCCGCTCGGGTTCAGGCTGACCAGATGGTCGAAGACGGGGGGCATCTTATCAACTTAACCCATCCTACGGTTGTGAATGCGTTCATCGAGAATGTGATATCCCGGGGATGCTTGCCCTTACTTTAGCCCTCTCCCAGAGGGAGGTGTGACAGCGGTACTAGCCCTCAAAAACACCGGAATCCCTACAGTTTAACACCGGGGCGGCCCGATGTAGGGAACACAATGTGGTGTCACAACTGTGGACAAGATGTGCCCCGAGTGGCCTCCCCCGAAACGGGCAGTCTCTACTGCCTCCGTTGTGGAAAGCCGGTCGGCGAAGAGCCGTCCGCGCGGTCACGGTCGGGGTCCGCGCGACGGGCCCGTTCACATAAATCCAAGTCCGTGCCCGGCAGCGTCCCGCATCCGAGCGGCTACGACGGCTGGGAAATGGACGAGGATCTCCGCCACATCGGCCGCGTGCTCGGCGTGGCGTCCAAGTCGGGCGGAGGCTCGACGTCCGCACCCGGAAAAAAACATTACCGAATCGACGCGGCCCACGACATGGGACCGGGCCCGCATTTTGATCGTCGGCCCGCGCGACAGTCGGACGGAAATCTCAACCTTGCCGGCGTGTTGCTCGGGGCCGTCACGTGGACGACGCTCACGTTGGGCCTGATGGCGTCGGCCTGCGGCGGCGTGCTGCTGGCCTGGTCGGCCGTCGTGCGACGCGACGATCTGTGGAACGTCGGACTGCCGATCGCCCTGGGCGGCGTGTTGGCCCTGATCGTGGCCTTGGTCCTGCAACTCGACCGCCTCGCGCACGAACACCGCCGGACGGCCTCGCAAATTGAGCAGTTCGACAGCCGGCTGGTCCAGCTTCGACGCGACGCGGCCATGTCGGCCGACGCGCGGCCGACGGGCAGTGCGTTCTACGCTCACTTGGCCGGCGGCGCTTCGCCCCAGATGCTCCTGAGCGACCTGCGGAGCCAGTTGGATCTGCTCACCGAGCGACTCGGCCGGCCGGACGCGGCGGAGTGATGCGATGGTTAGCCGTCGAGCCTGCTCGACGCACACCGTGTTCTCGCTCCATGCCGCATACCAACCCGAAGCGCAAGCGAGGTCGGTTGAGAACGGCTTGCCCTCGCTGGCGATTTTGGAGATTGGGAGATTTGCCCTCGCTTGCGCTTCGGGTTAGTATGGAATCATGCGTAATTCGTCCGAAATAGGTCTTCCGCACATGCTCTGGGACGTGGCGGTCGTCGGCGCGGGTCCGGCCGGGTTGATGGCCGCCGCCGGCGCGGCTCGACGGGGACACAAAACGTTGCTCATCGAGCGGAACGCCGAGCCGGGAGTCAAAATTCTCATCTCGGGCGGCGGACACTGCAACCTGACCCACGACGGCGACGCGCGGGCCGTGGCCGAGGCGTTCGGCTCTTCGGGCCGCTTCCTGCGTTCGGCCCTGGCCTCGCTCGATCCAGCCGGGCTTGTGGAAATGATGGCCCGGCTGGGAGTGCCCTGTCGAACCGAGCCGGGCGGCAAAATCCTTCCGGCAAGCGACCGAGCCGCCGACGTCCTGGCCGCCACATTGCGGATGCTCAACGAAAGCGGCGCGACGCTCCGCACCGAGCAAACCATCGTGGACGTCACCGCCGAGCACGACGGATTCCGTCTGACCATGCAGACCGGCGAAATCCACGCCCGGCGGGTCGTCCTGACCACCGGCGGCCAATCCTACCCGGGCTGTGGCACGACGGGCGACGGCTACTGTTGGGCCGCCGCGCTGGGCCACGCGATCGTCGCGCCGCGGCCGGCGCTCGTGCCGATCCTCGTCGAAGTGGATTGGGTCAAGGCGTTGCAAGGAATCACGCTGCCCGACGTGTTGCTGCGAGTGGTCCCTTCGACAACGGCGTCCGATTCGCCAGCCGTAGCCTCTAAACCGGCTCGGCCGATCGCTGAGCGGCGTGGCTCGCTCTTGTTCGCCCACTTCGGAGTCTCGGGCCCGGTGGCGTTGGATCTGAGTCGTTTCGTGAGCGAGACGCCTCGCGGCCGGCGGCCGGCGTTGGCCTGCGACTTCCTGCCCGACGTGAATGAGGAGCAACTGGCCGCCGCGTTGGCCGAGGCTGCGTCGCGCGAGGGCCGCCGCACGGCGTCGAATCTGCTGGCTCAATGGCTGCCGGGCCGGTTGGCCGAGTCGCTTTGCCGAGCGTCCGACGTGCCGCCCGATCGCCGCCTGGCCGAGCTGTCGCGCGGCGAGCGAGTCGCGCTGGTCCACGCGATCAAGCGGCTCGTCCTGCCCACCACCGGCACGCTTGGCTTCGAGAAAGCCGAAGTCACGGCAGG
>DATECS010000430.1:0-2895 GCA_035286785.1 Thermoguttaceae bacterium | reverse complement strand
CTTCACCGACAGCGCCATCAAGGTGACGAAGCGGCTCACTTACGAGCAGGCCTCAGAAATCCTCGCCGAGCCGGCCGACGCTCACGGCAAGGTCGGCGCCAAGGTCCGCGGGCTTCTGTGGCGCATGCAAGAGCTGGCCATGATCCTCCGCCGCCGCCGATTCGAGCGGGGGGCGCTCGAACTGATCATGCCCGAGGTGAAGATCGACCTCGACCACGAAGGCAGCGTGACCGGCGCCCACGTCGTCGAGTACACCGAGAGCCACCAGATCATCGAGGAGTTCATGCTGGCCGCCAACGAGGCGGTCGCCGAGCGCCTGGCGGGGCAGGGGATCGCCTTCTTGCGCCGCCTCCACGCGGGCCCCACGCCGCGGAGCCTCAAGGAGCTGACGGCCTTCATCAACGAGTTGGGCTACAAAACCAAAAGCCTCGAAGGCCGCGCCGAACTCCAGAAACTGCTCAATGCCAGCGTCAACCGCCCCGAGCGCCACGCCGTCCACCTGGCCGTCCTCCGCTCAATGCAAAAAGCCGTCTATGGGCCACAGGAAGAGGGCCACTACGCCTTGGCCAGCAAGTGCTACTGCCATTTCACGTCGCCCATCCGACGCTATCCCGACCTGACGGTCCACCGCCTGCTTGGCCACCTGCTCGAAGGACGCACACCGCCCGAGCATCTCGACGAACTGATCGTGCTTGGCGAGCATTGCTCCGAGCGCGAGCAACGGGCCGAGGCGGCCGAACGCGAGTTGGTGAAGCTCAAGCTCTTGGGCTACCTCAGCACCCGGCTCGGATTGGAAATGGACGCCGTCATTACGGGCGTCGAGCGTTTTGGGCTGTTCGTCGAGGGGCTCGAACTGCCGGCCGAGGGGCTCGTTCACGTCGATTCGATGGCCGACGACAACTACTACTTTGACCGGGCCGCCCACACACTCTCGGGGTATCGCTCGGGCAACACGTTCCGGCTTGGCGACAAGGTCCGCGTGGCTGTCGCTCGGGTTGATTTGGAGCGTCGCCAGCTTGGTTTCCGGCTCCTTGATCGCGTCAAGAGAGCCCGGCCCGCCTCGCCCAATTCGCCGAAAAAAGGCCCCAAACGCCCAAGAAGAAGGCCGTAGGTCAGGCTGTGCCTGACAATGCGATTACACGGCAATTCCAACCACGATTCCGTCATGCGATTACGCGGCGATTCCGTCAGGCACAGCCTGACCTACGGTTTCTTGCCTCCCCGCCCCCTGACAGCCGAACGCGCATTTCCTAAAATGATCGTTTCGTCGCCTTATCGCGATCGCTGACGCGGCAACCCCGAACTTGCAGGAGGTCTTTCAATGGCTGTGGAGCCAGCCCGTACCCCGATTTATGAATGGCATGTAGCCCACGGCGGCAAAATGGTCGATTTTGCCGGCTGGCTCATGCCGACGCACTATACGTCGATCGTCCAAGAGCACAACGCGACCCGCGGCGCCGTCGGCATCACCGACATCTCGCACATGGGCCGGCTGCGATTCGAAGGGCCCGGCGCGGCCGTCTTCCTGGCCGAGACGCTCACCCGCCGCGTGGCCGACTTGGGGCTCGGCCAGATTCGCTACTCGCTGGTGACGAACGACCAAGGCGGAATTTTGGACGACGTGCTGGTCGGCCGCTATCACAACCGTCACGGCCAGCCCTATTACGTCCTGGTGGTCAACGCGAGCAATCGGCCGAAGATCGTCCGCTGGATCGACCAGCATCTTTCGCCCGAGCGGGCCGGCCGCCGCGGCGAAGAGATCGTCTGGAGCGACGTCTCCTGCCTCTGGTCGATGTTCGCCATCCAGGGCCCGCGAAGCGTCGAACTCCTTCAACCCTTGGTCGACGTCGATCTCGAACCGCTGAAGTACTATCGCGGCACCCAAGTGCAACTCCTCCACCCGGCCGCCCAACGTCAAGGCGGCATCATCAGCCGCACGGGCTACACAGGCGAAGACGGATTCGAGTTAGTTCTGGGCGACGGCATCGCGCCGGCCATCTGGGAAACGCTTTTAGAACTGGGTCGTCCGCTTGGCGCCGTGCCCACCGGGATCGGCTGCCGCGACACCTTGCGGCTCGAAGCCGGCATGCCGCTCTACGGCCACGAACTCACCGAACAAATCGATCCGTTCCAGGCCGGACTCGGTTCGGCCTGTCATCTGACGGGCTACAACTTCCCGGGCCGCGACGCTTTGCTGAAAATCGAAAAACAGCCTCGTTCCGTGGTGCGCATCGGCTTGGAGCTGGCCGGCAAGCGAGTGGCCCGCGAGGGCGCCGTCGTCCTGGCCGAAGGCCGCCGCGTGGGCGAGGTGTCCAGCGGCACGTTCTCGCCCACGCTGCAAAAACCGATCGCGATGGCTTACGTCGAGGCCGCCGTGTCGGAGCCCGGCACGTCGCTGGTCGTCGATATTCGCGGACACCAAGAGCCCGCCCGCGTTGTTCCTCTTCCGTTTTACCGTCGTCCCTCGAAAGGAGGCAAATCTTGAAACCCGAAGAACTCCTCTATGCCAAGACCCACGAATGGGTCCACGTCTCCACGGACGCCGCCGGCGCGAAAGTCGCCACGGTCGGACTCTCCACGTTCGCGTTGGAAGCGCTGACCGATCTGGTTTTCCTCGATCTGCCCGACGTCGGCCGCAAGGTCACGGCCGAACAACCCTTCGGCGAGGTCGAATCGGTCAAGGCGGTGAGCGACCTTTATAGCCCCGTCGACGGCGAAATCGTCGCGGTCAACCATGCCCTGTCCGACCAGTTGGAACACCTCTCCGAGGATCCCTATGGCAACGGCTGGATGGTCAAAATCAAGGTGACGAACCCCGCCGCTCTGTCCAACCTGATGGACTACCCAACCTACAAGAAACAGTGTGAAGCCGAAGGACATTAGTCGTAGGCCGGG
>DATECS010000429.1:0-3206 GCA_035286785.1 Thermoguttaceae bacterium | reverse complement strand
GTTTGCCGGGTCGAGACCCGGCCTACGATGCTATAGTGTGCCCTTGGTGCTCGGCACGCCGGTTGCGCGAGGATCTATCTCGACGGCCATGCGCAATGCTCGGGCGGTCGCTTTGAAGATGGCTTCGGCGATATGGTGGCTGTTGCGGCCGTAGTGCAAGTTGATGTGCAAGTTGCACAGGGCATTGCCGGCGACGGCTTGCCAGAATTCGGCCACGAGTTGGCTGTCGAACTGGCCGATGGTGGGCGTGGGCAGTTCGGCGTTGAAGACGAAGCAGGGTCGTCCGCCCAGGTCGATGGCCGTCGAGACGAGCGTCTCGTCCATGGGGACGGTGGCCTGGCCGTAGCGGCGGATGCCCGACTTGTCGCCGAGGGCCTCGGCCAGCGCGCGGCCCAGGCAAATGCCGACGTCTTCGACCGTGTGGTGTTGATCGACCGCGAGATCGCCGGCGGCCTTCACTTCCAAGTCAAATGACGCATGACGGGCCAAGAGCGCGAGCATGTGGTCGAAGAATCCGACGCCGGTCGCCACGTTGGCGAGGCCCGTGCCGTCGAGATTGAGCAAGAGTTCGATCTGGGTTTCGGCCGTGCGGCGTTCGATCTTGGCTTGGCGGGACATGGTCATGCCGGGGGCTGTAGTTGCCAAACCTCGCTCCATCGGCACGAGGCCGGTGGGGGCGGAGTGGTTTGAGAGATGGTGTTGTAGTTGTCAAACCTTGATCCACCGGCACGAGGCCGGTGGGGTGTTTTATTCGAACTGTTCAGAGATCAAAGGATCGCGGCGAGGCGTTTTAGGAATTGGTCGATTTGCGGGTCGGCGCCGACGCTTACTCGCAGGCCGTCGCCCCAGCCGGCGTAATTCATGTAGCGGACGAAAATGCCTTCGTCGCGGAGCCGTTCGAACAGCGGGCGGACGGGCCGCTCGGCGTGGGTCGCCCAAACGAAATTCGCCTGGGAATCGACCACGTTAAAGCCTAGCTTACGCAGGGCGGCGGTCAGTCGGGACCGGGTGGCGAGGATTTTGGCCCGGGTTTCGGCCAGCCAGGCCTGATCGCCCAGGGCGGCCGTGGCCGCGGCAATGGCCACCGCGTCGCAGTTGTAGGAATCTTTCAATTTGACGAACTGTTCGATCAGGCGAGGCTGGGCCACGAGGTAGCCGAAACGCAGACCGGCCAGGGCGTAGGACTTGCTCAGGCTTCGCGAGACCATGATCCGGTCGCATCGGGCCACGAGGTCCATGCAATGGGTCTCGGCGAAATCGACGTAGGCCTCGTCAACCAGCAACGGGCATGGCAGCCGCTCGGCCAGTTCCAGAACTTGCTCGGGCAGGACCGTGGTGCCCGAGGGACTGTTGGGGTTGGCCAGGAAGACGAGCCGCAGGCGGTCGGCCACGTCGGCGAACACGCGGGACAGGCTCCAGTCGGGTTCGAAGTGGACTTCCTGGCTCCGCGCGCCTTGCAGGTCGGCCAGCGTCTTGTAGAGGATGTAGCTCGGATAAGGCAATCGCAGGAGGTCGCCCTGGCCGACCAACGCCCGGGTGACGATCGTCAGGATGTCGTCGCTGCCGTTGCCGCAGAGGATCCAGTTGGGCCGGACGCCCAGCAGTTCGGCCGCCCGATCGCGGAACGCGCCGGCCATGGGGTCGGGATAGCGTCGCAGACTTTCGGCGGCCGTCCGGCGAACGGCGTCGAGCACGGCGGGCGAACACGGGTAGGGATTTTCGTTCGTGTTCAGCTTGATCACGTCGAGCGAGCGAGGCTGCTCGCCCGGCTGATAGCCGGCCATTGCTTCGATTTCGGGGCGGAAGTAGGGCATTGGTAGTCGGTAGTCGGTAGTCGGTAGTCAGTAGTCAGTAGGCGGTAGTCAGAGGTGTTGATAGCCGTCGGCGGAAGCCCACGGAACACAACGCATGATTCTATTTCTCTTCCTTGCGGATGGTGACGCTGGCGCGGTGGGCGGTTAGGCCTTCCTTGGTGGCTAGGACTTCGACGTCGTGGACCATTTGGGCGAGGCCCGCGCGGTCGAAGTGGAGTATGCTGTTGGTTCGCAAATAATCGTTGCACGACAGGCCGCTGGCGAATCGGGCCGTGCCGCTGGTGGGCAGCACGTGCGACGGGCCGGCCGCGTAGTCGCCCAGGGCCACCGGCGTGTAGTTGCCCAGGAACATCGCGCCGGCATAGTGGATTCGCTCGGCCAGGGCCTCCGCGTTTTCAGTGGCGATGTGCAGGTGTTCCGGGGCAATTTCGTCGGTCAGGCGGCAGGCCTCCTCGGCGTCCCGGGCGAGGATCACCGCGCCGAAATCTTCGAGGCTCTGCCGGGCCAGTTCGCCGCGTTCGACTTCGGCCAGTCGCCGAGCCAACTCGTCCACGGCCGCGTCGAGCACCGCCTCGTCCCAGCCGATGAGAATGCTCGCGCCGGGGGCATGCTCGGCCTGGGCCAGAAGGTCGTAGGCCGTGTAGTCGGCCCGGGTCGAACGATCGACGATCACCACGACTTCGCTGGGGCCGGCGATCGAGTCAATATCGACCTCGCCGTAGACGTGACGTTTGGCCAGGGCGACGAACAGATTGCCGGGCCCGACGATTTTGTCGACGCGGGGAAGGCCTTCGATGCCATAGGCCAAGGCGGCCACGGCCTGCGCGCCGCCGAGCCGATAGACTTCCTTGACGCCCAACTCGTGGCACGTGGCCAGAAGATCGGCATTGTACGAGCCGAACGCGGTCGGCGGAGCCACGATGGCCAATTCTTGGACGCCCGCCACTTGGGCCGGCACGACGGTCATCAAAACGCTCGAAGGATACGCGGCCGCGCCGCCGGGCACGCAGACGCCCACTCGCCGCAACGGGCGGTAGCGCTGCCGCAGGTAGCCGCCGGGACGCTCGACGCGGACGTCGTGGTGCAAAATGGCTTCTTGGAATTGACGGATCCGCGCGGCGACGCTCCGCACGGCGTCCAACAATGCGGGATCGGCCTGGCGATGGGCGGCGGCCAGTTCGTCGGGCCGAACGCGGATCGTGTCGGTGGTCAGGGTCGCGTGGTCGATTCGGGCCGAGTAGTCCAGCACGGCCGGGAGCCCTTTTTGGGCCACGTCGCGGCAGATTCGCTCGACCACTTGGACCGGGCTGAGCGGCTCGCCGAAAATCTCGATGGTCCGCCGGCGACCGGCCTGGCTCACCACGTTGCCCTGGGGACTCAGTCGGCGGCGCA
>DATECS010000428.1:0-13296 GCA_035286785.1 Thermoguttaceae bacterium | reverse complement strand
CCCGGCCTACGGGAGCTTGCGAGCCGACAGCGGCGTCCTCAAGGCTTCGGATTTTAGCGGTGACTTTGACGCCCGCCGCGCCTTCGCCGCGCTCGTCGCGGACGACCGCGGAAATGCGAACCGGCTCATCGGGCTCGTAGTAGGCCTTGTCCACCGTGGCCGTGACGCCCGCGCCCGCCTCGACCGACTCCTGACGTCCGGCGAGCCAGCGGACCATCTGGCCCCAGAAACGCAAAAACGGCGAGTCCTGGCCCAGCGCCCTGGGCGTTTGTTGCCAGCGGCGCGTCGTGTCGCCCGTGAAAACCGCCGCGCGCCCTTCGCCCGCCGGGCCGACGACCAGCACCGGCATTGTCGGCGTCTGACCCGGGCAGACGGCCAGTACGGTGGCGTCGGCTCTCGCGGCTTCGATCCGCGTGCAGCCTTCCAACGGCGGCAGCCCCGGCTCGGCCGGTTCGTCGCGCGCAACGGTCGGGAAGAACCCGGCAATGCCCGAGAAAATCGGGTGCCGCGCGCCCTCGGGCGTCAACCGCGGGAGAAACGGCTCGGTAATCTGCCCAACGTCGCGCGGGCCGAGCCCCACCGGCAGAATTTCGCCCAGCGGCGTGCCCGCGTATCCGCCGGGCCCGAGACTATGATAGCCGCCCAGCATCACGAGTCCCGCCCCCGCGCGAACCCGATCGACGATCAATCGCTGCTGCTCGGGCCGTAGAAACGTGCTGTCCAGATCGCCCAGGATGAACACGTCGAACCGGTCGATCGTCTCGCGGTCCGAAGGAATCGCGTCAAGCGTGAGTCCTTCGAGGTTCGATCGCGTGAGAAAGACGTTCGGCCGCGTTTGGACCATCGCGCAAAATTCCAGATCGGGATCCTTGGCCAGAAACCGATCGACCAGCGCCCCGTATTCGGCCCGAAGCGTGCCTTCGAGATAGAGTACGCGAATGCCCGGCTCGACCACCAGGGCCGCCGCGCGGCGTCGGTTGTTTTCGACGATGGGCTCGTCGGCCGCCGGCACGGCGCGGACCGTGTAGTTGTGGCGGCCCTTCTCTGTGGGACGAAACTCGAAGGCGACCTGCTGCGAGCCCTCGATATTGTCGAGCGTCAACTCGGCCCGGTCGAGGGTCGAGTGGCCGTCTTCCAGCACGACCTCGATCACCTGGCCGGCGAGCCCCACGGCCTCGACCGACGCGGTGATCTTCGCCTTGTTGCCCAACAACAGATGGTCGGGACAGTCGATGCCAGCAAGTTGCACGTCGCGATACGCGCCGTCGTCGCGCAAGGAAGCGCCGACGCCGACCGTGTCGACCACCGCGCCGAGCCGCTTGGCCGCGTCCGTCGGAAAACGCGCCGAATTGTGAATGCCGTCCGAAACCACGATTACCGCCGCAAGACGATCCAGCGGCACTTCGACCCGGGCCGCCAGAATCGCCCGGGAAAGCGACGTGGAACGGCCGTCCGGCGCGAGCAGAGCCAACTCCTCCGGCCCTGAAAGTTTCTGGGCCCGTTCGGCAAACGCGACCAGATGCAAGTCAAAATCATCGCCCAGCCGAGTCCACCATCGCGCGACCTGACGCCGTGCCTGGTCGAATCGTGAAGCGCCGCTCGAGTCATCACGCACGCTCATCGAGCCCGAGCGATCGACGGCGAGCAGAATGGCCGGCTTGCGAGTAAGCTGCTTGTGATAGGTCAACACGGGCCGAAAAAGAAGTAATGCCACCAGCACAATTGCCACCCAACGCAAAGCCAAGAGCAACCGACGCCGGCCCGGCGAGAGCAGAACAAACGCTCGACGATAGGCGAGCCATGCAAGCAGCATGGCCGCGCCAACGACGGCCGGCATGGTCAGAACGCGATAACCTTGTTCCAGGGAAATCTCGAACACGGAGATAATGATCTCAAAAAATACGAATTAGGTGGGATTGCATGGAAATCATGGCGTAACATAAAACCGAGCCGCGACCGTGAGGGAGCGGTTGAATTCTTTTCGAGCTACAACCGCTCCCTCACGGTCGCGGCTCGGTAATGTCGGCGATTTTCCGCATGGATGCAAAATCAATTCCCGGACGCCTTCTCTCCAGATGTCGACATGACGCCCGCTTCTTTGTCCAGTACGATCCGGCGAACGTAAACCAGCGATTTCAGATCAGTCCCGGGCGGCCCCTTGTCGCGTTTGTGCAGGACAAAACGCAACGGCTCCGCTTCCGATCGATAGCCGCCCGGCGCGGGAACGTTGGGCTCGACCGGTCTGAGATAAACCAGCGCCGCCAGTGGCCCCGTGATCTTGCGCCCGTCGCTCAGAGTAACGGTGTGAAGATACTCCCGGGCCGGATACCGTCGGCCGGTGTACATCTTCTCGTCGGTCGTCATTTCCTTGAACCGCCACTCGCGTTCCGTCCATTCGCGCCGGACCGTGCAGTCGATCTGTCGGACCACGCGCAAGGGTATCTCGCGTTGGCGGTGCAGGGCTTGATCATGGATTTTCAGCCGAGCGTCGCGAGTGAGATGGATCGTGCCGCGATAGACCTTGCCGTCCGACAGCTCGATGCGGCCCGGCTGCGCGTCGTCGGCGGGCACGGATCGAGGCCCGAAGGGATTCAACGCCGGCGGTTCCTCCGCTCCGATCGGACGAGGCAAAAGGATAATCGTCAAAGCCAAAAACACCGCCGCGCCGCGCGTTAGCCGCCGTGCCTGCACGGCGTTACGACGGGGAAGCAAGGAAAGCATCGAGCAGGCTCGATGGCTAACCATGGTCGGCTCCAGGTGAGAAAGAGAAAAATGTAGGCCCATGTCTATTCTTGTCTCGCGGCGGAGCGATGTATAGAGAGCATTTCGGAACCCCTGCAAAAGGGGACTGGCTCCGTTGCCTCAAGATCGGTGTCTCTTCCAAACAGAGTTGTGGCAACGGTGCCTGTCCCCTTTGGCGAAGCGGCAACGTTCCCAAAATCTGTTCTCGGGACCACATCATAAACCTTTTGGGGGATTTAGGAAATGTCGGCGGTTCGTTACGAACCACGAACTCACGGTCGAAGGCATAATTTCGCTTGACCATGCGAGTCCCTCGGCGTGAAAATAGAGCCGGGCACTACGGAGGAGACGGCGGTGAAACACTCCGGCCGGCATGATCGACGGGACTTCTTGCGGCGCGCGGGCACATGGTGCGCGGCAGGCGCCGGCGCCTTGGGCGGGCCGTTCACGCTGCCGATCATCACTCTGGGACAGGACAATCGTGGGCCGGTCGATTGCGGACCGCCCCCAAAGGCCGCGCCCCAGCATCGCAAAGGGGGCGAGAGCTTTCCGCCGCTGCCGCTGCCCGCCACACCGCTCAGGCGGACCGAAAAAAAACGCCCGCCCGCTCCGCCCGCCCTGGTCGGCAAAATGGCTCTCGGCCCGATCCGCTGGGTCACGCGCGACGGCAAGCGGTCCAAGTATCGCGACTGGATGACCGATCCGGCCGACGTCGATTCGCTGCTGAAATGGACCAGCGACAAACTGGCCATCCACTATCGCTCGGTCGAAAGCGATTTCGACCATTTTTCGTTCGATCCTCGAGAACTGCCGGCGCTCCTGCTGGCGGGCCACAACGCCTTCTCCCTCACCGACGAGGTCCGCGCGCGGCTGGCCCGTTATGTGGCCGACGGCGGAATGATCATTGGCGACGCCTGCTGCGGATGGAAGGATTTTGCCGAGTCGTTCCGCGCCGAGATGGAGGCGATCTTCCCCAGCCGGCCGCTTCGCAAAATGCTGCCCGACGATCCGGTGTTTTCGTCCTACTACAAGCTGGGCGACCTGACGTACAAGCGAGGCGACGGCACAACGTATACCGAAGAACCGTGTCTGGAGTCGATCGACTTCGGCTGCCGTGCGGGCGTGGTTTTTTCGCCGCGCGACCTGACCTGCGGCTGGGACGGCCACGAGCATCCTCGCGGCGAGCGCGTCGTGATCGACCAGGCCCGCCAGGTCGGCGCCAACCTGATCACGTATCTCTTGGGCACGTATCAGTTGGCCCGATTTATGAGCACGACTAAGGTCTATCACGAGGCGGCCGAGCCGAGCCGCGACGATTTCGTCTTCGCCCAGTTGGTCCACGAGGGCGATTGGGATCCCGACCCGTCGGCCGTCCACAATCTGTTGAAATTCGCCCGGGACAACTCGACGCTCGAAGTGAAATTCCGCCGCGAAAACGTCCGCCTCGACGACGCGCGGACAGCCGGCTATCCGCTCTTGTACATGACGGGCCACCGTGAGTTCCACTGGAGCGACGAGCAAGCGGCCCGGCTGCGCGGCTACCTGACCGCCGGCGGCCTGCTGCTGGCCGACGCCTGTTGCGGCCGAATCAGCTTCGACGCGAGTTTCCGCCGACAGATCGCCAAGGTATTCCCGCAACAAAAGCTCCAGCGCATCCCGGCCGACCATCAGCTGTTGCAATGCCACTTCGACGTCCGACAGGTCGGCTACACGCCCCGGGTCCGCGAGGATTTCGGGCCGCTTGAAACGAGCGAACTCGAAGGCATCACGGCCGACGGCCGGCTGATGGTCGTCTACAGCCGCTTCGACCTCGGCAACGGCTGGGAACAGTTTCCGCATCCTTATAGCTACGGCCTGAAAGACGATTCGGCCCTGCAACTCGGAACCAACGCCATCGTCTACGCCATGACGCACTAGCGAGTTATTGTACTCATCACGCTCCGCGTGATGTCTCTCAGGCCGTGTAATATTGGACCTCACGCGGAGCGTGAGGAATACGGAGAACCATGTCGTCCCAAGTCGAAAGTGTACTCGATCGGCTCGACGCCGCGCGGCAGCGGTGGTGGCTCTTCTCGTTATTGTCCAGCGCCGTGGCGGCCACGTGCTTGTCGCTGGCCGTGCTCTTGGCGTTCTTGCTGGCCGACGCGGCGTGGCGGTTGTCCCAGCCGGCGCTCGTGGCGGGCTTTCTTGTCTGGGTGGCAATCAGCGCGGCATTGGCCGTGGGCCTGTTTCGGCGGTTGCTGCGCGGAGAGCGAAGCCTCGAAGCCACCGCCCGCCGGGTCGAGGCTCATTTCCCCGAACTCGGCAGCAATCTGATCAACGTCGTGCAACTTGCCGACGAATCGCCCGCGCCGGGCGCTGTGTTTCGTCAGTCGGCGCTGGGCCAGGCGGCCGATGCCGTGGGGGCTTCGGCGATCGCGTTCGACCGCGCGGCCGTCCGCGTCACTCGCTGGCAGCGGTTCCGCTGGTGCATGCAGACCCCGCGCGACCTGATCGAGTCGATCGCCATCCTCGCGCTGCTGCTGGCCCTGGGACTGGTCTGCCACATGACGTTCCCCGCCTGGGGCTCCGCGGCCCATCGGTTGTTCTCGCCCTGGTCGTTTGTTCCGCAACAGGGCGAGGTCGAAATCCTTGAAGTCATGCCTGGCGATATCGACGTGCTCATCGGATCGAGCCTCGTGATTTCGGCCAAGATCAAGCCGCCGGTCGGCCGGCCGCGCAACACGCCTTTCCCAGCCGCCGCGTGGATTGCTGTGGGCCCGTCGAACGAGACCCGGTTTCCGATGACCGCCGACTCGACCGGCACGCAATATCGTCTCGCAATGCCGGCCGTCACGTCGCCGATGGCCTATCGACTCGAAATCGGCGACTCGCAGACGCGGGTCTATCGCGTCGGCGTGCGCGAGAAACCCACGGTCGCCGAGGTCGAGGTGGTTTATCATTTCCCGCGCTACCTGGCTCGCCGCCCGCGGACCGTCCGCCAGAGTCACGCCGATCTCGAAGCCCCGCAATACACCGTGGCCGAGTTGCGCATCCGCCCCTCGACGCCGGTCGCCCGCGGCTGGGTCGAATCGCGCGGAATGACCTATCCCGGCCGCGTGGACGAAGACGGCCGTCGTGTGACGATCGCGCGGCTTCCGATGGTCGCCGACGGCAGCTACACGATCCATCTGGAAAACGACGCGGGCCACGGCGATCCCGAGCCCCGTGCCAACCGTTTGCGAGTGGTGCCCGATCAGCCGCCGGCCGTCTCGATCCTGAAACCGCCGCGCCAGAGTACGGCCGCGCCGGGCCAAGCCGTGACCCTCGTGCTCCGCGCGATTGACGACCACGGGCTCAGCCGCGCGCGGCTCGAAATGCGACAGGACGAATCCACCTCGGCGAAATCCGACACGCCGGCAAGCGAGTCCGTCGAAACAATCCATGCCTGGCCCGACCTGGGCACGCGCGACGAGGCCGTCTTGCGGCACGATCTGGTGTTGGACGCCGCGCGAGTCGCGCCGGGCCAAACGCTGTTCGTTCGCGCGGTGGCCGCCGATGGCCGCGCGATCGACGCGAGCGAATGGGGCGAAGAGCTTCGAGCCCAGGAGACCGTCGGCCCCTGGCACGCTATCCGATTGATCGAGCCCGACCGGAAGATCGAAGCCGAACTGGAACGGCTCGACTCGCTTCGGGCGGCCATTTATCGGATTCTGCTCGATCAGATCCGCGCGCGGACCGACACGGCGACGCTGGACCGGCGGAACGAGACTGAACAAGCCTCGCGGCTGATCGAGCGGATTCGCTCCGGACAGATTCAGATTCAGAAAGACACCGCAGCGCTGGTCGAGACGATCGATCCGGACGATTCCGAGGCGACGCGGAAGACACGACGGGGGTTGAGCACACTGGCCACCGGAGCCATGCTCGACGCCGTTCGGCAAGTGGAGCAATTACGAAGCAAACCGAGCCATATACAAAAACCGAGCCGTATTAAAAAACCGAGCCGCGACCGTGAGGGAGCGGTTGATTCGCGTCAAAAGCCTCCACCGCTCCCTCACGGTCGCGGCTCGGATAGGGATGTGCCAAGCAGCATGAAACCGGCACGCGAATTAAGTGCGACGCAGCAAACCATCATCGCCGCGTTGCGGGGCCTGTTGGACGTGGTTCGCCGGGCCGAAAGCGAGTTGTTGGCCCAAATGGAAAAACGTCCCGGCGGCGACCTGCCCAACGACACGCGCCAACGCCTGTCGGCGGCGAAGGAGAAGTTAGAGGAGTTCCTGCGCCAACAAAAGAAAGTGATCGAGGCGACCGAGAATCTGGCCAAGAAGCCGGTCGAGGATTTCACCGAGGAAGAAAAGGAGCTGATGCGCCAACTCGCGGCGACCGAGGACGAATGGGCCCGGTTCCTGCAGGAATTGCACACCGACTTGAGCAAACTGCCCGAGCAGGATTTCGCCAATCCGTCGCTGCTCGGCGAGTTGAACGAGATCCAGACGGAAATCAAAATGGCGGCCGACGCCCTGACCAAAAAAACGGCTGACATCGCGGTGCCGCTCGAACAGCTCGGCGCGGAAATGGCCGAGGAACTGCTGACCAATATGGAAAAATGGCTGCCCGACACGCCCGACCGCGAGCGGTGGAGTCAGGAAGAATCGCTCACCGACCTGGACAAAGAAGCCCCGATGGCTGAACTGCCCGGCGAACTCGAAGATCTCGTCGGCGAACTGTTCGAGGAAGAGGAAGACTTGATGGAGGAGGTCGAGGACGCCTCGAGCAGTGCGACCGATTCGCTCGACGTCGGCGCCGGCTGGGACGCGATGGATGGGCCCATCTCGAACATGAGCGCCAAGGGCGTGACCGGCAACCGGCTGCCCAACACGAGCGAAATCGGCGGGCGCAGCGGCGAAGGTCGCTCGGGCAAGTCGAGCGGCGAGTTCGTGGCCGAAGAAGCGGTCGGCAAAGGCGGTCGCCGCACGCCCAGCCGTCTGACGCCCGACCCGTTCGAGAAAGGCCAAGTCAAGGACCACAGCCGCGATCCGGTGGGCGGGGCCACCGGCGGCGGCAAGGAAAGCGGTCAAGGCGGCGAGGGACTCGAAGGCCCGCAACGACGCCCGCCGGGCCCACGCGAAACGGAACGCTTGGCCGGACGCCAGGCCGCGCTGCGCAACAAGGCCGAGGCGATCGACCTGAAATTCCAGATCATGAACTTCCACCGCGCCGATCTTGAAAAAATGATCGAGGCCATGGCCCAGGTCGAGCATGATCTTCGGGCAGGCCGCTATCAAAACGCCCTGCGCCAGCGGAATGTCCTGGCCGAGGGTCTCGGCAGTGTGAAACAATACCTCGAAGGCCAGGTCGAGCTTCGCCAAGACACGTCCGTCAACCTACCAGGCGACGTGCAAAAAGACATCCTCGGCGGCATGCAAGACCCGTCGCCGCCCGGCTGGGAAGAATTGAACCGTCAGTATTATGAGCGGCTGTCGAAGGGGGAGGGGAAGACGAAGGAGTGATGCGAAATACACGTAGGCCGGGTCGTGACCCGGCAATGGATGTCGGTTGTGCCGGGTCACGACCCGACCTACAGTACTACGTAGGTCAGGCTGTGCCTGACGGAAATGACATCGTAGTCCCCGACAGCAATAGTCACACCACCACGCCCGTAATAGCCGCCGGAGGAAGCCCTCGGTTCCTTGCCACATGTCATGCCTGCTCTTGTCAGGCACAGCCTGACCTACGGGCCGTTTTGCTTTTTTTCTTGCTCCTTCTCGCCGTTCCGTCAACCGCCGCACGGGCCGACGACGAACAGAAAGTTGTCATCCCCTTCGATTTCCTCTCGACGTTCGACGACGGCCGCTACGGCCAAACGATCGGCGAAATGATCTGGAAGAAACTCGACCGCCAGGGCGGATTCATCATCCCTGAGTCGATGATCGAGGTGCGCGAGACGGTCGCGTCGCGCAACCTTCGCCTCGCGCCCGACATGACGCTCGAGGCGGTAGCGAAGATTGTCCGGGACGATTTCGACGGGCAAATCGCGATCTGGGGAAGCGTCGAGCGAGTCGCCGGGCACGACTGGGACGTGTACGACCTGAAAATCCGCTGCGTCGATTTTTCGACCCGGCCGGCGCCGACGGTCGTCTATTCAATCGACGCCCGGACGAAAACCGCCGGCGAGATCCCCCATCGTTACGTCAAGGAATTGCTCGACCGGCTCCACGGCCGCCGACCGTTCGGCCCGGCGCCGGTCGATCGACTCTCGGAGGAGAAATGGAAAAACGGCCCGAATCTAGTGACGGGCGGCGATTTTCAAAAAGCCACCGGCGGCGTGCCCAAAGGATGGGACTCCCGCGGCGGCCAAAACCGCGAGCCGCTGGGCCGGCTGGTTCGTTGGACCGTGGAAAAAGGCAAGCCGAGCAATCGCGTGATCCGACTCGCGTTTGAAAAATCGCTCGGCGACACGTTCGGCGTGATGTACTACAGCGATTTCTTCCCGGTCGACGAGGGGGCGACTTATCGTTTCCAATGCCGCTGGCGGTCCGACGGCCCCAACGCCAAGGTGTTCATCAAATGCTACGACGCGATGGGGTCGAACTATCAAGCCGAGCATGTTGAGGCCCATGCTCAGGGCAAGTCGCGTGGCAAGGAACCCGGCTCGCTGGAACGCCGGGAGGTTTATCGCTCGCAGCAAAATCTCAAAGGCCCCGCCAACACCTGGAACACCCACACCGAGGATTTCACGCCGCGCCACACGTACTTCACGCCCCGCTGGGGCCGCGTCATGCTCTTCGGCTACCTGGGCGCCGGCACGGTCGAGTTCGACGATGTCGTGGTGAAACAGATCATCCCCGCCTCGCCCGCCGTGGAAGCAAAACAACGCCGCCCCTCCCAGGAATCAGGCGTAACCATCGACCAAATCCGCGAGAACCAGCGGCCAGAGGCGGAACCGTCCGTGCCAACTCGGTGAACGGAGCGCCGTACTAACCCGAAGCGCAAGCGAGGGTAAACCGCCCAATGGTCCTCGCTTGCGCTTCGGGTTAGTAGGGGGTCGTGCGTATGGCTTCTTCGACAAAACGGCGTCTCGTCACGCCGAGGTTATGTCACGATACGCTAAATCGGGGGGCTGGAAATGGCCCTGCCGATTTGTTATAAAGCGTTACGATGTTTCAAGGTATGCGCGGAGGCGGCGTGGGCCGGATGAGCGGCTCGGGTCGACGATGCGCCAACGGGTCTCTTTTCGTTGGGGTGCCTTGAGTTTTTGTCCGGGTCGGCGGCATCGACCGGGCGTTTGTCTCGGCGAGCAGCCTCCCGGCCGGCCGGCCGCAAACGGCGGTCGGACGCTGTATTTTCGCGGGCGCCGGCCCGCCTTGTATGGTGAGGATGGCAGCAATGCCGCAGGGAGTCATTAAGAAGATCGTGTCGGATCGTGGTTTTGGGTTCATCTCGCAGGCCAATGGCGTCGACGTTTTCTTCCACCATTCGTCGGTGGTCGATGAAGGGTTCGACAACCTCCACGAGGGCCAGCCGGTCGAGTACGAGATCGACAACGGAGATTCTGGCGGACGAAAAGGCAAAAAGGGCCCTCGCGCGGTCGACGTCAAACCCGTCTGACGCCTCCGCCGTCGCCACTCATCTCGCTTATCGCCAGGCAGAGCCGTGGGAAGCGTGTTTACGCATCCCCGCGGCTCGGGCACTCGGATCGCGGTGCGTCCGGTCTGTAGGGTGCGGCGATCGACACGCTCTGATAGCCGTCGGCGGAAGCCTGCGGAAGGAATCAGCGATGACGCCTCAATCTTGTCCTGCACGGTCTGCCCTACAGAACATCCCCTTCATCATCTGCGTTTATTCGCGGTTCCTTTTTCTCCGTGTCCTCCGTGTCTCCGTGGTAAGAAAAGACTCTCGGCCGGCCGATCAATAGTCGTACCAGATCCCGAACCCCACCTTGCTCTCGTACTCGTCGTAGAATTCGTACTGATCGCTCATCCCAACGTAGCAGTGCATGCCCATGCGGAGCAGGTGGCCCGTCGCCCCGCGCCACTGCCAGCCGCTTTGCACGGTGACGTTGCCGCCGAAATCGACCTCTTCGCGCAGGTGGCCGTTCACGGCGACAAACGGCACGGGCCGCAGCCCGGTCGGCTTCGCCGGGCTGTATTCCACGCCGAACTGAAACTCCCAAGGCTCCGTCCCCTCGCCCGACCCCAACGCGCAGGCCGTCTCGCCGTAAAACCGAAAATCCTTTCGCCAATAATATGAATAGCCCACGAGAATCGAGTCGCGCACGTAGTTGATCCGCCGGAGTTGTCCCGGATAACGCAATATCCACTCGTCGCCCAGGTGCGAACTAATGTGGTAATAACCGATCTTATAATGGTGCGGCCCCTCGGCGTGCGTCAGCGGAATGCCCATGCGATAGTCGCACGCGACCAAATCCGACTCGCGGGCCACGTCAATTCGCGGAAACGCCGCCCCTTCCAGATCGACCTGCCACCCCTCGGGCTCAAGCGGATCGCGCGTCCCGTGGCGAAGGATTCCCACGCGTCCGCCGATCGCAATGTCCCAAATCTGCCCCCCGGTCCGCTCGTTGACCCATTGCGACGCGAAACGCGGCTCCTTCACGCCCGCCAGATACGATTTATACATCAACCCATCAGGCAGCACTTGCCACGTCCGGCCGTCGTGGGCGCGCGAAGCGACCGACGAGGGCGGCGTCATGAGGGGAACCTCGTCATCGTACCCGGCCAACGCAACCTCGTCGGCCGCTGCTGACGCCACGGGCGGAAGTCGTTCAATCCGCGGCGCGTCGCCGGCCGCGCGCGACGCGATCGACAACGCAATCAGGAAACAGGCCCACAGCGGGCCCGTCGAGGCGGGTCGGAAAGCCATGCTGGGTCTCGTGGCAGGCTGGGAAATCAAGGCGAACTTTGCGGCGCGTCGATTCTGCGGGAAGAATCGGCACGCCGACCTCAAAAGGAACTATCGACACATCCGGCAAGTTTTTCCCAACGCGCATCGAAAAAACAAGCCTCCCTGCCGCTGAAAATTACCTCGGTCGCTTGAGAAATCCGAAAAGTTTCCGTAGAATACCACGTTTTGTGACCGTGATTTGCCTCGCAACCTACCACGCCCCACTCCCGACGGAGACCCCCGAGAATGGAAAGCACGCTAGTCCTCTTCAAGCCCGACTGTGTCCAACGCCGCCTGCTGGGCCGCCTGCTCGCCCGGTTCGAGGATAAAGGCCTGAACCTCATCGCCCTGAAGCTCATGCAGGTCACGCCCGAGCTGGCCAAAAAACACTACGCCGAGCACGTCGGCAAGTCGTGGTACCCCCGGGTCGAGGCGTTCATCACCAGCGGCCCCCTGGTCGCCGCGGTGGTCGAGGGCCTCGAAGCCATCCGCGTGGTCCGCGAAATGGTCGGCGCCACCAACGGCCTGAAAGCCGCCCCCGGCACCCTCCGCGGCGACTTCAGTTCCAGCCAGCAGATGAACCTGATCCACGCCTCCGACGGCCCCGACGCCGCCTCGCGCGAAATCGCCATCTTCTTCCAACCCGGCGAGATCCACGCCTACCAGCCCACCATCACCGCCTGGCTCCGCTCCGACGAAGAGCGATAGAGCAAAAAACTTTTCCCCGCTCACCGAACGAGGATTTCCCGTGCATTGCTTCCACGTTCTCGGCCGCGCGGCGCTGGCCGCCGCGCTCGTTTTTTGCCTCGACACAGTCGGCCGTGCAACCGATGACGCGAAGCTCATCCTCACCCCAAAACCGGCCGCCGCGCCCCACATCAATGCCCCGGCCGTCCATGGCTGTCGTCCCGGCCGGCCGTTTCTGTTTCGCATTCCCTCGACGGGCAATCGCCCGATGGAGTTTTCGGTCCGCGACCTGCCCGATGGATTGCAGCTCGATCCCGCCGCCGGCATTATCACCGGCACGGTGCCCGCGGCCCGCGGCGAGTATTCCATCACGCTCGAAGCCCGAAACGCCGAAGGCGCCGACCGCCGTCCAATGAAGCTCGTCGTGGGCGACCAGTTGGCCTTCACGCCGCCGATGGGCTGGAACAGTTGGTACATCCACTACTCGCGCGTCACCGAAAAACACATGCGCGACGCGGCCGACGCGATGATCGCCTCGGGCATGGCCGATTTTGGCTACCAATACGTCAACGTCGACGACTGCTGGACCAAGCACCGCAACGACCGTCCCTATCGCGACGTCGAAGGCCGACTGCTGACCAACTCAAAATTCCCTGACGTCAAAGGTATGGTCGATTACATCCATTCGAAGGGCCTCAAAGCCGGCACGTACATCTCGCCCGGCCGCTGGACCTGCGCCGGCTACGTGGGCAGCCTCGGCCACGAACGCCAGGACGCCGAACAATTTGCCGCCTGGGGCTTCGACTTCCTCAAATACGACTGGTGCTCCTACGGCTCCTACGACCCCAAACAAAACGTTGAAATCCTCAAGAAGCCCTACATCCTGATGGGCGACCTGCTCAAGCAGGCCAATCGCGACATCGTCTTGAACCTCTGCCAATACGGCATGGGCGACGTCTGGAAATGGGGCGGCCAAGTCGGCGG
>DATECS010000427.1:0-8283 GCA_035286785.1 Thermoguttaceae bacterium | reverse complement strand
CGGTTTTCTGAATGACGGAATTGGCTAGACCTCCAACGGTTCGGTGGCTTCGTATCGGCTGGCGACGTGCAGCGGCCAGCGATCGCGGCCGAGGATTTTATGGTGAGTGTCCAGCGCGATCTTCGGATGATTGTTTTCCTCCGAAAGATGTCCCAGGCACACCCAGCGGAAACGCACGTCCGCTTTGGCCAGCAGCCGGGCCGCCTCGGCGTTCGACAGGTGGCCGCCGGGCCCGCGGATGCGCTCCTGCAACGAAGGCGGATAGGATCCGTCGCGCAATAGGTCGGGATCGTAGTTGCTCTCGATCAGCACCGCGTCGAGCGAGCGGAGCACATCGGAGAGTCCCTTGAAGACGTGGCCCAGGTCGGTCAGGATTCCGACCCGTCGGCGGCCGTCGTCCACCACGAACGCCACGCCGTCCGCGCCGTCATGGGGCGTGGGAATGGTCTCGACCGACACGCCGTCGAGCCGGACGGTTTGACCCGACTCGAAATGATGAAGCGGCCCTACTTCCCCAAGGTTAGTCCGCTGCCTCGCCGCCGACAGCGTCTTGCGCGTGACGTGGATCGGCAGGCCGAACTTGCGATGATAAATACCCAGGCATCGGGCATGATCGGCATGGTCGTGCGAAATGAAGACGGCATCGACCTGCTTGATGGAACGGCCGAACGTTTCAAGCCGCTCTTGAGCTTGACGGCCGCTGATGCCCGCGTCGAAAAGCAGTCGGCGGTCGCCGGCTTCGACGTAAATGCAATTGCCGTTGCTGCCGGATTGAAGGGGAATGACCAACATGCGGCCATTGTACCCCAGCAGGCGAGGTTGGCAAGATCGCCGCGAGCAGATTAATACCGAGCCGCGACCGTAAGGGAGCGGTGGCACGTCTCATCAGTTACTACCGCTCCCTTACGGTCGCGGCTCGGTTTTTTTGTGTCAACTAAATCCAGGGGCCGACGGTGGCCAGAACGAAGTCGATCGCCCCGACGGTCTTCGTGTCCGTGCCGCCGGCGCTGGAAACGGCCTGGACGAAGGCGAAGTCGTGAACGGCGATGGAGTATGTGGCGTTGCTCAGTTCGGCCAGGCCGCCTAGCGCCTCGAGATGGTCGTTTCCTGGTGAATCGTTGAGGGTGGCCTGATCGTCGCCGCCGTTGGTCGAGTAGGCGTCGATGGTCGGATAGGCGTCGATCCGGTTCGAGTAGCCCGCGCCGGTGAGCGTCGAATGCGTCATAAAAGTGACAAACGTGTCGTCGCCCGTCGAGTCGTGGAACGCGCCGACGTCGGCCCCGCCGTTGCCGAGGAGTTGGGTTTGTTCCATGCCCAGCCACGCTAGCGAGTAGCCCACTCCGGTCATCGTGCCCGAGTGGGGATAAACGGCGGCCGTTTCGACCGTGGCCAAGCCGGTGGCGATCAGGCTGTCCGTGCCGCCGAAACCGACGAGCGTAAATCCGGTCAGCCCCGTCGTGTCGAACGCCACTCCGTTGACCGTGACGACGTGCGGCGAACCGGCGGTGAAGATGAAGGCGTCGTTGCCCGACGTGCCGAAAACGGCCACGCTGCTCGTGTTGGCCAGGTTCAGGGTCGCGTCGGTGTTGGTCCCTTCGACGGCGAACGTGTAGGTGACGCCCGCGTCGGTCGCGTAACTGATGCGCTGAGCCCAAAGACCGGGCCCGAGTGAGACGGGCGCCGAGGTGGCCAGCGCCGTGCCGTCGCCCGATTCGTCGTAGAGCGTGATGGCGACGTCCGTCGCGGCCCCGGTGAAGACGGCCTCGATCGTGAGATGGCCCGCGACTTCCGTATTCACGGCGTACCACAACGGACCGTCGGCGGGACGGATGTGTTCGAGCTGATGGGCGCCGATCGTGCCGAGGTACCCGTTGGCCAGTACGACGGAGTTCGTGTTGGCGTTGCGGTTGGCGGTCACGATGTCGACCAGCCCGTCGCCGTTGAGATCGCCGACGTCCATGCCGATCGGATACGTGCCGGTCGCCGCGTAGGTGGCCGTTGGAAACGCGCCGGCGCCGTCGTTGCGCAGAAGCGTCACGCGATTATTGCCCGGGTTGAGCAGAAACACGTCCAAGGCGCCGTCGCCGTCGTAGTCATGGAGTTGGATCTTCACGGGCTCGTAGACGACGCCGGTCCGCACTCCGGTCTGGAAGGTGCCGTCGCCGTTGCCCAGCAGGACGCAGATGGACTTGTTGCCGCTGTTGGCGGTGACAATGTCGAGGATCGTGTCGCCGTTGACGTCGCCGACGGCCGTGTCGAAGGCGGTCGCGCCGACGGCGTAGGAAACGGCCGCGCCGAAGCCGCCGGCGCCGTTGTTCAATCGCACGGTGACGTTCTTGGTTTTTTGGCTGTCGGTGACCATGTCGGCCCATCCGTCGCCGTTAAAGTCGCCGAGCGATGCGGAGGTGGGCGTCGCGGCGGTCGCGTAGTCGGTCTGGAAAGTGAACGTTCCGTCGCCGTTGCCAAAGGCGACCGTGGCGTCGTTGTCGCGTTGGTTGACGACGACGAGGTCGAGAATGGCGTCGGCGTTGATCAGGCCGAAAGTCAGGTCCGTCGGCGTTTGGCCGATAGTCGTGAATGGAGCGACCGGCGCGAACGAGCCCGTGCCGTCGCCCAACAACACCGAGACGCTTCGGGCGGTCGAGTTCAAGGTGGCGATGTCGAGGTTGCCGTCGTTGTTGAGGTCGGCCAGTTGGACCACGATTGGGCCGGCGCCGGTGGCAAACTCGGTCATCGCGCCGAACGTGCCGTCGCCCACGCCGAGCCGGACGGCCACCTTGTTGGCGGCGTAGGCGACGCTGATCATGTCGGGGATGCCGTCGTTGTCGACGTCGCCGACGGCTGCGTCGTAGGGTCGGCTGCTGGTGGCGTACGCAACGGGCCGATCGAATCGCTGATTGCCCAACACAATGGAAACGGTATCGTCGAAACGGTCGGCGGTGGCCAGGTCGAGGAATCCGTCGCGGTTGAAATCGCCCAGCGCGACCGAAGCCGCATAGTCGCCGGTGTCGTAGGCCACCTGGATGCCGAAAGTCCCGTCGCCGTTGCCGCGAAGAATAGAGGCCGAATTGCCGGCTTCGTTGCTGGTCACCAGATCGAGCACGCCGTCGCCCGTGATGTCGCCCAAGGCGACCGAGGCGGGCCAGCCTTCGGTGTCGTAAACGACTTGAGGATTGAACGCGCCGCCGCCCATCGCCACCAGGACCGAGACGGTCGAGTCGAACCGATTGGCCACGGCCAAGTCAAGGTCCAGATCGCCGTCCATGTCGCCCAACACGAGCGCCTCGGGACTCTCGCCGACGTCGTACGTCACCGGCCCAAGGAAGACGCCGTGGCGATTGTTTATCAGGACGGAAACGGTGTCGTCGCCACGATTGGTCGTCAGCGCGTCGGGATAGGTGTCGTTGTTCACGTCAGCCAGCGCGACCATTGAGGGATTCAAGCCGACATAGTAATCGACGGGCGATGCGAATTTCCCGTTGGTCTTCTGAAGAAGCACGGAGATGGTCGAGCCGCCCGTGTTGGCCACGACAATGTCCAACAATTTATTGTCGGCGGTGGTCAAAGGGTCGTCGTTCACGTTGGCCACGGCGATGCTCTCGGGCGTCGTGCCGCCCGTCTTGTATTTCACCTGATTCGCGAAGGAGCCCTTTCCGTTGCCGAAAAGGATGGAGACGCTGTTGTCGCCCCGATTGGCCGTGAGGACGTCGAGCGTCCCATTGCCGTTGATGTCGCTGAGGATGACTTGCGTGGGGTTGGCTTTGACCGCGTATTGCTTCGGCTTCTGGAACGTGCCGTCGCTGTTGCCCAACAAAACGGAGACCGACTTTGTGTCGTAATTCGCGGTCACCAAGTCGAGGATGCCGTCCCGGTTCAGGTCGCCCGAGGCGATCGAGACGGGACTTTGGACGACCGGACGGGCGACGTTCGCGTTGGGATTGACCGTAAAGCTCGTGGCCGGCGACATGCCGAAAGGATTGGGCGCCGCGGCCAGATCGACCGGCGCGGCGGCCAACAAGGCTCGTTCTTCGAGCGGTTCAAGTCGCAAGTTCCGCGAGTGAACGGCGGCACGGTGAGTAGTATGGGATGAGGAACTAGTAAACGGGATCCTCATGGCAAACCTCATTCGTCAGAAGAAGAGTTGAAGGCGGAGCGATGGAAACGACGAACGGCCGACTCTCCAGCGACGGAAGCCCACTCTAGTGAGGGGACTGTCATTGTGCGGAGCCGGGGCTGTGTAATCATTAACCTTAGATCGACCGCTACAATCGGCATCTTTTGCCAAAATTACCAACGTCCTCGATTGACCAAGGCTTGGCTTGCTTTGGGCTTGCAGCGTGGGGTACCATACGTAATTCTCGTTTTTTAATGGGATGGCCGTCCCCAAAGCCCCCCACAAGTGGATTGCTCGGATGCCTCGCCGAAACTTTTATATTCTTTTTCTTGTTACGGCAGCCTGCGTGGCGTGTGCCCTGCAGAGCGACCGGTTCGGCCGGTTGTTGGTCTACTCCATGCGTCAGATCGACCAACGCTATCTCGAAAAAGTCGATCGCGAGCGGCTTTTCGAGGGGGCCATGCAGGGGATGACCCGGCGAATTCAAGAGGAATACGGGGACGACTACACCGACTACGTCACGCCGGCCGACGCGAAGCCGTTCAACGAGGAACTCGACGCGGAGTTCGGCGGCCTGGGCATCATGCTCGTCAAACCCGACGATGACGAGCGAATCACGGTCTTGTGGCCCATGGTCGATAGTCCCGCCTACAAAGCCGGGATCCTGGCGGGCGACGTGATTCTGAAAATCGACGGCCAAAGCACCGAGGGAATGTCGCCCGAAAAGGCCGTGAAGCTGATCCACGGCGAAATCGGCCAACCAGTGACGCTTTCCGTGCTCCACAAGGGCGCGGCGAAACCGGTCGACGTCACGGTCCGACGCGCCATGATTAAAAACGAAACGGTCTTCGGCGATCGGCGAAAGCCGGACGGGTCGTGGGAGTATTTTCTCAAGGGCGAAGATCGCATCGCATACGTTCGGATCGAGGCCGTCGCGGAAAACACGCCCGCGGAATTGCGCAAGGCGCTCGACTCGCTCACCGAGCACGGCGTTCGGGGATTGATTCTCGATTTGCGATTCAACGGGGGCGGATACCTTGGCGCGGCGTGGGAAATCTGCAACCTGTTCGTCGACTCGGGCATGATCGTCTCGACCGTGGGACGCGACGGCGGGAAGCGGCAGGACTTCACGGCCACGCCGGGCAAGAAGTACACCGGGTTTCCAATCGCCGTATTGGTCAACAAGTATAGCGCCAGTGCGGCGGAAATCATCGCGGCGTGTCTGCAAGACCATCGCCGCGCGGTGATCGTCGGCCAGCGGAGCTACGGCAAAGGGCTAGTGCAGGAACTGCTCTATCTCGACCACAACAAAGGAACCCGACGCGGCGTGCTCAAAGTCACGTCGTCGAGCTATTGGCGGCCCAGCGGGGTGAACATCAACCGAAGCAAGAAATCCAAGGGAAGCGATCCCTGGGGCGTGCGGCCGGACAAGGGCTACGAAGTGATCGTCAAAGAGAAGGATTTTGGGCGGCTTCTGTTGTCGCGGCGGCGGCATGAGTTGGGGTTGAAAGAACCGGAGCCTTCCGGTGACGCGAAAAAACAAGCCGAAAACGAACCGTTTTTCGATCCGCAACTCGACGCGGCGGTGAAGTATCTGCGAAAAGAAATCAACGAACGAGCGAACACAAAGGAAGCCTCGTCCGTATTGCCGCAATAAGTTTCGTGAATCGGCCCTCACCCCAACCCTCTCCCAGTGGGTTGAAAAAGGGGGACTGGCTCCGCGGCACAACTAACCGTGGCAGTGGAAGAAACGTCGCGGCCGCGGTGCCTGTCCCCCTTTTTCCACGCGGCACGTTGACGGTCCGTCGCCAAAGGGGACAGGCATCGTCGCCACGGACCGTATTGGCGGGAATACCTTCGTCAAGGCGACGGAGCCAGTCCCCTTTGGTGACTCCTAAACCCGCGTGGTAGAGCAAACTGGCCCTCTCCCGGCGGGAAAGAAGACTTTGGATATGTTGCGACTCGCTCAGTTCATCGCCGACCGTCCCTTGCCGTCCGATCCGCCGTTGCCGCTGTTGATTACCGGCGTGGCGGGCGTGGCGGGGTACAACGCGCTGGGGTATTTCCACTCGCGGTATCCGGGCCGCGTGGTCGGCATTCGGCAAGAGGAAAGCGATTACCTGACCGGGGCCGGCGTCGTGGCGTGCAATGCCGAGGATCCGCGGCGGCTCGCCGAGTTGTTCGACGAATATCGGTTCGCGTCGGTGCTCGACTGCGCGGGCAACTGCGCGTTGAAACCATGTGAGTTGGACCCGGCGTTGGCCTGGCGGATCAACGTCGAAGGAGTACGCAATTTACTCGCCCAGACGACGCGGCACAAATCGCGGCTGGTACATCTTTCGATCGACTTGGTCTACGCGGGCCGAAGGCACGGCAACTATCGCGAGGACGACCCGACCAATCCCGTGACGGTCTACGGCAAGACAATGGTCGCGGCCGAGCGGATCGTCCGGCGAACCGATCCCGGGGCGTGCATCTTGCGGATTTCGCTGCCGATGGGAGTGAGTCCGAACGGACACGCGGGAGCCATCGACTGGATCGCGTCGCGGTTCAATCGTTCGCGTCCGGCGACGCTCTATTTCGACGAGATCCGCACGCCAACCTATACCGACTGCATGAACGAACTGTTCGCCGTGCTCTTGGGTAATCACCTGGCCGGGACGTTTCACGCCGGGGGGCCGCGGCGATTGAGTTTGTACCAGATCGCACAGATCATTAATCGCGTCGGCGGCTACGATCCCGACGCCCTGATGACCATTCCGCGGATCGCGGCGGGACCGATTCCGCCTCGGGCCGGCGACGTGACGATGGACTCGAGCAAACTGGCTCGGGCGTTAGGCTACGAGCCGTTCGATCCCTGGCCGCTGGACGACGCGCTCGTGCCGACGGACCGCGACTGGCACCGGCGGCGCGAGCCGGGCGAGCCGGGCTCTCCCGAGTATCTGCACGAAGTTCTATGCGTCAATCCGGCCCGCGGAATCCGCGCCATCGACACAAACCGGACCTGAGCGGCGATTCGAAAACGGGGACTGGCTCCCGGATTTTGTGGATTAAGCACCCCATAACCACTAGTGGTAGGGTGCTTGTCCCCGTTTTCGGATAGCCACCGAGCAACGATCCGCGATTTCGGGAAACCCGGTTCTTGAGGGCACGGCGGACCGTAAGCTCGGTCCCGCTTTTTTCTGACCTATGCTTTTAGTGGCAGTGACGGAGTTCATCGCCGCGACTTTTCCGGTCCCCTCTTATCGTATGACCGATTTCGGGCAACCACGGCCGCCGCATGAAACAGCGTGATCGCGCTGTTGCCGCGTCGCGGGAGCGGGTTTGAACTCGCTGGTGGTTTTCGGAATCGGTGATGTCGTTCGACACGCGTCTTGTGATAATACTTCTCTTGGGATTTGCACCATGCGCCGTTTTCAAAACACGGGTTTGATAGGAATCCGCATCGCCCAACGGATTATGGATCGTTTTCTCTCACGCGGGGATAAGGACCGCTCGGGCGGAACCGCTCGGGCAAGCCGTCTCGGGACGGTCCACGTGGAATCGCTCGAATCACGCCAACTGCTGTCGGCCGCGCCTCTGACGGTCCACGACTTTCTGGCGTCGTCCTTCTATGAATCGACGCAAGAAACGGGAACGGACGGTCTCGAGATTGACAGAAACGCCTACCGCCTCGGATTCGACGGCGACACGAGCAAGTATCTAGGCGACAGCGGAGTGTTCCTGGGCGACGCCACGCCGACGGGCACAAGCTACATGCTCTACGATTACTGGGGAGGCGCCTGGAGCGACGCCGAGAAAACGCCGCAAAACAACGAAGACGATTATTTATGCTGGGCGGCCGCCGCGTCGAACGTGCTCGAATGGACCGGTTGGGGCCAGGTCGACGGAATGACCACCACCGACGACATGTTCGCCTATTTTCAGAACCATTGGACCGACGACGGCGGGTGGATGGACTGCGGATGGGACTGGTGGTTCGATGGAACCAACCCGGGCCAGAATTGGGGCGGTTCCCAGGTCGACGTGTCGGGCGGCGGGTTCTACCCCAGCGAAAACGTCTACGACTATATCCATTGGGATTTCAACGAACAGACGACCATGTCGTCCATCAACAGCTATCTGCACAACGGCTACGGCGTGACCATCGGGATCTACTACGGCGGGGG
>DATECS010000426.1:0-7191 GCA_035286785.1 Thermoguttaceae bacterium | reverse complement strand
GGCCGTGGCCGACGGCGTCTCGACGGCCATTGTCACGCCGCATCAATTGGGCACGAACCGCGCGTTGGACGGGTCCGCCATTCGCGCCAAAACGGCCCACCTTCAGCAATTCCTCAACCAAAACGGCGCCGAGTTGCGGGTGTTGCCGGGCGCGGAGGTCCGCATCGAGCCCGACTTGATCGACAAGGTCCGCGAGGGCGAGGTGCTCACCCTGGCCGATCGGGGGCGATACGTTTTACTTGAACTGCCGCACGAAATTTACCTTCCGCTGGACGACATGCTCCGCGATCTGCGCCGGGCGGGGCTGACCGGCGTGCTGGCCCACGTGGAACGCAACCTGGGCGTGTTGGCCAATCCGTCGGTCGTCGGGCCGCTGGTCGAGGCGGGATGTCTCGTCCAAGTGACCGCGTGCAGCGTCACGGGGAGCTTCGGGCCGGACGTCCAGAAACTGGCCGCGCGGTTGATTGAGCGCGGCCAGGCGCATTTCATCGCGACCGACGCGCACGGCGTCAAAACACGGCGTCCCCAGATGCGTCACGCTTTTCAGAAAACGGTCGAACTGGCCGGTTATAAAACAGCCTGCGATTTGTTCCACAACAACCCGGCCGCGATTTTGGAAGATCGGTGCATCCGCTCCACGAAACGCGAAGCCCCGGCCAAACGCTCGGGCTTGAGTCGCTGGCTATTCGGGAGCAAGGCCGGATGACGCCGTCTCGCCCGTGGCTTGCGCGGACCGTGGTCGGACTGGTCCTGCCGACGATTTTGTGTTGGGTCGCGGGAGCGTCGCCTTGCCGCGCCGGAGGTTGGGCCGACGTTCGCGTCGCCGGACCGTTCGTGGTGCGAGCCGATTTCCCATTGGCTGGCTTCGAAGAGTTGCTCCGCGAATTGGCCCGGCTGCAAACCGATCTTGGCCGGTCGTTGGGCGTTCGGCCGCCGAGGGAATCCGTCGAGCTTTACCTTTTTCAGAGCGAGGCGTCGTATCGCGAGTTTCTCGAGCGAAACTTTCCCAAGGTGCCCTACCGCCGCGCGCTGTTCGTCAAGCATGATGGTCCCGGCCGGGTGTTCGTCCAGCGCGGTCCGGAGTTCGCGGTGGACGTCCGCCATGAATGCACGCATGCGCTGTTGCACTGCGCGATGCCGATGGTGCCGCTGTGGCTCGACGAAGGGCTGGCGGAGTATTTTGAACTCCCGCCCGAGCAACGCGCGTCGGCCAACCCTTATTTGAAGAGCGTCAAATGGGCCGTCCGCTTCGGGATGATCGCGGGAATCGAGGATCTGGAGCGCGAGGACGATTTTTCGAAGTTCGGCCGCAACGACTATCGCGATAGCTGGGCCTGGGTCCATTTCATGCTCCACGGCCCGGCCGAGGCCCGGCACGAGCTGATCCGCTACCTGGCCGACGTCCAGGCGAACAACCCGCCGGGCACGTTCAGCGTCAGGCTTGCCCGCCGAGTACACGACGCCCCGTCGCAATTGGCCCGGCATTTCAAAACGTGGAACTGGTGAGGTGATTGGTGCGTCCAGACGCACCCTACGTTTCTCCAAGTGGTTGCCACGTCACACTGCTTGCGACTTTCCGGTATCCCAATACTTTCCGGCAAGCAGTGCCATCGCGCAAGTCCAAACCTTCTCGGGAGTTCCGCAAGCAGTGGCACACCTCGAATTCCCAAACGGCCTCATTTTTCCTCGGAAAAACCTTTTTTTTGCGAAAAGCTGGCCTTCCCCCCAAAATGCCTTTCGTGTAGCATCCCGCCTCCTCAAGATAGGACGAGGCTGGCGACGTGTCCGACGTTGGGTGCGTGGCCGGTCGTTCCAGAGCGACTCGCCGTCTTTCGCGGCGGCGAGTTTGCACGGTCGAATCGGAAAGGACTTGTCTCATGAAAAACACGGCTTGGTTGCGGACGATGATGTTGGCGTGGGCATGTGGTGGCCTGCTAATTCCTTCGCCGGTCGTGGCGGCGGCCGCCGCGCCGAGCAAACCGGCCGGCAATGCCCCAGCCGCGGCGCCCAAGGCGTTCGACGTCGAATTGCAGAAAAACGGCACGCTCGTCGGCCAGGTGGTCAACGCCCAGGGCGCGCCGCAAGCGAAGATGCCCATTTCTCTGAGTCAGGGCGACAAAACCATTGCCACGATCGCCACCAACGATCGTGGTTTCTTCGCCGTGTCCCGCGTTCCCTCGGGCACGTATCGCGTGGCGGCCGGCCAGACCCAGGGCGTGTATCGTCTTTGGGCCACCGGCACGGCCCCGCCCGCGGCGCAGCCGGGCACGCTGCTGGTCGTCGGAAAAGGTCCGGCGGAAGTTGCCCGCGCTCAATCACCCAATGGCGGAAGCGGACCGATTGGTTATTGGCTTGGCAATCCTTGGGTCATCGCCGGCCTGGTGGCCGCGGCCGTGGCCATTCCGGTCGCCATCCACAACTACCAGATCGACCACGACACGCCGGCGAGCAACTAACAACTCTTCTCGCAACGTCCACGGCCGGCGGACGCCATGCGTGCCCAATCGCAAGCAAGCGTGGGCGCGTGGGTAAAAAACAGATGGGGCGATGATCGGCCTTGGCGTTTGGGGAAGGTCGTACCATTACGGGACCGATCGTTGCCCCACCATGCAACGCAAGATCGCGAGATAATGGTGGGGCGATGACCGTCCCGGAAAGCGTTGCGGTTCTTCCAACCTTATCACGGACGGTCATCGCCCCACCCTACCTTCTCTTCTCGCAACGTCCACGGCCGGCGGACGCCATGCCGGCGATCCCCCAAGGCTTCTTTTTGCCGTCGGCGCCTCGCCCCATAGGCAATCTGTCCGTAACTCGCTTGCCTGCCAAGATTTACGGTCGAAGTGACGTTGACCGCTCGTCGGGTTTCTTGGTATGAACCGACCCTCATTTTTAAAGCCTATCCGAAAACGGGGACAGGCGCCTCACGGCAACCGTTTTAGGAATCGCCGCGTACGTCGAGTTCGGAGCCAGTCCCCGTTTTCGGATAGGCTTTTTAAGGGGCACACCGGGCGCCGCTCTCGGCGTCTCTCGTCGTGCCGAATCGTCCAGCGTTAACGAACGGACTAACGCTCATGGAGAAATATCATGGCAGGGATGTTCCGCGCTCTCGGATCGCTGCGTTCGACGTTTGAATCCCAGCTCGGCGAACGGTTCGTCGCGGGTGGTCTCAGGCGATGGTTGCGAGAGTCGATCGCGCTTGGTTGCATGGGGATGGCTTTGGCCGCCGCCTATTGCCTTAGCTATTGGCTGCGATTCGACGGCCATTTTCCCGACCATGCCCTGCGATCGTTCACCACCACGGTCATCTGGTTCGTCGCCGTGCAGTTGGCGATTTTCGCGATATTTCGCGCCCATCGAGGCTGGCGCAACTTCGTCACGTTCTATGATCTTGTTACGTTGGTTCAGGCGACCACCTGCGCGTTGTTGGCCACGGCCCTGGTACACCAGTTCGTGGCGCCCCATCACGCCATTCCTCGTAGCGTGTTTTTACTCGATTGGGGCGTCGTGATCGTCGCGGCGGGAGGCGCTCGGGCATTGCTGCGCATTCTTGAAGAACGAAGTTGGCAACTCCTGACCGAAGGCGACAAAACACTGACGCTGATCGTCGGGGCCAACGCCACGGGAGAACTGTTGTGGCGCTCCATTACTCGCAACGGCCTGCCTTGTCGGGTCGTCGGCTTCGTCGACCAGGATCCGACAAAGGTCGGAAGCAGCGTGGCCGGCGTGCCCGTGCTGGGAACGATCGACCAGACCTGCCAACTCGCCAAACGCCGCGGCGCGAGCGAGGTATTGATCGCCTCGGGCGAACTTTCGGGCCGCCAGGTCCGCCAATTGATGGACGACGCCGCGCGGCACGGCATCCACGTCAAGGTCCTTCCTAGCTACGAACAATTGATCACCGGCAGCGTCTCCCTGCAACCGCGGCCGGTGGACATCAACGACCTGTTGCGCCGCGAACCGGCCCAGCTCGAACTCGAAAACATCCGCGAATGGATCGACGGCCGCGTGCTCTTGGTCACGGGCAGCGCCGGCAGCATCGGCTCGGAAATCTGCCGCCAGTTGCTCCGCTTCTCGCCGAAGCGGCTCGTGCTGGTCGACCGCACCGAAAACGGGCAGTTCTTCCTCGAACGCGAGCTGCGCGGCCTGGCCCGCCACGTCGAGGTTGACGTCTGCATGGCCGACGTTCTCGATACGACCCGAGTGGCCGCGATCCTCGAACAGCACCGCCCCGAGATCATTTTCCACGCCGCCGCCTACAAACACGTGCCGATGATGGAGGCCCATCCGGGCGAGGCCGTCAAGAACATCGTGACGGCCACGCGGCGCCTGGCCGACCTGGCAATGCGTCACGGCGTCGAGTCGTTCGTGATGATCTCGACCGACAAGGCGGTCCATCCGACGAGCGTGATGGGCGCCTGCAAACGCGCGGCCGAAATCTACGTGCAGTCGCTCTGGGAGCTGTCGTCGTGCCGGTTTGTCACCGTGCGTTTCGGGAACGTGCTCGACTCGGCCGGCAGCGTCGTGCCGTTGTTCCGCGAACAGATCCGCAACGGCGGCCCGATCACCGTGACCGACCCGTCGATGCAGCGGTTCTTCATGACGATTCCCGAGGCGGCCGGACTGGTGCTTCAAGCCGGCACGATCGGCCGCTCGGGCGAAATCCTGCTGTTGGACATGGGCGAGCCCGTGCGCATCGTCGATCTGGCCGCCGATATGATCCGCCTGTCGGGCCTCCGCGTGGGCGACGACATTGAAATCCGTTTCACGGGCGTGCGGCCCGGCGAAAAACTCTACGAGGAGTTGCGTGTCGCCGGCGAAACGGAACTTCCCACGCGTCATCCGAAAATCTCGATCGCCGACTGCCGGCGCCGCGACCCTGCGGTGGTGCTCGAACAAATCGAGCAACTCGAAGCCGTGGCCGACGGCGACGACGAGGACATCCTCCAACAACTCAGCGTGATGGTTCCCACCTATCAATCGCGAGTGGCGGCGGCGCGGAAATCACTTGCGGCGGCGTAGGCTTCAATACTTGCGTCCGCAAAAAATGCTCGGGGCGCCATGCCCACGCTTGCGTTGGCATATACTCCAGCATGGCCACGCAAGCGTGGCCATGCCACCCGTCTGCTGCCTGCTTCCTACTGGATTCCCTCGTCCTGGGTGGTTATAGTAATAGATACAGTATCCCGCCCCGCGTCCCCTGCCTCCCGCCCCTTGATTCGCGCCTTTTGAGGAGTCCCGCCATGCGAGTTGCTTCGACGATTGGTTGTCTGTTGACATGCTTTCTGGGAGCGATTGCGGCGGCGGATTCTCCCGGGGCGGGCGATGCGATTCGACTGGCCGGTACGCCCGCGTTGTCGCCGGATGGGCGGCAATTGGTATTTTCGTGGCGAGGGGATCTTTGGTTGGTTTCGTCGGACGGCGGACGGGCGCGGCGGTTGACGTCGCATCCGGCTCGCGACGTGATGCCGGCCTTTTCGCCAGACGGTAAGCGACTTGCGTTCACGAGCGATCGCACGGGCAGTCCACAGATTTACGTGATGGATCTTCGCGAGGCCGAACCGCGGCAATGGACGTTTCACGGCGAGGGCAGCGTGCTTGAAGAATGGTCGCCCGACGGACGCGAGTTGTTGGTCAGCGGCCAGCGCGATCACTACTGGCAACATCCCGAGCGGTTTTTCCGAATCGACGCGGAGCGTCGCGCGGCGCCGCGGTTGGTGTTCGACGATTATGGCGCCGACGGCAACTTATCGCCCGACGGCAAGAAGCTGCTGTTCACGCGCGAGGGCGAGAAGCCGTGGCGACAGGGTTATCGCGGCCCGCGCGCTTCGCAGATCTGGCTCTATGATCTTGCCGCGAAGACATTCGAGAAGGTGTTGGACGATCCGACGGGCGCCGCGTCGCCGCGTTGGATGCCCGACGGGCGCGGGTTCTACTACACGAGCGAGCGGGCCGGGTCGCGCAACCTCTGGCGTTATGACTTCAAGACCGGGCGGTCGCGTCAGTTGACCCATTTGACCGACAGCCCGATCGTGTCGCCGTGCGTGTCGCGCGACGGGAAGATGATTGTCTTTGCCCACCTGTTCGACCTTTACCGATGGCGTCCCGGCGGCGGCCGGTCGCCCGAGCGGTTGGAGATCACGTGTCCGGGCGACGCCTTGCTTGATCCCGTGCTGCGGCGCTCGCTCGCCACGGCGACCGACGCGGCGTTTTCGTCCGACGGGCTGGAAATCGCCATGATCGCCGGCGGCGATCTTTGGGTGATGGACACCGAGCTGCGCGAGCCGCGCCGCGTGACCGACACGCCCGAGGAGGAACGCGATCCGGTGTTCGCCCCCGACGGGAAGTCGATCCTCGTGGTCAGCGACGCGGACGAGCAAAGCGACGTCTGGCGAGTGACTCGGGCCGAGGCGTCCAAATACTGGTGGGAGAACGACGAGTTTGTTCTCTCGCGGCTCACGCTCGACGCGGAGAGCGAAAGCGAATTGAAATGGAGCCCCGACGGCAAGCTGGTCGCCCTGGTCAAGGGGCGTGGCGATCTTTGGGTGATGCGGCCCGATGGGAAGGAGGCCCGGCGGGTGATGCGTTCGGCCACGCCGATTGGATTTGATTGGTCGCCCGACGGAAAGTGGCTCGTCTATGGGATCGAGGACACCGAGTCGAACCGCGACGTCTGGATCGCGCCGCTGGACGGATCGCGCAAGCCGATCAACATTTCGTGCCATCCCGACGTGGACACCAATCCCGTCTGGTCGCCCGACGGCAAGGTGATCGCCTTCACCGGCCGGCGGACCTGCAACGAGATCGACATTTGTTTTGTCTATCTTCAAGAGAAGGACGACCAGACGGGCCGCCGCGACCGGACCGTCGAGCGGGCCAAAATGAAAATGGATAGGGGGCGGGGTAAAACCAATCGCGGCAATCCGGCCGCGGCGAAGCAAGCCGGCAAGAGCAAGGGCCTGGCGATTGACTTCGAGGGGATCGACCGGCGGGTGCGCCGGGTGTCGTTACCCGACGTGAACGAGCAAAACCTTTTCTGGTCGCCCGACTCGAAGCAGCTCGCTTTTGCGGCCAAAATTGACGGGCGGCAAGGCACCTACACGATCAGTCCGCCCGACGATTTGCGGCCGAAGCTGCTCAATCCGCGTGTCGGCTCGCGGCCGAAGTGGATCGCGGCGGGCAATCAGATTCTTT
>DATECS010000425.1:0-14976 GCA_035286785.1 Thermoguttaceae bacterium | reverse complement strand
GGCGGGGGTTGGGCCGGCTCCTTGCGGCCTGGGTCAAGGTGGTCGCCGAGCGGCCGAGGGCCCGGCTTTGGCTCGTGGGCCACGGACCGGAGCGAGCTACCCTTCAGGAGCGAATCAACGGCCTGGGATTGGGCCATTCGGTCGCCCTGGTCGGCCGGTTCGACGAGGTCGATGTGGTGCTGGCCGCGGCCGACGCGTTCGTTTTGCCGTCGATCGAGGAGGATCTTTCGGTCGCCCTGCTCGAAGCGATGGCCGCCGGACTGCCGCCGGTCGCGTGCGACAACGCGGGCAACCGCGAGGTGGTGGAAAACGAACGACAAGGGTTGTTGGTTCCGCCGCGCGACACGGACGCGCTGGCCGAGGCGATCGGACGGCTGATCGATCAACCGGAACAGGCCCGCCGATTAGGCGCCGTGGCCCGCGACCGCGTCGAGCGGCACTTTCCGCTTGCCAAAACGATCGAGTCCCACGTAAAGTTGTTTGAGGGTCTATCGTGAAACGACGCATCCTTCAAATCATTCCCACGCTCGATCGCGCCGGGGCTGAAAAGCAAATGTCGCTGCTGGCGCGAGGTTTGCCGCGCGACGAGTTCGACGTCCACGTCTGCGTGCTGACCCGCGGCGGGCCGTTGAAGGCTGAACTGGACGCCGCCGGCGTGCCCACCGTGGTGATCGGCAAACGATGGAAGCTCGATCCGCGGGCCTTCTGGCGGCTGCGCGGGCATGTCGCGCGGCTGCGGCCCGAGTTGATCCACACGTGGCTGTTCGCGGCCGACGCCTATGGCCGCGCGGCGGGCCTGGCGTGCGGCGTGCCCCGTCTGGTGTGCGGCCTGCGGTGCGTCGATCCGTGGAAAAGCGGCTGGCAACTGGCCGTGGATCGGTGGCTCGCGCGGCGCACCTCGCGGCTGGTGGCCAACAGCCCTGGCGTGAAGGCGTTTTACATCGAGAAGGGTCTTCCGGCCGAACGGATCGAGGTGATTCCCAACGCCGTCGAGCCGCCGGCGCCGAGTCCGGTTGCGCGCGAGGAGTTGTTGGCCGAACTTGGTCTGCCGGCGGACGCGCGGCTGGTGGGCCTCATCGGCCGGCTCTGGCCACAGAAACGGGTCAAGGACGCCATTTGGGCCGCCGATCTTTTGAAGGTGATTCGCCGAGACGTTCATCTGCTGATCGTGGGCGACGGGCCGTTGCGAGGATCGCTGTGGCATTATCGCGATCAGGTTGAAATCCGCGATCAGGTGCATTTCCTGGGCGAACGGGACGACGTCGCGCGGCTCGTGCCCCATTTCGACGCGCTGTGGTCGACCAGCGGCTACGAGGGCCAGTCGAACGCCGTCATGGAGGCCATGTCGGCCGGCGTGCCCGTGGTGGCCACGGACATTCCCGGCACGCGCGATCTGGTGGTCGACGGCGAGACGGGCTATCTGTTCCGCGTCGGCGACCGCGCCGCGCTGGCCAAGCAAACGAACCGGATCCTTGACGACGCGGCATTAGCCCGGCATTTGGGCGACGCGGCCCGGCGACGGATGCGAGAGGAATTCACGGTCGAGAAGATGATTGAGCGATACGCCGATCTGTATCGCCGCGTGTTGGCGGAATGAACAACCCTAGCCAACACCCGTAGGTCAGGCTGTGCCTGACAAGAACGACATTGCAGAACGACATTGCAGTAGTGTCTTTTGTCAGGCACAGCCTGACCTACGGGGATCTCCGTGGGCTTCCGCCGGCGGCTAGGATGCGTCGAGCAGGCTCGACGGCTAACCAATCCCTAAATCCCGTCCCCCGCCCCTCGCCCCCCGATCCCTTTCTCGTAGACCCGATACGTCTTATACCGCTTCCCCCCGACCGCTTCGATCGTGCGGTTGATCAGATAGTTGTCTTCGAGCGTCCAGCTTAGCTCCGCGGCCGTGAACCCGACCGTGTTTTTGCCGTAGTCGAGCGTCTTGAGAATCAGCAACTCGCTGATCCCGCGGCGTCGATAACCTTCCAACAGATCGAGCACGAGCATCCGCGCCGTTTTGATGCGTCTCATGCGGGAGACGAGCCGCACCAGGCCGATCGGCAACCCAAACCGGGTGAGCCGCCCGTCCAGCGGGGCGAGCGCCTCGTTGACGTCCGGCAGGGTGATCGAGAAGCCCACCGGCTGCTTGTCCACCTCGGCCAGGAGAATCAACTCGGGAATGGCCAGTTTGGCCATTTGCCGGGCCATGTACCGAAACTCCGCGTCGGTCAACCGCACGAACCCCCAATTCTCCAGCCGCGACCCGTTGTACACCTCGCGGCACCGCTGGACTTCCGCGTCGAAATCCTCGCGCCGCACCGACCGCACCACCACGCCGCTTCGCCGCGCGATCCGTTCGGCCCGCTCGTGCCATTGGCGGACCATGTCGTTCGGATCGACGAACCACCAGCAATAGAGGTCTTTCGCTTTCACGAGCCCCCATGATTCCAGCAGCCCGGCGTAGTACGGCGGATGATGGTTCATCATCACCCTCGGCGGCGTGTCGAATCCGTCGACGAGCAACCCGATCGGATAGTTCGTCGAGTAGTTCATGGGCCCGAGGATTTGCGTTCGTCCTCGCGCGCGGAGCCAATCCGCGGCCGCGTCGAGCAGCCGATGGGCGACCGCCGGGTCGTCGATCGACTCAAACATGCCGAAACACCCGACGTTCGTCCCATGCTGGGTGTTGTAGTTGGGGTCGTCGCTCGCCAGGATGCGTCCCACCGTCCGGCCAGCCCGAATCGCCAGAAACGTCGCCGCCGCGCCGTGCAGATAAAATGGATGCTTCTTCGGGTTGAGAAATTCCTTTTCCTCGATCAACAACGGCGGCACCCAGCACGGATCGTCCGTATAGATCGACCACGGCATCTTGACGAACCGATCCAAGTCGCGCCGGCCGGCCACTTGGCGGATTTCGACCGGCGCCACGGCCGCGCGGCCGCCGTCGCCCGAGACGCATCGAATCAGTGGCAGGGAAGGTAACCAGCGCATAAGCCGTGCTCGAGAATCCGTCCTAAAAATAAATGCCATACTAACCCGAAGCGCAAGCGAAAATGGTCAGACGGTCCGCCCTTGCTTACGCTTCGGGTTGGTGTGTTGTTTCCCGCTACTTTCCACCGTTCCAGTCATACACCCGATAGGTCTTGTCCATCTTCGCGCCGCCCTTTTCGAGACTGCCCCGCGACAGCGAGTTTGACTCCAGCACCCACGAAAACTCCGCTTCCTGAAGCCCCCACTCCATCGCCTTGGGCACCATCGCGCTGAGCAGCACCAGGCCCACGCCCAGGCGCTGATACTCGGGCAACACGTTCGTGCTGATCAGCCGGATCTTCTTGATCTCCGACTTCTTCCGCAGAAGACGCAAGAATCCGAACGGAAACAGCCGCCCGTCGATCCGTCGAATCCGCGGATTGTAGTCCGGCAATCCAAACACCGCCCCGATCATCCGTCCGTCGGACTCCGCCGCCAGCGCCAACTCGGGCACGATCAGGTGACGCAACTCGGACGCCATCTGCCGGACCTCCGCCTCCGACATCGGCACGAAACCCCACGTATTCACCAACGAGCGGTTGTAGATGTCCAGAAACGATCGGACGTCCGCTTGAAACCGGGCCCGATCCAACGGGCGAACCGTCAATCCCAAGTGCGCCACGATCTGCTCCGAGATGGGCGACAACTTCTCGTTGATCTTCGGCAGCATCTCGACGTGGCCCCAGTAGGAATACAGATCCTGAGCCTTGCGGAACCCATAGTTTTCGATCAGCCGTTCGTAATACGGCGGGTTGTACGTCATCATGAACGTCGGCGGCCGGTCGAACCCCGAGATCAAGAGTCCCACCGTGTGGTTCAGCGACGGATTGGCCGGCCCGCGCATCGCGAAGATTCCTCGCTCGGCGAACCATGCCCGCGCCGCCTCGAACAGCCCGTGGGCCGCCTCTTCGTCGTCCTCGCACTCGAAAAATCCAAAAAACCCCCGCCGGTCGTCGTAGCGGTCGATGTGCCCCTGGTTCACGATTGCGGCGATCCGTCCGCAAACCTTGCCCGATCGATAGGCGACGAACGTCTGGACCGAGTTGTGTTCATAGAACGGGTGACGGCGATACCCCACCAACTCCTTCTCGTTGCCTCGCAACGGAGGAATCCAATTCGGATCGTCCCGATAGAGCGCCCAGGGAAACCGCAGGAAATCATTCTTTTCGCGGCGCGAGGCAACTGGTATAACGGCGACGTTTGAAGACATGGTCGATTGGCCGCCCAGGCGGTGTGAGGGGGTGGCCGGGAAAAGGGGCGGGAGCCTTTGTTTTTATACCATTCGACGCGACTGGACGATTCTCGGAAACAAAGACTCCCGACCCCTTTTCCCGAACGTAACTGCGTGATTGTACAGGGGTTTCAGCAACCACGTCAAGGTCTTCCATGAGTCGCGCGTTAGTGACCGGCGGCACCGGATTCATCGGCTCGAATCTCGTCGAAATGCTCCTCGCCCGGGGCGACGACGTCACGTGCCTGGTGCGCGACAACAGTCCGCGGCTGGACCGACTGAAATCGCTTGGCGCGCGGCTGACGACGTTCGAGGGGCTCTCCGACGCGCCGGCCCTCCGCCGCGCGGTCGAGGGGCAGGACGTGGTTTATCACGTGGCCGGCGCCACGAAGGCCCTCGGGCGGGCCCGGCTCCACGAGGTCAACGAGCGAGGCGCCCGCAACGTGGGCCGGGCGTGCGCCGAGCGGCCCAACCCCCCGGTGCTGGTCCACGTGTCGTCGTTGGCCGCTTGCGGTCCTTCGGCGAGGGGTGCCGTTCGTCGCGAGACCGATCCTCCGCGGCCCATCTCGCAATACGGCCACAGCAAGCTGGCCGGCGAACGGGCCCTTCGCGAGACGGCCGACTGCGTGCCGACGACCATCGTCCGGCCCGGCATTGCGTTGGGCCCGGCCGACGTCGAGGGCTTGGCCATGTTTCAATTCGTGAAGCGATTTCACGCGCACGCCACTCCGGTGGGCGGTTGCCAGCGATACTCGATCATTCACGCCGCCGACTTGTGCCGGTTGATTGTTTTGGCCGCGGAGCGAGGACGGCGGATCACGGTCGAGGAAACCGACGCGACCCGCGCCGTCGGATGCTATTTTGCCGCGGCGGAGGAATATCCCACCTGGGCCGAACTGGGGCGGATGGTCAGCCGGGCCCTCGGACGCCGCTGGGTGCTCATCTTGCCCATTGTCAAACCATGCGTCTGGCCGGTGGCGGCCGTGGTCGAGACGGCCTCGTGGATGGTCCGCCGGCCGTTGTACCTCAACTGGGACAAGGCCCGCGAGATCACGGGCGGCTCGTGGGTATGCAGCGGGGACGCCGCGTCGGCCGAGTTGGGTTTTTCGTGCGAGGCGTCCTTGGCCGAACGCCTTCGCCAAACCGCCGCCTGGTACCGCGCGGCCGGTTGGCTCTGAATGGGCCTACTCCCCGTCCATGATTCGTTCGACGTCGGTCTTCAGCGATTTCATGTACAGTCGCCATTCGGCGTTGAGCACTTTGAGGTCGTCGCCGAACGCTTTTTTGAAGACGGTCAGGTTTTCGTCGGGTGGAAACAGCATGTGCGCCTTCTTTGCCTTCCGCGCGGCCAGCAATTTATAGAACCTGATCAGCTCGTCGAAATGGCGCGCCATGAGGAAATGGGTCAGCGCCCACGACTGCCCATAGCCATGCAACTCCGACTTCAGGTTGCCTGCCCGCATGAAGATGTTGTCCGAGGCGATGAATTCGACGTTGCTGTGCTCGGTGTCGGCGGCCATGGCCCGATAGAGGTCCAGCCGGCTTTCGTTGACCGTGCCGATGCCGGCCCAAGCGGCCTCCCGGGGCGATTCAAAGTACGTCGCCAGTCCCTCGGCGACCCAAACGGGCGTGGAGGATTCGTTGGGCATCAGGCGGGTGACCGCGGCCATGTGGTGGGTGCATTCGTGGGTGACGACTTCGATGTCGCGGTTGAGCTTGGCCAGTTCGATCACCAGTTCGAGCGACTTGGAGTAACGAACCAATTGGGCGGTGGCCGGGTGACGGTGCAACTTGGCCACGCGGGCCGCTTCGGCGATGTTTTTTTTGGCTTCATCCAGGTCTTTGTAGCCTTCGGCCGTGCCCTGGTCGTAGAACACGGCGATGTTCGACCGTTTGTCGTAGAAGCCGGCCGCTTTTTTTCGCTCGGACTCGGTGGCCTCGCAGAACGCGAGAAAATCGTCCCGGTCCGCGAACAGGATGACCATCAGGCGTTCCTTGGGCACTTCGACCTCGAAGCCTTCCAGATAGAATTTCAGCAGGAAGCTCTCGTAGACTTTTTCGAGCAACTCGAGCCGCTGCTCGGCCGGCGTTTTGGACTGTTTTCGCCTCGTCGCCAGCGTGGTGGAGTCCGACTCCTTCGTGTTGTGCATCAGCAGGAAGTGGGCGCTCTGGGCGAATTCCATGTTTTTCGCCGTGGGCACGTATTTGCGCAACTGCGACTTTTGTTCTTCGACGACCGGTAGCGGCGCGTTCATTTTTTGCTTCAACCGCGCGAGCCGCTCGACGGTGGGATGATCGCGTTTTAGCCGCCACGCCGTTGAGACGGCCTCGTAAAACTTGTCGAGCAGGCCGTGATGGAGCGCCCAGCGAGCCGCTTCAAGGCAGGCTTCCGGATCGTCCTTCGCTTTTTTCAACTTCGTTTGGACAAGATTTAACGTGGAGGGCGATTTATAGAACTTGACGTCGTCGTAGCCGAAATAGAACGTGCCGAATTGCGTGTGGCGAAACGTGACGGTCCGCCCGGCCCCGGCTTTGGCCTCGCCCTCGAACTGAAAGGTGGCGCGGCCGCCCGGAATGGCGTAAATGAGAATGTCCGCCCTGGCCGCCGAGGACCAGAACGCCGCCGCAAGAACGAAAGCAAGGGCCCAACGCCGCATCGAATCACTCCCCCGCAAAAGCAGACGTAAAGCGACCGTCGCCACTTACTTCAATGGGATTGCCGCTTCGCGATAAGATAACCCCATTATACTCGATCTGGGGGGAAATGCATACGTCTTGCCCGACTGGACCTCGCCATGCTGCCGGGGGGAAACCCCAGGAGGACAGACATTCAGGAGGACAGACATTCTTGTCTGTCACCATGAGCAAGACCGAACAGCCCTGTCGGTCGAGGTGAGCGGACGACGACAGACAAGAATGTCTGTCCTCCTTTGCCGTTTGTCTCGCTTTCAGAAAACCTCGAACACGTACGCCAGACTGAAGTACGCGCCCAGGCCTACGAACAGCCATCCCGTGATCAGCCGGGCCCACCAATCCACGTGCGAGAGTATGTTGTACGCCTTGCCGACCGATTTGGCGCTATAGGCCAGGAGGAAGGCCACCAACAAGACGGGCACCGCCGTTCCCATGCCGTAGATCACCGGCAGGACGACCGCGGAACCGGGCAACGAGGCTTCGGGCGGCAGATTCAATCCAATTTTCGACAGCATGGCGAGGACGACCGTCAGCGCGCCCGTCTCGGCGCCCACGATCAACGCCACCAGGCCGAAAAAGAGCACCCCCGAGGTTGGACAGAAAGCGAGTGCAAAGAGCACTCCCAAGAGCAGCGCGCCCCAGATCCCCATCGCGTCGATTCGCTTCTGAAGTCCTTCGGACATCATCGCGCCGCCCCCGCCGAACGTAATGAGTCCCAGGAGGAACATCCCCAGTATCAGGAAGACGGGCGCGAGGACCAGGTGGACGTATTCCTGGAGGAACGCCGAAACGGCTGGTATGGACATGGCCGTCCCGGCCAACAGCATGGCCAACGCGACGTACAACAGGCACCGGCCCAACGTATAAAGGAACCCGGCGACGATCACTCCGCGCGAATTGCCCACCTTGCGGCCCACGTAGGAAATGGCCGCGATGTTGGTCGCCAACGGGCACGGACTGATGGAGGTAATCAGCCCCAGATAAAGGGCCGCCCCCGCGTAAATTGCATAGGTAGCCATCGGGCGCCTCGATCGACTCGGGACCGTTCTTCTCTCACCTCCGCGCCGACGAGTCGGCCCGCGACGCGCCGGCCGTTTTCTTCGTCAGCGGCTTTTGGGACGCCGTGACGTTGTCTCGCACGTACCGGAGAAAAACCTCTTTGTCGCGGTTCTTCGTCCAGATCTCCGTCAAATTCTTGGCGGCCGCCGCCTTGTTTTCCGCAACCTTCACCACCATGAGCGTCGGTCCGCCGATTTTGTAGCCCTTCACGAGCGCCGCGTTCTTCGGGTCCTGGAAATCGACGTAGTGGAACTCGACCGTGCCCGCTTTGATCTCCTTCGGAAAGCCATCGAGGACGGCCTCTTCCGTGTAGCCTCCCATCCGCAGGCACGTCGGGCATCGCTGCGTGCGGTGGAAATACATGACGACCACGCGATCGGCCGGCTTCTGGGCGTCGGCCTTCTTCTCCTGTACGGCCGTCTCGGCGGCCCATGTCGTTTGACTAAAAACCATCGTGATAATTGCCAAGGTCGCAAATCCGACGGCGGCGGTAATAACACGTTTCATGTTTTGGTTCTCCTTGTAATAAGGTGAGGGCGTCCAATAATTTGACTCTTTTTTCCGAGCCGCAACCGTAAGGGAGCGGTTGAATAACTGCCGAATTGCAACCGCTCCCTTACAGAGCGCGGCTCGGTTTTTTATATGACCCGAATTCCCGGACGCCCCCAGGTAATCAGTTCGGACAATAAGGTTTTCCGTTAAGGAAGCGGCGCCGTGGACAAATCGACGGGAGCGTCTTCCGTGGTTGGAACTGGGCCGGCGACCGGCGCGGCTCCCGAGGGTTCGGCCAACGCGAGCATCCCCTCGATTTCGCCCCGAACGTACTTGGCAAAGGCCGACTCGTCGCTCACCAACGCCATGACCTGATCGAGCCGGCGCGAATCGACCATGCGGCCGTTTTCCATTCGGGCCAGCACGACCACCGGATCCACGACGTCGAACTTCGCGCCCAGCGACTTGCCGATCGGCTTTTCGTAATTGAGCACCTTCCAGACGAGCTGGCCGGCGGCGAGTTGCCGCGCGAATTCCGCGTCCAACAACGCCTTCGTTTGCGATTCGATCGCGCGGCACGTCGGGCAGCGGAAATTGCGGTGAAAGTAGTAAACGACCAGGCCGTCCCCGACCGCCGCGTCGGTAGTCGCTCCGTCGGAATCCGTCGAGATCCCGCCCTGTTGGCGCAACGCCCGAAGCTCTTCGGCAATTTGCGCCAATTGCGGCTCCAATTGCGCGGCCGCCTGCGAATCGAGCGCCCGGGCGACGAGCACCACGAGCGTCGCCGAAACCAGCGCGATCAAACAGACCGCCACCGCGTTTTTGAGTTCCATGCCGATACTCCTTTCACCCGCGTCAATGAGAGGCTATCCGAAAACGGGGACAGGCACCCTACATCTAGCGGTTAGGGATGTTTAACCTACAGCATCTGGGAGCCAGTCCCCGTTTTCGGATAGTCAATGAGACGTTACGTCAAGAGCTTCTGGATTTCCTCGGGCGAGGCGACTTTGCCGACGAGCTTCACTTCGCCGTCGATCACCAGCGCCGGCGTGAGCATCACGCCGAAGCTCATCATCTGGTTGATGTCGGTCACTTTTTCCACGGTGGCTTCAATGCCCGATTGCTTGACGGCCGCCTCGACGTTTTCCTTGAGCTTGGCGCACTTGGGACAGCCGGGGCCGAGAACCTGGATCAGTTTCATGTTACGTTTTCCCGTAGGGTGCGTCTGGACGCACCAATTCATCGCTCGCGGTGCGTCTGGACGCACCCTACGTTTTTCAATCTGTGGTGCGTCCAGACGCACCCTACGCCTACACCTTACCCAAAGAAGAAGCCGAAAGCCATGCCGACCAGGGCGCTCATCACCACGACAAGCCCCACGAACGTGGCCGTCTTCTTGAACCCGATCACGCTATAGATGACCGCGATGCTGGGCAACGACAGGGCCGGCCCGGCCAAAAGCAGGGCCAACGCCGGTCCCTTGCCCATCCCCAGCCCCATCAGTGTTTCGAGAATCGGAATTTCGGTGAGTGTGGCAAAGTACCACATCGCGCCAATGATCGAGGCCATGAAGTTCGCCCCAATGCCATTGCCGCCGACCAAACGGCCCACAAGTTCCTCGGGTATCAGCGCGCCAACGAATCCCGTGATGAGCACTCCCCCAAACAACAAGGGAATGATCGACTTGGCGAAGCCCCACGTCTGGTCCATCCAGTCGGTCAACTCGGCCTTGTCGAACCACCCGACAATCATCAGCAACGTCGCGGCCAGACAAGCGAACGCGAAGTACCAGCGGTTCACATAGAGCCAGTTGGCCCACTCGTAGCCCGGAGGCGTGGCAAAGCCCCTCTTTTCGATTTCGTCGATCGGTATGTTGAGCTTCGTGCCTTTGCGGATGTCGCCGACCGGCTCCTCGACCTGCACACGGACCATGTTGGTCGTTTCCAACAGCACGGCGACCTGCAATTTCGTGCCGTCCTTCTTCTCGATGGTCGTCTGGCTCGGGTTGGCCCAGTCGCTGAACACCAAAAACGCGATCATCGACGCGAAAAACAAGCTGGTCTGGAATAGATTGCGCCGGGGCTTCGGCGGGTCGGGCAGTTGCATGAAAACCGCCTCGCGTTTTTCCTCGTCCTTGTGGAAAATCGCCGCCATGATGAGCCCGATCACCACCGCGAAGACGACCGACCCGATGATGCGCGCGATGCCCAGTTGAAATCCGAGCACCCGGGCCGTGAGAAAAATGGCCATGACGTTGATGGCCGGGCCGGAATACAAAAAGGCCGACGCCGGTCCCAGGCCTGCCCCGACGCGATAAATGCCCGCGAACATCGGCAGCACGCTGCACGAGCAGACGGCCAGGACGGTGCCCGACGTGGAGGCCACCGTGTAGGCCTCGACCTTATTGGCCTTGGGCCCCAGATGGCGCAGGACGGCCTCCTTCGAGAGAAACGAGGCGATGGCCCCGGCGATGAACATGGCCGGCACGACGCAGGCCAGCGTGTGGTTCCGCGCGTACCACTGGAGCATGTAAAACGCGTCCATGACGGCCAGTTCAATCTTCGGATCGGCGAAGTTCACGAAGTACGCGAACAAAAACACGCTGACCAGCGCGATAAGGATCCAAAGTTGTTTTGTATTCATCACCGTCGCTCCAACCCATGTGACCGAGGTTTCAATATAGGCGACTTGGCCAAATGTGCAAGTCCGTAACCCCAAAAGGAGGACAGACATTCTTGTCTGTCCCTGTCCGCCCGTGCGCCACGGGCTCCGCGTGTGTCACTGGCTCCGCCAGTGCAAAATCAACCCGCTACCCTCTCAACAACTGCCGCTGGCTCTCCGCGTTCCTCGCCAGCACCGACTCGATGCAATCGAAAAACTTCAACACGCATCCCATCCGCAGGCGGTAAAAAACCATCGACCCTTGTTTCTCGTCCTCGATGATGCCCGCGCCTTTGAGCAGGGCCAAATGGCGTGAAACGGTCGACATGTCCGCGCCGATCATCTCGGTCAGCTCGCACACGCACCGCCGGTCGCGCTTCGACAGCTCTTCGACGATGAACAATCGAGTGGGATGGGCCAGGGCTTTGGTAATCTTTGCCCGCGCCTCGTATTTTGCCTGTTGTTTTGCGTTCATTCTTGGATTCTATATCGGCGGCTGTGATTTGTCAATTTAGCCAAATGTGCATAATATTCCGACCCCGTCCGGACCACCCGCGTGGTGGGGTGGGCCGGCCGCGTTGCCCGCGTCGGGCAGGCTCGACGGCTCACGCTTCGTATTTCCATGTTTTTCACCCTCGTGACGCCCGAGGCGTCTCAGGCGATTCCCGCCGAGCGGCCAGGGCGATGCCGGCAAGGGTTAATTGCGGAACGCAACGGGCGGAGGGCCCCCACAGATCGGCTACCGCCTGGCTCGCGCCGCCGGTCAAGAAAACGTCGGGCTCCGCGGCGCCGTTCTCGGCCGACCCTGCTTTGGTCATTCGTTCGACCAACTCGCGGACCGAACCGACCGCGCCCCAGAAAAGCCCGCTCTGCATGGCCGATTCGGTCGACGTGCCCAGCGGCGCCGGCGGCTGGGTCAAATCGGACGTTTCAACCAACGGCAGCAAGTCGGTGAATTCGTTCAACGCGCGAGCCGACATGGCGATGCCCGGCAAAATAGCCCCGCCGTAAAAGGCGCCGTCGGCCGAGACCAGATCGACGGTGATCGCCGTGCCGACGTCGACCACCACGGCGGGCCGGCCCGGCGCGCGAAGTCGGTTGGCCGCCAGGGCGTCCAACAAACGATCGACACCCACCATGTCGGGCCGGGGCAGCCCGACGCGAAGCGGAAGGTCACTCGCGGCGAGCAGTGTCACGGGCTCGTCCGGCCGGTGGTCTCGAAGCCAATCGACCAGTCGTGTCGCGGCCGGCCGGTTCACGCTGCCGATCCACCACGAGAAGCGGCCCACCGCCGCCGATTCGAGCCATGCCGCCAAGCGATCCAGACCCCCGTCGCCATGCTCGATTGTCAAAACGGCCGACGGCTCGGGCAGGTCGTCACTTTGCGCATCATCGAACAGCCCGAGCTTGGTTCGCGCGTTGCCGATGTCGACGGCGATCAGGGGAAATGGGGAGGGTCGGTTCATGGTGACGCTATTATATCACCACGGAGGCACGGAGAACACGGAGCAAACGTAGGTCAGGCACGGAGCGGGGCGTCGGACCTACCTGTCCGCGGCGCCCTCATCGAGCGTTCGTGCGACGGCGACGACCAGATCGTTGAGCCCTTCGCCGGTGACGGCCGAGATCAAGAGCACGGGCCGGCCGATCGCCGTGGAGAGTTGCTCGCGGAAGGCCGCCGCGCCGGGCAGGTCGGCCTTGGTGACCGCCGTGATCTCGGGCCGGCGGCCCAGCTCCGGATCGTAGCGTTCCAGCTCGTCGCGAATCGCCCGATAATTGGCCAACGGATCGGTTTGGTCCATCGGCTCGGGCTCGACCAGATGGATCAGGATGCCGGCCCGTTGAATGTGACGCAGGAATTCGTGACCGAGTCCCGCGCCGGCGTGGGCCCCTTCGATCAGGCCCGGGATGTCGGCCATGAGGAACGAGCGTTCGATGTCGATCCGCACGAGGCCCAGGTTGGGATGTTTGGTCGTGAAGGGATAGGAGGCGATCTCGGGCCGCGCGCGCGACAGGCGGCTCAGCAGGGTGCTCTTGCCCGCGTTGGGTCGTCCGACCAGGCCGACGTCGGCGATCATTTTCAATTCGAGCCGCAGGAACCGCGATTCGCCTTCGCCGCCGAGCGTGTGTTGGCGCGGCGCGCGATTGGTCGACGACTTGAAGTGAAGGTTGCCCTTGCCGCCGCGTCCGCCCTGGGCCACGACCACCGTGTCGCCCTCCGCGGCCAGATCCTTGAGCACGAAGTTGCGACGCGCGTCGTAGACGATCGTTCCGGGCGGGACGAGGATCACCAGATCCTCGGACGCCGCGCCGTGGCACTGCGAACCGCGGCCGGGCTGGCCGTTTTTGGCTTTCCATTGTTTACGTTGGGCCAAGGCGTCCAGGCTATCGACGCCCGGCTTGGCCAGGAGGATGACGCTGCCGCCGTTGCCGCCGTTGCCGCCGTCGGGTCCGCCGCGGGGAACGAACTTCTCGCGCCGAAAGCTCATGCAGCCGTCGCCGCCGCGTCCCGCCTCGACCTGAATTTCAACTTCGTCGACGAACATGGTTTTTGGAACCGCGGATGAACGCAGATAAAAAGTAGGTCAGGCTGTGCCTGACGGAACGAGCTGAATCACGGCAAATTGTCAGGCACAGCCTGACCTACGGTTAGCAGTTTATTTTTTTAATGCGTGCAAGCACGCATCCTACACACATCCTACAAATCTGCGTTTATCCGCGTTCATCCGCGGTTCCAACACCGAGAAAAAAAGGGATGGCCCGCGGTCGAGCCATCCCTGGGTGGAGTGTGTGGTTGTGGCCGGAACGTCAGTTGGTTTCGGCGATGTTGACGCGACGACCATCGCGGTCGAACTTGACGTAGCCGTCGATCAGGGCGAAGAGGGTATAATCGTTGCCCTGGCCGACCCCCCGTCCCGGGTGGAACTTCGTGCCGACCTGCCGGATCAGAATGTTGCCGGCGCGGACGAATTGACCGCCGAATCGTTTGACGCCTCGACGCTGGGCGTTGGAATCGCGACCGTTGCGGCTGGAACCTTGTCCTTTTTTGTGTGCCATGGGAGATCCCTCGGGCCGAGTACGATCGGCGGGAAACGGTTTTGTGGTAATGAGTTAGGTCGTCCGATGATCCCTGCCGGGACAGGCCCGGGCGAGGGGGAAACCTATTTTTTAGCGGCAAATCGACCGGGAGTCAAGCTCCGCGTGGCGGAAAAACGGGCCGGCCATACAAACCCGAAGCGCAAGCGAGGCTATCGACATTGGTAACACTTCAGCCGAATGACGCGATCGGCACGAAACATGTTAGCCGCCGTGCCTGCACGGCGTTGAGGCATCGTCGCGTAAAAACGTCGAGCAGGCTCGACGGCTAACAGCCATTTATTCCATTCGGCTGAAGTGTTACCGACTCGTTTACTCAAATAGGCGAATACGCCCTCGCTTGCGCTCCGGGTTAGTATTCATTCCGGGGCCAGGCTGGGCAGGTAAATCCACTCGTAGTCCGTCTTGCCCGGATAGCCGCGGCGGATTTCCGCTTCCTCGGGATAGAATTCGTCGCCCGGCCGCCAGAAGTTGAGCCGGAGCGTCTTCAAGAGGATCTTTCGGTAGGTCGATCGCGTGACGCCCGGCTTGTACTTCTCGGGCAGGTCGGTCCAGCGGTAGGCGTTGGTCAGGCCCTGGACGTAGATGACGAAGCGATCGATCCGCGGATCCACTTCTTCCCAGGTGGCCACGCCCCAGACCGTTTTGCCGACGGGGATTTCGGCGGTCATTTCGACCGCGCTGCGCAGCGGCTCGCGGCGGGTCGTTTTGTCCTT
>DATECS010000424.1:0-5174 GCA_035286785.1 Thermoguttaceae bacterium | reverse complement strand
CCTTCGATCACTTGCGACACTCGCTTGATCGTTTCACAAGCTGGTCGGCACGGTGGCCGGGTTAATGGCCGGATCCTATCCCGAGTTAGGCGAAACGATCAAGCGAGTGTCGCAAGTGATCGAAGGGGAGGAGGCCAACTTCCTGGGCACCATCGACGGCGGGTTGGACCGGATCAACCGCATCTTCAAGCAAATGAAGACGGACAACCGCGGCATGGTCTCGGGCGCCGAGGCGGCCGAGATGTTCCAGACCTATGGTTTTCCGCCCGAGTTGTTCGAGACGATGGCCGCCGAACACAACTTGACGTTCGACTGGCCCGGCTATCAGGACGAGATGGAGCGGCACGGCGTGGCGTCGGGCGGCGGGCACAAGGTCGAGTTGTTCAAGCACGATCCGCTCGAAGCGCTCAAAAAGGCCATGCACGGCAGCCAGTTCCTCGGCTACGAGTCGCTCGAAGTCGAAGGGGCCAAGGTAATCGGCATCATCGCCGGAGGCAAGCTGTGCGACACGGCCGACGAGATCGACCACGAGCACCCGATCACCGTCGTGCTCGACAAGACGCCCTTCTACGGCGAAATGGGCGGACAAGTGGGCGACCGAGGCGAACTGGTCGCCGGACGCACGCGGTTCGAGGTGGTCGATTCGCAGGTTGACGGCCATTTCACGCTCCACCAGGGCCACCTTCGCGCGGGCAAGATCAAGCTGGGCGACGTGGTGACGGCCCGGGTCGACGCGGCCCGACGAGCCGGTATCCAACGGGCCCATTCGGCCACGCACTTGTTGCATTACGCTCTGCGAACCCTGCTCGGGCAGCACGCCGAGCAGCAAGGTTCCAAAGTGGACCAGGACGTGCTGCGGTTTGACTTCACTAATCCCAAGGCGGTGGGGCGCGAAAAGCTCGTGGAAATCGAAAATGAAGTGAACTCGCGGATTCTCGCGGCGGATCCGGTCGACGCCAAAAGCATGCCGCTGGCCGACGCGCGAAAGACCGGCGCGATGATGCTGTTCGGCGAGAAGTATCCCGACGTGGTGCGGGTCGTGTCGATGGGGCCGTATAGCAAGGAACTCTGCGGCGGGACGCATCTGTCGAACACGGGCCAGGTGGGCCTGTTGAAAATCGTGGCCGAGGAGAGCGTCGCGGCCGGAACGCGGCGGATTACGGCCCTGACGGGGCTGGCCGCGCTGGATCGCGTGCGGCACGAGGAGGCCCTGTTGCGCGAGGCGGCCTCGTCGCTCAAAGTGCCCGTCGACGAACTGCCGGGCCGCGTCACGGCGATGGCCGAGGAAATTCGCAAACTCAAGAAACAACTGGCCGCCGGACCGAAATCGGGTCCGATGGACGTCGGCCAATTGATCAACGAGGCCGAGGACGTGGGCGGCGTGAAGCTCGTGGCTCGGGAAATTTCCGATGGATCGCCCGACCTGTTCCGTGATCTGATCGACCAACTCCGCCGCAAAGCCGCGCCGGTGGCCGCCATGCTGGCCACGCGCCAGGAAGAAGGCAAGGTGCTGCTGGTCGCCGGGTTGAGCCGCGACTTGGTCGAACGCGGCGCCGACGCCGTGAAATGGGTCCGCGCGGTGGCGAAACTCGTCGAAGGCGGCGGCGGCGGACGACCCGACCTGGCACAGGCCGGCGGCAAAAACGCCGAAAAACTCCCCGAAGCCCTCGCCACGGCCCGCGCGGCGCTCGAAGAATTGCTCAAGTAAGGCTTTTGGGGAACCACAGATAAACACAGATGAACACAGATTAAGAGAGAATATCTGTGTTCATCTGTGTTTATCTGTGGTTTCATAAGGAATATTGCTTGTGCTTAAGCCCTCGGAATTTCGTGACTTGGTCAGCGGGCGGCGCAGGGGCTTCGTTGCGGCATTCTTGCGGGCGTTGCTACGGGTGGTCGAAGTGCCTTATACGCTTGCGGTGCGGTGGCGCAATCGGCGGTTTGATCGGGGCGGGGCGGAGGTGCGGCGGGTCGGCGTGCCGGTGGTGAGCGTGGGGAATCTCACGCTCGGGGGCACTGGCAAGACGCCGATGGTGCATTGGGTGGCCCGATGGTTTATCGAATGTGGCGTTCGCGTGGCGGTGATCAGCCGCGGGTATCGGGCGGGCGACGATGGGACGAATGACGAGGCTCGGGAGCTCGAGCAGCGACTGCCCGGGGTGATCCATCTGGAGAATCCTGATCGCGTGGCGGCGGCTCGCGCGGCGGTCGAGGAATTGGGCGCTCGGGCGATTGTGCTGGACGACGCCTTTCAGCATCGGCGGATCGCGCGGGATCTGGACGTTGTATTGTTGGACGCCCTGGAGCCATTCGGATTTGAGCACGTTTTTCCGCGAGGGACGCTTCGCGAGCCGGTCGACGGACTCGCCCGGGCCGATGTCGTGGCGCTGTCGCGGGCCGACCTGCTCACGGCGGACGAGCGCGAGGCGATCGAGCGGCGGGTTCGAGCGATTTGTCCGAAAGTCACCTGGCTTCAAGTGACCCATCAACCCCGAGAACTGCTTGCGGCCGGCGGCGCGACGCGGCCGATTGATTCGCTGCGCGGCCGACCGGTCGCCGCGTTCTGTGGGCTAGGCAACCCGGCCGGGTTTCGGCACACGCTCGAAACGTGCGGCTATCGCGTGGTGGAGTTCCGCGAATTGCCGGATCACCATCGCTACACGCCCGAGGACGTCGCGTCGCTATCGGCCTGGGCCGAGCGGTTGCCGGTCGAGGCGGTCGTCTGCACGCACAAGGATCTGGTCAAGTTGAACGTCGAGCGGCTTGGCGGCTGGCCGCTTTGGGCACTGACGATTGAAATGGCTTTTCTGAATGGAAAAGCCGAGTTCGAGCGGCATCTGGAGGCGATCCGACTGAAAATCGGGTAGCCTACGTAGCGACGTTACCGTCGTCCATGGAACGCGCCGTGGCGCCGCTACGCGGCTTTCCGTGGTGATTGCTTCTGACCGGGGGTTTCGCTGACGCTCCACCCCCGGCTATTCACTTCGCTGACGCTCCACCCCCGGCTATTCACATTGTGCCGCTACGCGGCGTGGTCGATTATTTCTTTTCCTTCTTGTCCAAAATCTTTTCCATATCGTCCATCACCTGATTCATCACCTTCATGGTCCGTTCGAACGGCTCGCTGCCGAGCATATCGACGCCGGCGTCCTTGAGGGTTTCGATCGGGTATTTCGAGCCGCCGGACGAGAGGAACGCGATGGTTTGCTCGACCGCGCCCGGCTCGCCGGCCAGGATGCGTTGGGACATGGCGGTCGAGGCGGTGAATGACGTGGAATACTGATAGACGTAGTAATCGTAGAAGAAGTGGTGGACGAAGGCCCATTCTATGTCGTATTGCGAGTCGAAGGTGCAAACGCCCTGATCGTGGCCGTAATACTTCCGTGCGATATCGCCGTAGATTTTCGAGATCGCTTCGCCGGTCAACGGCTCGCCGCCCTCGGCCTTCTCGTGGATGGCCAACTCAAACTCGGCGAACTGCGTCTGGCGGAACACCGTCTGGCGGATGCCGTCCAGGTAGCTCATCAAGAGCGAAAGCCTCGCGTCGTCGTCCTTGGTCGTTTCGAGCATCCGATGGGTGAGCAGGGCTTCATTGAGCGTCGAGGCCACCTCGGCGAGGAAGATCGGGTAGTCGGCCGTCGGATAGGGCTGCGTCTTGTTGGCGTAGTAGCCGTGCATCGTGTGGCCCAACTCGTGGGCAAGCGTCGAAACATCCTCGTACTGCCCGTTGTAATTGAGCATGACGTAAGGATGCACGTCATAGCAACTGTCGTTGCTATAGGCCCCGGACGTTTTGCCGGGCGAAGGATAGACGTCGATCCACCGCTCGCGATAGGCCCGGCGAATGGTGTCCACATATTCCGTGCCGAGCGGCTTGACCGCTTCCAGCACGACTTCCTGGGCCTTTTCATAGGGGAATTTCAGATCGACTTTTGCGACGGTCGGGGCGTAGACGTCGGAATACTCAAGCTGCTCGACGCCGAGCATGCGCTGCTTGAGCCGCAGATAGCGATGCAGGGTGGGCAGGTTCTTGTGGACGTTTTCGATCAGGGTGTGATAGACTTCGACCGGGATGTTGTTATCGTCCAGGGAGTACTGAAGCGACGAATCGTATTTTCTCGCCTTGGCGTAGAACATGTCCTTGTTCACTTCGCCGGCCAATTGGGCGCCGAACGTTTCCTGGAACTTGTTCAACTCACCGAAGAACGCGGCAAACACGGCCTTGCGATCGGAGCGGTTGGCTAGGGTCCGAAAACGGCAGTAGCCGGCCACGTCGAGCTTCGCCTTGACGCCGTCGGACAGGGTGATCTCGGGATAAGGCAACTCGGCGTTGCTGAAAATCCCGTTGATCGTGCCGGGCGTACTCGCCATGAGGCCCGACTCGGCCAGGATTTTTTCCTCGGGCACGGACAGCCGATGGGCCTTGGTCCGTTGAATGTCGCTCAAGTACATCCGATAGATTTTCAAGCCGGGCTCCTTCTCGATATACTCGTCGATCGTCGCCTGATCCATCGCGGCCACCTCGGGCCCGATGAACGACGACTTCGCGGAGTAGTCGGTCAGCAACTGCCGCATCGACTGCTTCATGCCCTGGTACTTCGGCACGCGAGAGTCCTGGTCCGATTTCATCGAGGCGTAGCAAAACAGCCGAACCAGCTCCTTGCTCATGTCGCTGTCCAACGTCAGGCACGCCAGCAGTTGGTCGGGCGACTCGGCCAGCTTGCCCTTGAACGTGACGATCTTGTCGAACCGCGGGGCGATGCGGTCCTTCGCCTCGGTCCAGGCTTCGTCCGAAGGATAGACGTCATCGAGGTTCCACGTCTGGGCGACGGGTACTTCGGAGCGTTCACGAGCCTGTGCCCGCACTTCGATAGGAAGAAGGGCGATCGAAATCAACAACAGGGTCAGCAGGAGGGTCGAACGAACAGCGAATTTTCTCATCGATGGGCTCCCGAAAGAGGCGTTGAGGTGGGCAAAGAAATGATTCGCGGGGTGGGTCACGTCTGGCGGACCGCGCCAGGAATATTCCATCTTAGCCTGTCCCCCAAGCTGGGGCAAGACGGACCTAAATACTACCGCAACTTGACGTCCAGTAGGACGGCCCGCGGCCGGGGCGTGACGGCGATCGGCGGCAGCGAGGCGGGTAAAAGGATCGTTTCGCCGCGAGAAAGGGG
>DATECS010000423.1:0-2974 GCA_035286785.1 Thermoguttaceae bacterium | reverse complement strand
CTATTACGCCGAACTGAACAAGCGATTTGCCGACTACGACGCCGTGCTCTACGAGCTGGTCGCGCCCGAAGGAACCCGCCCTCCCCGCGACGCCTCCTCCGGCGGCAGCCCCATTTCGGCCGTCCAAACCGGCCTGACGCGGCTTTTGGACCTGCAATTCCAACTCGAAGGCATCGACTACCGGCGGCCCAACATGGTCCACGCCGACATGTCGCCCGAGGAGTTCAGCCGCTCGATGCGCGAAAACGGCGAGAGCGTCTTGACCGTCTTCATGCGGATGCTCGGCTATGCCATGGCGCAACAGGCCAAAGACCCGGCCGGCAGCCGCGACGTCGAACTGCTCATGGCCTTGATGAACAAGAACCGCGCCTTGGCGCTCAAGCGGGCAATGGCCAAGCAGTTCGAGGATCTCGGCGGAGCGATTCTCGCGTTGGATGGGCCCGGCGGCTCGACCCTCATCAGCCGGCGCAACGCCAAGGCACTAAAGGTGTTGCGTCGCGAACTGGACGCGGGCAAACAAAAGCTGGCCATTTTCTACGGCGCCGGGCATTTGCCCGACATGGCCAAACGGCTCCGCGCCGATTTTCACCTTCAGCCAACCGGCGCCCAATGGCTCCGCGCCTGGGACATGCGCGAACGGCGCTAATAGCGGATCACCTTCCGCAAAAGCACGTAGCCCCACGCGCCAAGCAGCAGATTGCCCATCCACACCGACCAACACGGCAATCGTCCGTCTTTCGCGCCGTCGATGCCGAACACCAACAGCGGGTAGTAGACGATCAGAATGGGCAGGAAGCAGAGGAAGAAGCTCGTGAGCATGTCCCGATTGCGCAGCCGAATGGCCATCGGCGCCCCGACCCAGGCGAAGAACAGACAACTGAATCCCGACGACCATCGCCGGTGCGGTTCGGCCCACAGACGGTAGAGACGCTCGTGGGCGTCCCGCAGCACGCGCGCCTGCGTGTCCCATTCGTCGCTCTGCAAGGCGTCAAGATCGCCTCGCAACATCTGAAACGCGGCCCGCGCGGCCAGGTTTTTCTTGAACTGAGCGATCCAAGTCCGCTGGCGGGCCGTCTCCGCGGGAATCATGCGCAGCGGAAGATTCGAGGCGACGTTTCCCGACTCGCCCGTCTGACTCGCCTCCTCCAGCGGGATGATGAACGTGTAGCTGGGAAACTCGGCCGACCCGGCGGTGCCGAAATCAGCCTCGCAACGGCCGAATTCGATCTTCAGCACGGCCTCGCCCTGGTCGACCGTCTTTCTCAGTTCGGCCTCGCTGGCCGTGACGGTGATCGACGGCACGCTTCCGTTTGCCCGGCGCGAAACCGTGGGCCGAATCAGCTTTCGGCCCACCACGGCCTTGACGTTGATCGCCAACTGGCCCGCGCTATATGTCCGGTTGGTCATGAGCATCCGGTAGGCGATCTCCTCGACTGACTCGACCAGGACGTGACGCACTTGGTTGCGCCCCCACGAAACGGCCACGTCGTTCAACAGCACCGTCACCAGGCTCGCCATGAACGCGAGAACCCATATCGGCTCCAGTATCCGCCGCGGCGAAATGCCTTGCGCCTTGATGGCCAGCACCTCGTTCGAGCCCGCCAGACGGCCGTAGACGCTCGTCGTGGCCAGAAGCAGCGTCCCCGGCAGGGCGATCCACAACGCGGTGGGCAAGAAACACGGAATCAGCCGCAACACGGCCACCGGCGGCAGCCCGCGATGAATCGCCTCGCGCGCCACGAAGAAAATCAAAATGGTCAGTGTCAGCACCCCGAGCGACACCAAAAACCATTTCAGCAGTTCGGCCAGGATGTAGCGTGTCAGTATCTTCATTGCGACCGTAGTGTTGCCGCCGCCCCCACTTAGGTCAAGATCAGTCGCCGACAATACCACTTTACACGGGGGCCGCAATCCACCTATACTACGCCACGGCTGGGAAACCGGTTCGAGAAGCGGACAAACCCGCGATACCAACCCGAAGCGCCAGCGAGGTTAAAAGATCAATCGGTTTGATCGCCCTCGCTTGCGCTTCGGGTTAGTGTGGGCCCATAAATGAACCGGTTTGGCGCCTCAACGGAGCATCCACGGATGGCCTGCTTGTCGATCAACGAAACGACCACCTACCGATGGTCGTTCGAAGAGGACGTGACCGAATATCGCGCCGCCGGCGTTGGGGCTATCGGCGTGTGGCGGCGGAAACTGTCCGATTTCGGCGAAGCCAAGGGCGCCGACCTGCTCGAAGAGGCCGGGCTGGTCGCCTCATGCCTCTCTTGGGTGGGTGGCTTCACCGGTAGCGATGGCCGTTCTTACGCCGAAAGTCTGCTGGACGCCCACGAAGCCCTCAAAACGGCCGCCGAAATCAACGCCCCCACCGTGATCGTTTACAGCGGAGGCCGCGCCGGCCACACCTACAACCACGCCAAACGCCTCATCAAGGGCGCTCTGGCCGAACTCGTGCCCCAGGCCGCCGAGGCCGGAATTACCCTGGCCGTCGAGCCGATGCACCCCGGCTGCGCCGACGGTTGGACGTTTCTCACCTCGCTCGACGAAACGCTCGACCTGCTCGACGCCATTGGCGACGACCGCGTCAAATTCGTCTTCGACGCCTACCACCTCGGCCAGCGGCCCGACGTGCTCGAACGGATCGAACGGATCGCCTCCCGCGTGGCCCTGGTCCAATTGGGCGACGCCAAAAAGCCGCCCGACGGCGAGCAGAATCGATGCCAGCTCGGCCAAGGCGTCGTTCCGCTCAAGCAGATCGTCGCCGCGTTGAAAGCCGGCGGCTACGACGGCTACTACGACGTCGAACTATTGGGCGAAGACGTCGAATCGCTCGATTACCGCCTGCTGATCGACGCCGCCCAACGGGCCTACGCCGAACTAGTCGTCTAACGAAAAGACGTAGGGTGGGGCGATTAAAATGTAGGGTGGGGCGATGCAAACCACGTTTCGGTAAGCAGTGCTCCGCCGCTTC
>DATECS010000422.1:0-2274 GCA_035286785.1 Thermoguttaceae bacterium | reverse complement strand
GCTTGTCCAGCAATGACCAGATCCGATCAGCCAGACGGACCAGTTCCGGGCAATCCGGGTCGAAATTTCGCACCCGAACGAAAAGCCAGCCCGGCCCGCGGCTCAGATCAAGGTCACATCCTTCGGTCGTGACCAACATGGCGCGCTACCCTCGTGTTTGCGTGAGGGCGCCCAAAGGCGCGGAGTTAAAGACAGCAAATCCCGAGAAGTCGCTCTAATTGTTCAATGTTACCGAGGGTTCAAAAACAAACAATACCCCGAGAGGATGCAACGCCCTAAGCCGGGCGTGTTATCCGGTTAGGAGAGAGGTTCACGAAACAGGGTGATGAGCTGACTTTTCCGAGCCGCGACCGTGAGGGAGCGGTTGAGTTTATTGCACTCAAAACCGCTCCCTCACGGTCGCGGCTCGGATTATATCGTTCGTCCAGGCCTAAACGTCGAACAACGCCGGTCCCTCCGCCGAAGCATCGCACACTGGCGGCTCCAGCCCAAGATGGCTAAAACCGGCCGCCGTCAACCGGCGTCCTCGGGGCGTTCGGACGATCAATTCGCTCCGCAGCAAGTAGGGCTCCACTTCGTCGATCAGCGTGTCGGTCGGAATATTGAGCGTATGCGCGACCGCTTCGACCCCCACCGGTCCACCGCCGAACACACGGACGATCGTTTTCAGGTATTTTCGGTCCTGCAAATCCAGCCCGAGGATGTCGATCCCCTGCATCTCCAGGGCGTCGCGAGTGACGGGCAGCGTGATCTGGCCGTCGGCCCGGCTCACGGCGTAGTCGCGGACCCAACGCAGCCGGTTATTGGCCACGCGGGGGGTGCCCCGGCTCCGCTCGGCGATTTGCCGGGCCGCTTCGGGGGCAATCTCGATTTGCAGCTTGCCCGCATTACGCACGACGATCCGCGACAGTTCGTCGACCGAGTAAAAATCCAGATGCTCGCGCATCTGGAACCGGTCGCGCAATGGGGCCGAAAGCAGCCCGGTCCGCGTCGTGGCCCCGATCAGCGTGAACGGGCGTAACTGCATGTTGATCGTCCGGGCGTTCACGCCGTCGCCCAGGGTGAGGTCGATCCGAAAATCCTCCATCGCCGGATAGAGGAATTCCTCGACCGCCTTGGGCATCCGGTGGATCTCGTCGATGAACAAAATCGACCGCTCCTCGGCGTTGGTCAGGTAGGGGATTAGGTCTTTGGGGGCCTTCAAAGTGGCCCCGCTGCCGATCTGAAACGCCACGCCCAGGTCGCGGGGAATGCAGGTGGCGAAGGTGGTCTTTCCCAACCCCGGCGGCCCGTCGAACAGAATGTGGCCCAGCGGTTCGTCCCGTTTTCGGGCCGCGTCCACGGCGATCTCGATCCGCTCGTAAACGGCCCGTTGGCCGACCATCTCGCGCATCGACTGCGGGCGGAGCGCCCGATCGTCTTCGGCCTGCTTGGCAAGAGATTGGAGCAGCGGTTCGCGGGTCATGGGAGCAGCCGGCGGCAAAAGGCAGGGGGGTGAACGGGTGTGAACCAGGGGCCAGTATAGCAGAAACCGCCAGGCCAGAAAGCCCCGAAATACCGTAGGGTGGGCACCGCCCACCAAAACCGCCGAATAGCGATCGACCGTTAGCCGTCGAGCCTGCTCGACGTTTTCTGACGTATGCCCGCGACACACGCCACGCCGGCGCGGCGGCTAACCGATCTCCCAAACGATGGCGCCTATTCTCGGTGGGCGGTGCCCACCCTACTCTTCGACCTCCATCCCCAATTGCCGCATCTTGCGATAGAGATTCGACCGGTGCAGGCCGAGCCGGGTGGCCGCGCGGCTGACGTTGCCGCCGGCGTGCTTGATGGCGCGGCCGATGTAATCGATCTGGAATTCATTGGTCGCCGCGCCGAGCGACTGGCTCTCGTCGATCGCGGCGCGAGCATCGCTCGCCGCGCCGCCCGGTGAAAGGATGAACGCCAGCTCGTCGGCGTCGATCCGCTCCTCGCTCGACAAGTAGGCCAGCCGCTCCATCAGGTTGCGCAACTCGCGGACGTTGCCCGGCCACGGGTACTCGCGCAGGCGTTGCTCGGCGGCGGCTGTGAACTTCGGTGGCTTGCGGCGGGCCTTGCGGCAGAAGTCGGCTAGAAATTCCCGGGCCAGGAACATCACATCGTCGCCTCGTTCGCGGAGCGGCGGCACGGCCAGCGTCACCACGTTCAGACGAAAATACAAATCCTGCCGGAACCGCTTCTGGCGAACCATCTCGGCCAGATCCTGATTCGTGGCCGCCACGACCCGGGCGTCCG
>DATECS010000421.1:0-10547 GCA_035286785.1 Thermoguttaceae bacterium | reverse complement strand
TCGATTCGACCGGTTTCGCCACCAGGTCGATGCCCGGCATCTCGCCGCGTTTCAGAAGGTGGTTGATGCGCATTTCGATTCGGGTCAGCTCGTTGCCCTGCTCGGGCGTGACGAAGGTGTAGGCCACGCCCTCGCGGCCCATCCGGCCCGTACGGCCGACGCGGTGGACGTAGTCGTCGCAGAACTCGGGCACGTCGAAATTGATGATGTGCGAGATGCCGGTGACGTCGATTCCCCGGCCGACGACGTCGGTGGCCACCAGGAGACACAGCCGCCCGGCGCGAAAGCTCTCCATCACCCGATCGCGTACCCGTTGTTCGAGGTCGCCGTGGATGGCGGCGACCGATTCGACTTTGTTCTTGAGCCGCACGTGGATCTTTTCGGTGCCGCGTCGGGTGCGGCAGAAGATGATCGCCTGGGTCGGTTTCTCGCGCTCGATCAGACGGACCAAGAGGTCGAATTTTTGCTCGGGATCGACCGTGAAATAGAACTGCTCGATCGTCTCGACGGCAATGTCCGTGGGTGAGAAGTCCAACTCCTCGGGCTCGCGCATGTAGCGCCGGGCCAGACGCAGCACGGGCGGCGGCAGCGTCGCGCTCAACAAGAGCGTTTGACGCGACTGGGGACATTGACGCAGAATTTTTTCGATGTCGGGCCGGAAGCCGATGTCGAGCATCCGATCGGCCTCGTCGAGCACCACTTGGCGCAGGTCGCCGACGAACAGGGTGCCCCGGCCCAGGTGGTCCAACACGCGGCCGGGCGTGCCGACGACCACTTCGGCCCCCCGGGCCAGCTTTTGGGCCTGATCGCGGAACGGCTTGCCGCCGTAGCAGGCCACGACGTGGATCCGACGGCCGTGGGCCAGTTTGGTGCATTCGTCGCGGACCTGGACAGCCAACTCGCGGGTCGGCACCAGCACGAGGGCCTGGGGACCGCGGTGCTTGCCGGAGGTGAGTTTTTCGAGAATCGGCACGGCGAACGCGGCCGTTTTGCCGGTGCCGGTTTGGGCCTGGCCCATCACGTCGATGTCGGCCAGCGCGCGGGGAATCAGGCCGGCCTGGACGGGCGTGGGATCGACGTAGCGCGCGGCGGCCAAGGCGCGAAGCATGACCGGCGAGAGGCCCAGGGGAGTGAAACCGGTCGGTTCGATAGGCGTCTCGGGCGGCGTTTCTTCAAGGGCGACGTCATCTTCCCAGGCGGACTGCTCGGCAGACGGTTCCTCGGCGGCCCACGACTCAGCCGGCTTGCGGCCGGAGCGTCCGCGTCGCCGCCGCTTGGCGGGGGCCGACGAGGATGGCGCTCCGTCAGGCCACTGGGTGGGGGCGGGATCAAGAGGCTGCTCGACGACCAGTTCGGGCGAAGAAGGTCGCGATTGCCGGCGACGGGGAGCACGCTTGCGATTGGCCAAAGTCGTTTTGCCTTAGAGTCCGTTGAAAACCACTTCCCCGAGCGGGATGTTAACCCCCTTAGTTGTATCCGAAAGGAGATGGGTCGCCAAGAGGGGGCGAGGGACGGGGGGCGGGGGACCAAGTAGGCGTAGGGTGGGCATCGCCCACCAAAACACGGCTTCACGTGGTGGGCGGTGCCCACCCTACGCCTCTGATTCCCCTGACCTCACGCGGAGCGCGAGGAATACAACTAGCCGCGAATCCATGCTTCGAGCATCTGGAATTGGCGGATGAATTCCTGTTCGGCGACGGCCTGGGGGCTTTTGAAGAAGCTGGCTAGGAAGGTCATCGTGCCGATCTGGCCGCGGCGGCGGGCGGCGTCGGCCAGGCGGGCCATGTCGAGCACCAAGGGGGCGGCCAGGAGCGAGTCGCAGCCCTGCCAGATGAATTGCAGGGTCATCGGCGTCTCGAGGAACCCGCGAAAATGGATATGGTCCCAGGCCGTCTTCCAGTCGCCCAGGCTCTCGATGTGCTCGATCGACACAAGCGTCTGCGGGACGTAGCCGAGGATCTCGCGCAACAGGTGGTCCTTGCTGGCTACCTTGGCCTGCTTGTTGGCCGGGTCGCTCAGCACGCGGCCGTCGAGGTTGCCGAAAATGTTGTGGCCGACCCAGCTCATCACTTCCAAATGGCGATGGGCGAACATGGGAGCCAGCACGCTCTTCATGAGCGTCTCGCCCGTCTTGCCGTCGCGGCCCATGTGACGGGTCTTGTTGCGGCGGGCCAACTCATCGAGCGCCGGCGGCAGGGAGCCCAGCGACGGCGTGAAGTTGATGTACGAACAACCCAACTCGAACGCGGCGATGGCGTAGAGCGAACTGGCGGGCAACGGGCACGCGGGATCGTCCAACAGGCGGTCCACGGCGTCCCACTCGGCGGGCAGGCAGCTTGCGTCGACGGCCGGCTCGGTCGAGGCGATATTGACCACCACGACGTGCTCGACCCGTTCGGCCGCGGCGAACGCCTCGATGTCGCCGCGCACCCGGGCGATCGCCTCGCGGGGCGTTTCGTCGCGGGGGACGTGGGGGCCGGCCAAGGCGGCGATCGTGGGGCCGACGGCATGGAGCGTGCCGGGACGGATGCGCCGGTCGATGGCGTCCAGCTCAGGCCGGACCGCTTCGACCAACTCCGGCGGCAGGGCGCGGCTTCGGACGGCCAGGTCCATCGCCTCGTCCACCAGACGCACGTCGCGGATTTCGTGCCCCCCGACGACGAAATCGGACCATTGGGGCATGTCCAGCCCGGCGGCCAAGGGCAACTCGGTGACCAGGCCCACCGGGCGTGTTTTGCCTTGGGCCAGCGCCGCGAGGCCCGTCAAAACGGTCGAAGCCACGCCGCCGCGAGCCCCGATGAGCCAAAGACCGATGCGTGGACGTGTCATGGGCGGACAGAGCGCTCCCTTGGAAGAAAACCGGCGAACCAGTATGATTGTCCAACGTGCGGCGGGTCGCGTCAACCACCCTGTTTTTCGGAGTTTTGCCCGATGAGCGAACCATCTCGACCATGCTGTCAGGCACAGCCTGACCTACGAGGTGTCACGATTTCTCGCGTGGTCGCGTCGGTTCGGCCGTCGGACACCCTGGCCATGGCGGCCAAGGCCCGGGAAGTGCGCGACCAGGGACGGACGGTGTTCGACCTGAGCCTGGGCGAGCCCGACTTCGACACGCCGCTGCACATCTGCCAGGCGGCCATTCGGGCGATGGACGAAGGCCACACCCACTACACGCCGGCCACGGGCATTCCCGAGTTGAAACGGGCCGTCGTCCGGCAGTATCGCGAGACGCACGGGCTGGAATACGATCCGGCCCAGGTGGTGGTGAGCAACGGCGCGAAGCACGCGCTGGCCAACGTGTTCGCCGCGCTGTTGGATCCGGGCGACGAGATGATTATTCCCGCGCCCTATTGGGTGAGCTACGCGGCGCTGGTCGAATTGACCGGCGCCGTGCCGGTGATCGTCGAGACGCGCGAGGCGGACGATTTCAAGCTGCTGCACGAGCAGCTTCGCCGCGCGATCACGCCGAAGACGAAGGTTTTGCTTTTGTGCAGCCCGTCGAACCCGACGGGCAGCCTGTACTCGGCCGACGAGTTGGGCGCGCTGGCCGACGTGGTGCTGGAGCGGAACCTGCTGGTGGTGGCCGACGAGATTTACGAGCGGCTGGTCTACCCGGGCCACCGGTTCACGAGCTTCGCCACGCTGCGGCCCGGGCTGAAAGAGCGGACGATGCTGGTCAATGGGGTGAGCAAGGCCTACGCGATGACGGGCTGGCGGATCGGCTGGAGCATCACACCGCCGGAGGTGGCCAAGGCGATCGGCAACTTGCAGAGCCAGCAGACGTCGTGCCCGTCGAGCGTGAGCCAATACGCCGCGGTGGCTGCGCTGGACGGCCCGCAAGAGTGCGTCGCCGAGATGCTCGTCGAATTCACCCGCCGGCGCGAGTTCGTCGTGCGGCGGATCGCGGAGATCCCGGGCCTGAGCTGCGCGGAGATGGGCGGAGCGTTTTATGCGTTTATCAACATTTCGAAGCACCTGGGCCGCAAGTACGGCGGCGTGCAGGTGGACAACTCGGTCCAGTGGTGCCTCGAACTGCTTTCGCAAAAGAGCGTGGCCACGGTGATGGGCTCGGCGTTCGGCGTGGAAGGCTACGCCCGAGCGTCGTTCGCCACGAGCATGGAGAACCTGGAGGAGGCGTTTGCGCGGATTGAGGAGTTTGTCGCGGGAAAATAACTCCGAAATCCCTACTTTCTCCATCTTAATCCACCCCAACACCTGCCTGATCTCGACCGGCTGATTTTCACCACTGAGCCTCTTGAATAACACTACCTGGGAGGGGGATTGCGCGTGGGCGGAAACTGGGTACCATAATCGTTCAAGTATTGCCTCTTTGTGCAGAAGTCACGAGATGGTATGATGCAAGGAAATGTGAACCAATGTACACTCTTCAGGTTTCAGGGATTGGCCAGTGGCACTTGAGTTGAGCAAGGTGCATCAAGGGGACTGCGTGGCGAAGCTGACACAAGTCGATGCGGGCAGCGTCGATCTTGTGTTTGCGGATCCGCCTTTCAACATCGGTTACGACTACGATGTGTACAACGACCAGCGATCCCGGCAGGAGTATCTCGACTGGTCCCGACAGTGGATGAGGTGTGTTTCCAAAGTCCTGAAGCCGACGGGTACATTTTGGTTGGCTATTGGCGACGAGTACGCTGCCGAATTGAAACTCCTGGCACAGGAGAAGTGCGGTTTCACCTGTCGTAGTTGGGTGATCTGGTACTACACGTTTGGCGTCAATTGTGTTCGTGCCTTCAGCCGATCGCACACGCATTTGTTTCATTTTGTGAAAGACCCGGACAACTTCACGTTCAATTCCGAGAATCCAGCGGTTCGCATTCTCTCTGCTCGCCAACTCGTGTACAGGGATGCTCGCGCAAACCCCAAAGGTCGACTGCCGGACAATACTTGGATCTACCGCCCGCAGGACGTTTCGGCCGGGGGCTTTTCGCCTAGTCACGACACCTGGTATTTCGCACGAGTTGCGGGGACGTTCAAGGAGCGAGAGGGGTTTCATGGATGCCAGATGCCGGAGCAGTTACTCGGACGAATCATCCGAATATCGAGCAATCCTCAGGAACTCGTGCTCGATCCGTTCGCGGGGAGCGGGACCACTCTGGCCGTTGCCAAGAAGCTCGGGCGGCGCTGGGTTGGCGTGGAGTTGTCGGAAGACTACGCAAAGAAGATTCGTGCGCGTCTTGGGCGTGTCAAGGCCGGCGATGGACTGGACGGACCGGCGGACCCAGTGCGAAGTGCGCCACGAACGTCGGCTGGGAAACGGAAAGGTCGGTTGCGTAATGGGCGTCCGATCCTCCAACTGGACGAAGATGCGGAACGAGGCATTGTTGCCGCTTTTCGCGAGACATGCCACGGTAATTCGGTAGATCAGATCCTCTGCAATCCCGAATTGGATGCTGAATTCGTCAATGTCTGCCGCAAGCATGGTCTGCGCGGTGACGCATTTGTCTGGAATCAACTACTTCTGAAAATCCGAAAGAAAGGGAAGCTGCCACGGATTTGCACGACTCGCAGAAGACTCACTTTTGAGATGATGGATGGATACAGCTACGCGAGTGAAATCGCGATGGAACTGATGAGGCTCAATTACGGCTATCCCATTGACGTAGTGCTGTGTTCACCCAAAGCGGCTGCGGAGTTTGATCAGATTGCGGAGCAGTTCGCTCCAGGCTTCTTGCCCTTCGAATATCGCTGGGCAGCCCTGGCAATTCGCAAGAGGGCCACACAATCCATATCACTTGCGAAGGAGCGGTTTTGTGAATGGAGGAACAAAGCCCTTCCGCAGTCTATTTCTTTGTCGCAATGCAATAGTTCCAAATATGAGCAACCCGGGGTGTATATCCTCAATAACGGTGCCGAGCACTTGTACGTGGGGGAGACGTTGAGTCTGAGAAACCGAATGGGCCAAATGCTACGCGCCAGTCTCGGGACCAACTTCTCTCCGCGGTCCGTGATCTTTGTTCCAATGAACGAAGATCAGGCACGACAGCATGGCTTGCAGTCTGTCCTAATTCATCGCATGACTCCCTTGCTTAACTCACAGCTTCTAGTGCCAAACTTAGAAGCGACTCCTTGATACCTCGCATGCTCTGCTCTATAGGGTCATTATGCCGGACTCGCCAGAATCAATCGCAAGAAGGTCTTTGGCCATCTGCTCTCTCTTTGAAAGCGAGATTCTCGTCTGGCTGTTGCTACGCAACTGGAATCATCCGTTCGCCGAGAACAGTGACTTTCGTGGTCAGCTCCTGGAAACGGCCACGGAAGTCCTCAGAGCAGCGGTTGCCGAAGAGCGAAGTTGTATCTTCATCGAGGGATTGCCCGCATCGGACATGAACTTGATCGCGGCCGTTTGGTATGTCGAGAATCGTGCGTTAGAGGATCCGGACATAGAATCTGGCGAGGATCGTCCGGCCAGACGTGATTGGCTGGCGTCGGTTCGCCGAGCCATACCCTCTTGTTTCTGTCCGCAGGATCATCTACCGTAGTCCCCTCCATAACGTCCTCAGGAGCAGTACTAATGGCCAAGAGACCCCGCCAGAAGCTTACTATCACCTTCGATGACCTTCCGCTCCAGGAAGCCGTGCGAAAGCTCTTCGAAGACCCTGAATTCGTCCGGACAGAGTCGTTGCTGATCGAAGAGCGAGGGAGAGAGTGGATCTTGCAGAAGATTATCGCGAACTTGCCGCAAGAGTGTATCGGCAAGTACCGATTCGAAACCATTCTGCTCTCCGTCAACCAGTTTCGCAAGTTGAACCAGGAACATCTTAAGAAACGACTCATCATCCTCGAACACGCTCGAAAGATGACCGTCCATGAATGCTTCTACAGAGGCAAGGTCGAGACTGAATGTTCAAAAGAGGTCGATCTGGATCGGGTCAAGCCTGGCAAGAGAGGCGGTGAATACACTCTTGAGAATACGGTCCTGAGTTGCTCAAAACACAACCGCCAACGAGGATGTAAGGAGGTCGTCGAGTATTGGCGGCAGTAGATGAGCAAACGATTTTATCTCGAAACGGTCGGCTGCCAGATGAATGTGCTCGACAGCGAGTTGGTCGCGTCGGGCCTTGCGCGGGCCGGTTACGAGCCGGCGGCGACTCGGCGGGCGGCCGACGTCGTGTTGTTCAACACGTGCAGCGTTCGACAGCACGCCGAGGACAAGATCTACAGCGAGCTGGGCCGGCTCAAGCGAGCCAAGGAGCAAAACCCGTTGAAAATCATCGGTGTGTTGGGCTGCATGGCGCAGAAGGATGGACCGTTGATCTTCCGCCGCGCGCCGCACGTCGATCTCGTGGTGGGGCCGAGCCACTTGGGCGAACTGCCGCGATTGTTGGACGAGGTGGCCGCCGGGGCGGGGCCGGTCATTGCGATTAGCGAAGATCGCAACCAAGAGAACCACCGGCAGGTCCGGGAGAGTCTGAGTTTCGTGCCGTTCGATCCGGCGCGGCAGGTCGATTCGCGGGCGGCCGCCCATCAGGCGATGGTTCGCGCGGCGTTCGGGTGCGACAAGTGTTGCAGCTATTGCATCGTGCCGAGCGTCCGCGGGCCCGAGCAGAGCCGGCCGATCGGGCGGATCGAGGAGGAAGTGCGGCAGTTGGCTCGGCGAGCGATGGAGCGAGAGGTGGCCCTGGAAGTGACGCTCGTGGGCCAGACGGTCAACAGCTATCACTACGCGGACGGCGGGCGGACGTTTCGACTGGCCGACGTGCTCGAACGGTTGAACGCGGTCGAGGGGCTCGCGCGGCTGAAATTCGTCACCAGCCATCCGCGGCACATGACGGCCGACCTGATCCAGGCGGTGCGCGACCTGGACAAGGCGTCGCCCTATTTTCACGTGCCGGCGCAGAGCGGGTCGGACGGCGTGCTCAAGCGGATGCGCCGCGGCTACACGGCCGCGGCCTATCGCGAGATGCTCTCGGCGATCCGCGAGACCGTGCCTGGCGCGGCCGTGACGAGCGATTTTATCGTGGGATTTTGCGGCGAGACGGAGGAGGATTTTCAAAAGACGGTCGATCTGGTCGGCGAGGCGCGGTTTAAGAACAGTTTTATTTTCAAATACAGTCCCCGGCCGGGCACTTACGCGGCCGATCACTACGCGGACGACGTACACGAGGACGTGAAGCGGCGGCGGAACAACGAGCTTCTCGCCGTGCAAAACGCGATCAGCGAGGAAGATAATCGGCCGCTGGTCGGGCGTCGGGTCGAAATCCTGGTCGAGGGGCCGAGCAAGACGAGCGTCCGACGGCAGTCCGAGGGCGAGGTCGTTCAACTCGTCGGACGGACCACGTGCGATCGGATCGTCGTGTTCGACGGGACGGAGAAGCTCGTCGGGCAAATCGTGCCGGTTCAAGTTGAGGAGGCCCATGCGTTTACACTGTTTGGAAGAACGGCGGAACCGCGGATGAACGCGGATGAACGCGGATAAGGGGAAATTTGGAGAGGGACTGTCCCCACCGGGCTTGTCCCGGTGGCTTGTTGGTTTGGAAACTACAGGGGGTGTTGAAAATGGCGTCCGGCCTTTTTCTCCCGCCGCCCGCCGGAGGCGGGCGGCGGAAGAAAAAGGAATGCTTTATAGTGCGAGGCGGCCGTAGTTGCCAAACCGTTTACCACCGGGGCAAGCCCGGTGGGGATGGGGGAGATGAGGGCGACCCATGAAGGTCGATGTGCTTCGGCAATATCTCGACGATGCGGACACGGCGGCCGTGTGGCTGGCGTCGATGGGGCTTGCGCAATTGGCGCGGGCGCACGCCGCGCTGGTCGAGATGGCCACCTCCGGGATCACGCTCGATCTGATGGCGTCGCTGTGCGGCCACCTTCAGCGGTTTCTGCCGGAATGTCCCGACCCAGACATGGCGCTGAACAATTTGGGCCGTTTCGTCGCGGCGACGCGCAATCGGCTGTCGCTGGCCGCGTTCCTGGACCGCGATCCCGTGAGTTTGCGGATGGGGTTGCAGATCTTTTCAAACAGCCAGTATCTCAGCAACCTCCTGGTGTCCGACCCGGAGAGTTTTGATCTGTTGCGGCTCACGCAGGGTCAGCCGCCGTCGCGCGAGACGCTCGTCGAGGAGTTGGTCGCCGAGATCGAGGCTCTTTCGCAGGACCACGCGGTGCTGGGGGCGCTGCGTCGGTTCAAACACCGCGAGACGCTGCAAATCGCGGTGGCCGACATCATTCGCGAGCAGAGTCTTCGCGTGGTGACGCGGCAGATTTCGGCCGTGGCCGAGGCGATTCTGGAGGCGGCGCTTCGGGCGGCCTGGCGCAAGACGACAGCCCGACGGGGCACGCCGCGGCGCGAAGACGGCCAACCGGCCCGGATGGTCGTGCTGGCGATGGGCAAATTGGGCGGCGGAGAACTGAACTACAGCAGCGACATCGACCTGATCTTGCTCTACGACGAGGACGGCACGACGGACGGCGCGCGGCCGATCGGCAACCGCGAATTCTTCAACCACCTGGCCCAGGAACTCGTGCGACTGTTGACCGAGGGGACCGACCTGGGGATCGCCTATCGGGTCGATCTGCGGCTGCGGCCCGAGGGACAACGCGGGCCGATGGTCCAGAGCGTTGCGGCGGCGCTGCAATACTACGATCTCCGCGGGCGGACGTGGGAACGCCAGGCCTACATCAAGGCGCGGCCGGTCGCCGGCGCGTTGGACCTGGGCGAGGCGTTTTTGGAGCGGTTGCGCCCTTGGATCTATCGCCGCTATCTGACGCGGGCCGACATCGCGGGCATCCAGACGCTCAAACAACGCATGGAGCGGCGAGCCAAGGACCAGGGCGTCGACCAGCGCGACGTGAAGTCGGGCCACGGCGGTATCCGCGACATCGAGTTCGTCATTCAGTTTCTCCAGTTGCTCAACGGGGCCAACGCGCCGCCATTGCAGACGGGCAACACACTCGAAGCGATCGCGCGGCTCGAGGCGGTCGGTTGCTTGAGCAATCTGGAGCGGTCGCTGCTGGAGGAGAACTACGCTTTTCTGCGCAAGATCGAGCACCGGTTGCAGATCATGCTCGACTTGCAGACGCACTTGCTGCCCGACTCGCCGGCCGAGCTGCGCAAGCTGGCCCTGCGGATGGGCTACGCGGACACGGCCGATTGCAGTGCGTTGGAGGCGTTCGCGGCCGACCATCAGGACCGCACGGCCGTGAACCGGCGGATTCTCGACCATCTTCTTCACGAGGCGTTTCCCGGCGACCCGCAGACCGAGGCCGAGGTGGACCTGGTGCTCGATCCCGACCCGCCGGCCGAGCGGATCGAAGAGGTGCTGGGCCCCTATCGGTTCCGCGACGTGCCCCGGGCGTACGCCAACTTGATGGCGTTGGGCGAGGAGAACATCCGCTTCCTCTCGACTCGCCGGTGCATGCATTTTCTGGCCGCCATCGCGCCGCGGCTGTTGAAAGCTATTGCCGAAACGCCCGACCCGGACGCAACGCTTGTGAATCTCGGCCAGGTGAGCGCGTCGCTGGGCGGCAAGGGCGTGCTGTGGGAACTGTTCAGTTTCAATCCGCCCTCGCTGCGGTTGTACGTCGAGTTG
>DATECS010000420.1:0-4556 GCA_035286785.1 Thermoguttaceae bacterium | reverse complement strand
GGTCGCCGCCGGCCTCGCGGGCGTGACCCTCTATCAAGAAACCTATGACGAAGCGTGCTACCGCCGCTGTCACCCCGGCGGAACCAAAGCCGCGTATGACTGGCGGCTCGAAGGACTCGAACGCGCCGCCGAATCAGGCGTCAAGCGTCTCGGCCTCGGCGTACTCCTCGGCTTGGCCGACCCCCGCGAAGACGTCCTGGCCATGATCCGTCACGGCCTCTATCTTCGTGAGCGCTTCCCCGAGGGTCGTCTGGCCTTCAGCCTGCCCCGCATCCACGAAGCCCCCGGCGACTTCCGCCCGCCGTTCGCCGTCGACGATGGCCTCTTCGTGCGGCTCTACTGCATCCTGCGGCTAACCTTCCCCGACGCCAACCTGGTCCTTTCGACCCGCGAAACGCCCGAGTTGCGCGACCGCCTCTGGCCCGTCTGCATCACCCAACTCAGCGCCGGCAGTCGCACGGCCCCCGGCGCCTACGGCCACGAAGAAACCGACGGCCAATTCCCCGTCCACGACCAGCGCACCGTCGAAGAAGTAACCGCCCGTCTAAAAACCACCGGCTTCCACCCCGTCTGGACCCTCGCCGACCTCTGGACGCAGTAGGCAACAGGCAAAGGACAGCAGGCAGAGAATGATTGATAGCCGCCGGCGGAAGCCAGCGGACAACGAACAACGTGTGAAGGGCAGGGGGGAGGTAAAATAAGAGAACAGTAGTTCAAAATCAAATTTTCAAACGACAACGACCTCAACATCTGAACTCTGAAATTTCAAATCTGAGATCACCGCCCTCTGCCTACTGCCTACTCCACGTCAAGCGACTCAATCCACTCCGGCAGATTCTGCCAAACCTCGTGAAACCCATATCCGCCCTCGCGCATCTCCTTGATCGCGTCTTCTTTCGACCACCCTTCGACGGCGATCCGATAAATCGCGCACATCGTGCCCGTCCGATCGGCTCCATGCTGGCAGTGGACCAACACCGGCTGCCGCGCCGGATCGGTCACAATCTCCAAAAACCGCACGACTTCCTTCTTCTCGGGATGCCACGTCTTCATCGTGATGTGTTCGTACCCAAGCCCCGTCTCGCCCAACTCGTCCCGATCGCTGTGAAACGACCGAAGATTCACCACCGTCTTGATCCCCAGATTCTTCTTGAGATTCTTCATCCCCAGAGCCGTCGGCTGCGCGCTACGATAAAGCGTATCCGAAACCTGATACAAATTCGGCGCCCCCTCCACCTCCACCGCCCGCGCCCACTTCCCCGGCCGCTCCGCCGCGTCGGAAGCTGCTGCAAGTTTTTCGGTGGCGGTCGTGGTTCCTTGCGCCGGTTTCGTCGCGTCAGACTTGGCCTCTCCGCCCGAGCGTGAACAACCGACGCTAGACAATAATCCGACACACGCGATCACAACGAATGTTGCCCGGAAAGTTCGCTTTTTGATCATGGGCCCAAGCCTCCAATACGAGTGAATGAACGGTCCGCGAGATGACGCATCCGATTAATGCGAAAACACAGTCGATTTATAACGGAAAATTCGGAGAAAAACGGCAATTTGCTTCAATCGCCTGTTCCGCCGCCGAACGTCTTCTCGTCATCGCGAAGATTCTTCAAGGCCCGATCGATCATGAAGCGAACCTGGCGTTCAAGCTCGTCGAGGTCTCATTCTCCTCCGTGGTGAGAAAAAGACCCTCGAACCGCTCACCACCGCAAAAGCATCGTCCCCCAAGTCAGCCCCGCCCCGAACCCGCTGAACAGCACCAGATCGCCCCGCGCAATGCGTCCCTGCCGATAAGCCTCGTCCAGCGCCAACGGAATGCTCGCGCTCGACGTGTTGCCGTAACGCTCGAGGTTGTTGAACACGCGGTCGGGATTGATGCCCAACGCTTTGGTGGCCGACGCGATGATCCGCATGTTCGCCTGATGAAAAATGACCAGGCCGAGTTCGTCCATCGTCACTCCCGCCGCGTCGAGCACCTGATGGACCGTCTCGTCCAACATCCGAATGGCCCATTTGAAAACCGGCCGCCCTTCCATCGCCATGTATTGCATGCCGTCGACCGCCGGATCAGGCCGATACGGCATCTTCGTCCCGCCCATCTGCCGCCAAAGCAGGTCAGCCCCGCTCCCGTCGGCCCCGATCGCGTAGCTCAACGCCCCCTGGTCCTTGTCGCCCGGCGCAAGCAGCACCGCGCCCGCTCCGTCGCCGAACAATGGATAAGTCTTCTCGTCCTTCGGATTCACGATCCGGCTGTTGCAGTCGGCCCCAATCACCAGCACGCGCCGCGAACACCCGCTGGCCACAAACTGCATCCCCGTCCACAACGCAAACACAAAACTCGCGCAGGCCGCGTGCAGATCGAACGCCGGCGCAGGCACCCCCATCTTCTCCTGCACCAGACACGCCGCCGACGGCATCAACAAGTCGGGCGTATACGTGCCCAGCACCACAAGGTCCACTTCCTCCGGCGCCACGCCCGCGTCGCGCAGACACCGCAGTCCGGCCTCGGCGGCCATGTCGCTTGTGGCTACTCCCGGCGGCGCGTGCCGACGCTCCAGAATGCCCGTCCGCTGCACGATCCACTCGGCGTCGTAACCTAACGCGGCAAGGTCTTCATTCCTGACAATATTGTCGGGCACGCTGCTGCCGATGCCGACAACCTTCACACCCAACAAACGCCCCGTGCGGGACTGACGTGTCTGTACCACCCGTTCGGCGGAAGCCGCTCTCTGGTCAGTGCTCATGGTGCCTCACTGTACAACACTAGGTAAACTAGCAGAGTACGCCTTTCGGCGACGCTTCTCAAGCCCGACCGACTGGTTTTTTGTCTCCATCGTGTTCCCGTCATGCCACCATCGCGTTTCAGTCTCTTGCCATTGCGTTCACATCCATAGGACTCCAAACCCAAAACCACCCCTGAATTTCTTGCGAAGTCTTCTTCGGGCAATTCATAACTTGTTTTGTGCCATCCCCTTACAGCACAAGTAGCTATTTCCCAAATCCCTAAATCCCTAAATCCCCCTCCTCTCCCCCCACCTCACATCAACTCCACGTCCCAAAAATACCTCCAACGTGGGGGTGCAATTCATCATCCAAAACCGCTACACTTAGGTCTTTGTGGACGATCACAAACACGTCTTGTGGGTTGTTCGACGACGATCGGCAGGGAATCCGGTTTTTGGGCGATTTCACAGAGCGAAACTCATGTGCATTCTGGCCATTCAGTATAAGACGGTTCGCGGCGCGCCCATCCTCATGGCGCACAACCGCGAGGAACGTTTCGACCGACCCACCCAAGCCCCCAAGATTCAGTCAGGCAAGCCCCGTGTCATCTGCGGCATCGACCGCAAAGCCGGCGGCACCTGGCTCGGCGTGAATCAACACGGCATGCTCGTCGTCGCGGCCAATCGCGTCAAAACAAACGTCCCTCTCGAACCCCGCTCACGAGGGCTCCTCTGCCGCGAACTACTCGGCCTCTCCAGCGCTCGCCGCGCCGTCCAGCACGCCGTCTCCGCCCTCGCCTCGGGCAGCTACGCGGGCGTGAACTACCTCTGCGCCGACGCCCATTTCGCCGCCGTCGTCTACGGCGGCAATCACGTTGAAACCAAGGAACTCGCGCCCGGCCTGCACATCCTCGCCAACGGCAACATGGACGATCCGGCCGACGAGCGCCAGGAGTTCATCCGCCGCCAGCTCACGCTCCAAAAAATCGAATCGGCCGTCACCTTCCTCGCCATGGCCAGCCGCGCCTTCTCGCGCAAGCCCGACGTCTCCGGACGCCGCGGCGCGGTGCTCGTCGGGCCCGAGTATGGCACCGTCTCCTCGACGCTTATCTCGCTGCCCCGCAAGGTCCAGAACTCCGTGTTTCAATACACCGCCGGCCCGCCCTGCGACACGAGATACGACGACTTCTCCGCCCTCCTGCGCCAGGTTCTCTCGACCGACAAAAACAAGGAAGCCCGCGAAGCCGCCCGCCGCGAACAAGACGCCGCCCTGGCCGACTGAACGCCTAACAGCCTGTTGAAAAAGGGGGACTGGCTCCGAACTGACCGTGCGAACACCGCGAAAAACGATTGCCGTGAGGTGCCTGTCCCCCTTTTTCAACAGGCTGCTAACCCAGCGCCCGTTCCCCAAACGACAGCACTTCCAGCCGCGTTAGCCGATCAATCAACTCCTCCGGCGTCCGCGGCCGGCGCAACGGTTCCTTCGAAAGCATCTCGCCCACCAGTTGCGCTACTCCGGCCCCGACGTGCGGAACCAGCCGCCGCGGATTGGGCGCGCGCAATTCCCGATGCCGTCGTACAACGTCTTCAAGCGAATCGCCGGGAAAAGGCACTTGCCCCGTGAGCATCTCGAACAACACCGCGCCCAGACTATAGATGTCGCTGCGCGCGTCAGACGCCAGCGACGACGTGATCGCCTCCGGCGCCAGATAATGACACGTCCCCGTCACGCATCGCGCAAGCACCGAATCGCTCTCCCCCTCGCGCCGCGCCAGACCCAGATCCAGCACCGTCACGTGTCCCTCGGCCGAGACCAATAAATTCTCCGGCTTCAGGTCC
>DATECS010000419.1:0-2123 GCA_035286785.1 Thermoguttaceae bacterium | reverse complement strand
CTTGTTGGTGGTCCGGCAGCGCGGGCAGCGCGCGTCGTAGTGGCTCCGCCCCGCCGACTTGACCTCTTCCAGGGCGGCGGCGATTTCCGCCAGGCTCAGAGCGAAGCTGTTCCCGCAACGGTAACAACGCAACTGCATAGAGGCCTCCGGCCGGATGGGTCCGACGGCGGGGTGTTCATTCTACGATGAAATGCCAAACCCGGTTTCCGGGGGAAACCGGGTTTGGGTTTCGCGCGTGGCGACCGCCTTAAAACATAGTCTGCTTGACAATATGCAGACGCGGCGACTACAATCGACACTGGTCGGCTGCCCTAGCCTGGGGTAACGTTTCGTCCGCCTGCTCGCCGGCCGCATCGCCACGAGGAGGTAGCAACGATGGCCCATGAGCTTCCCCCGCTGCCGTACGCCTTCGACGCGTTGGAACCCCACGTCGACGCGCGCACGATGGAGATTCACCACGACAAGCACCACGCGGCCTACGTCAACAACCTGAACACCGCCCTGGAGGCCCACCCCGAGCTTCAAAAGAAGGCCCTGGCGGATCTTCTGTCCGACCTCAACGCCGTCCCAGAGGCCATTCGCACCGCCGTGCGCAACAACGGCGGCGGCCACTTCAACCACGGCCTGTTTTGGAAGTGGATGGCGGCCAACGCCGGCGGCGAACCCGGGGGCGCCCTAGGCAAAGCCATCGCCCAAGCCTTCGGTGGTTTTGCCGCCTTCAAGGACCAATTCACCAAGGCCGCCATGGGACGCTTCGGAAGCGGTTGGGCGTGGCTGGTGGCCGACGCCTCGGGCGGCCTCAAGGTGGTTTCGACGGCCAATCAGGACACGCCCTTGGCCGAGACGATGAAGCCGTTGCTCGGCCTGGATGTCTGGGAGCATGCGTACTATCTCAAGTACCAGAATCGGCGGGCCGACTATGTGGGGGCCTGGTGGAATGTCGTGAACTGGGCGGAGGTCGACACGCTGTTCGGACAAATCAAGCGCTAGGCGGAGAGGGACCCGTCAGCCGAATCCGATCTGGAGGATCCAGAATATGACCCACATCATCACGAGTCTGTGCCTGCGTGACGCGGGATGCGTCGACGTCTGCCCGGTCGAATGCATCATCGGCGGAAAGCCGATCGACCAGTGGCCGTGGTTCTACATTGACCCGGACACCTGCATCGACTGTGGCGCCTGCATCCCGGAGTGCCCGTTCGAGGCCATCTTCACGGAGGACGAAGTGCCCGCGGCCTATACCGCCAAGGGCACGGAGCGACTGAGCATGCCGGCTGGGACGCCGGGGTTCGACGAACCTTTTGACGGCAAGGATCATCACGATCAACCGGTCCATCTTGATCACACCAAGTTGCTCAAGGCCGGCGAGGCCGTCGATCTGAGGCCGGACATCAAGCCGAACTACGATTTCTTCAAGACCGGTCCTGGCTACAAGGCCCAGGAAGGCTGAACCATCGCAGGCCCGATGTCCAGAGGGAGCCCAGCGGGCTCCCTCTTTTCGGTCCGGTGGGGAGGGTGAGGGGATGGCAGAAACCGCGGCGTTCCGCGTCGAACACGACTCGCTCGGCGAGGTCCGTGTGCCGTCGGCCGCGCTCTACGGGGCGCAAACGCAGCGGGCGGTCGAGAACTTCGCCATCAGCGGCCGCCGACCCTACCGAGCGTTCATCTGGGGAATCGCCGCTGTCAAGCGGGCGGCGGCCGAGGTCAACGGCGAGCTCGGCCTGCTTCCGTCGGAGATGGCCTCGGCCATCGCCCGGGCCGCCCTCGAGGCGGCGGAGGGTCGGTGGGACGAGGAGTTCGTCGTCGATCCGTTTCAAGCCGGCGCCGGCACCAGCCACAACATGAACGCCAACGAGGTCATCGCCAATCGTGCGACGGTTCTCCTCGGCGGCCGTCTCGGCGAATACCGCGTCCATCCCAACGACCATGTCAACATGGCGCAGTCGACGAACGATACGATCCCGACCGCTCTGCGCCTGGGCTGCCTGTGGCGGCTGGACGAGTTGCTGGGGGTGGTTTCCGATCTAGCCTTGCAGCTCCAATTGAAGGCCGTCGAATTCGACAATGTGCTGAAGTCGGGTAGGACGCACTTGCAGGATGCCGTGCCTATTCGCCTGGGCCAG
>DATECS010000418.1:0-2094 GCA_035286785.1 Thermoguttaceae bacterium | reverse complement strand
AATCATGATAACCTTACACATGGCCAGTTCCTCCAACGGGTTAGGGTTAGGAAACGTTCGTCAACGCAAATGAACTTTCCTACCGCCCTTTCCGCTGTAAGGCAACTGGCCGCTTTTTTAACTACATGGTAACTCCGTGGCGCAAGTAGCCGTGGCGGTGGAAGAAACGTCGTGGCCACGGTGCCTGTCCCCCTTTTTCCATGCGGCACGTTGGTGGTCGAGATCAAACGAATCGAGCAATACACATGGCGGATCGTGACGACTATCACCTGATTTTATGCCGTGCGCGGCAATCGGCCGTGACGGATTCGCCCGACGCGAAGCACCGGGCATTTGAGGAAGAATTATTGGCCCTGCTGACCTCCGACGGACGGACAACGCTCACGGTCGCACCCCATCTCATCGACTTGACCCCCGACGGACTCGCCATTAGACGGCTTCGATCGCTTGACGGAAATCTGATTGTTCTGTCCTGGTTGCCGGCGCGAGCGACGTACTGGTTGCTCCGCGCCGCGGGCATCGAGGGCCATCGCGAATCGGAGACACCGGCCGTTGGTACGCGCCGCCTCTTGTGCCTCGATCTTCGCAAGTATCCCGATCCCGCGGCGTGCGTCGAGGCGATTTGTCGGATCATGTCAGCCGCGCAACTCCCCGCGACCGAGGGCGGCAAACCGGCGGAAGCCGAATTGTTGGACGAATCTACCCAGCCGCGATGGTATCCCGTGATCGATTACGACCGGTGCGTTAATTGCCTGGAGTGCCTGAATTTCTGCCTGTTCGGAGTATACGATCTAGACGCCTCGGAGGCCGTATTTGTCGATCAGCCCGATGCCTGCCGGCCGGGCTGCCCCGCGTGTGCCCGGGTCTGTCCGTCCGGGGCGATCATGTTTCCCGAGTACGCCGACCCGGCCATCTCGGGCGACGCGACGGATGAAACCAAGCCGCCGTCGGACAAGTCGAACAAGCCGTCAGATCGTCTCTCGACCCTCGACCGTCTGGTTGACGAAGTGGACGACCTTGACGTGTAGTGCCCGGGCGCTACTGGCCGCCCCGTCGAAATGTGCCTACAATGACACGGCGTTGAGTAACCGTTCACGCCCTGGGGACTGGCTCATTTTTCGGCCCTGTTTGCGTTACGCTTGGATACGCCTAACGGCCGAAAAATGTGCCTGTCCCCTTTGGACGAACCCGCGTCTCCTTGCACGGTCGGGACAATGATCAGCCTTTATCCCCTGCGATTCGAGCCGCTCTATAAGCATTACCTCTGGGGCGGACGACGATTCGAGACGCTCCTGGGGCGCCGGCTTACGCCTGGTGAGGTCTACGCCGAATCCTGGGAAATCGTTGACCACGGCGAGGACCAGAGCGTCGTCCACTTCGGCCCGCTGGCCGGCCGCACACTACGCGAGTTGATGAACGAACACCGTGACGCACTCTTGGGACCGGCCGTTCGCCGCGAGGCTCCGGGCGTGTTGGCCGGTCGATTTCCCCTGCTGCTGAAATTGCTCGACGCGGCTCAAAATCTTTCGATTCAAGTACACCCGGACGACGCGATGGCCGCGCGGCTCGACCCGCCGGAATTGGGCAAGACCGAGGCTTGGTACGTCCTGGCGGCCGAGCCGGGCAGCCGGATTTGGGCCGGATTGAAGCCGGGAGTGGATCGGCCCACGCTCGCCCGGGCCGTGCGCGACGGGACTTGCGACGACTGCGTCGATTGGTTCGAGCCGCGGCCCGGCGACGCCCTGCTGATTCGCGCCGGCACGGTCCACAGTCTCGGCGCGGGCGTGATGGTGGCCGAGATTCAACAGGCCAGCGACGCGACCTTCCGCCTGTTCGACTGGAACCGCCTTGGGCCCGACGGCAGACCCCGCCCGCTGCACGTTGAACAGGCTCTGGAGGCCATTGACTTCGACGCCGGTCCGGTCCGGCCCGTACCTCCGATCGCGGGCGACGTGGACCGCGCCGTGCCGATTCTCGACTGCGAGTATTTCGCACTGGCTCGATGGGAGCTGACCGAGCAGGTCTCGCCGGCTGGCGACGGACGCTGCCACTTGCTATGTGTGCTGGAAGGCTCGGTCACGGTCGAAGGCGACT